>DATFYN010000262.1:0-2422 GCA_035315025.1 Myxococcota bacterium
TAGCCAATTTGGAACGAGTCACGGACGGCGTCATCCTACGCTGCCGCGAGCGAATCTCTCTCGTGAGGAACCGGATGCGGGAAATCCGCACGTCCGGGTCTGTGAGGGGTGGGGGCGGCAACGTCCCCACCTACTCGGCAACGTCACGCCTGTGCGCGAGATTAACGGAATCTTTTCTCTACGTGAATCCACCACAGAATTGGTAAGGCTAACATGACGCTTGCGAGGAATTCGGCAACTACACGAGGGATATGGTCAACCCGTGCGACGCGTATAGCCGCCGACTCGGATATCGTCACAGCGTACGCCAAGGGCAGCCATACGTTCGAGATCGCTCGGCAGGCCGCCGCGTCGGTTGCCCTAGGCGTGCAGCAACCGACGTTGATCATGCTGTTCGTCGGCGGGAAGCATGCGCCGGAGGAAGCGCTTCGCGGCGTGGCCCGCGTCTTCCCCGACGTCCCGGTGGTGGGCGGTTCGGCCGCAGGCGTGATCTCGAAGACCGGCTTCGGCTACTCCGGTTTAGAGATCGGCATGGCGGCCTGGCGCCGTGAGAGCATCACGCCCCGCATCTCCTTCACCGACGACCTTCTCCATGGCGAGTACGACGCGGGCGTCGCACTCGGCTGGCAAGCCCGCGCGCGACACCCGGACACCTCCGTCGTGGTGTTGCTCTACGACAGTGTGCGCGCGGAGAAGCCGAAACAGCTCCACCCGGCGGGTCCGATTGTCGACGGGTTCTATGTCGGTTGGGGACCCCACGCACCGCTCATCGTCGGCGGCGGCGTCCTGACCGACCTCAACCTGTCGGACGGATGGATCTTCGCCCATGGTGGCGTCCATCGGCACGCCGCCATTGCCCTGTCCTTCCCGGCCTCAGTCAGGGCCGAGACCTCGGTGCTGCGTGCCTGTCAGCCGGTCAGCGCCTTTATGGCAATCACCCGTATCGAAGGGGCCGAGCTCTTCGAGTTGGACGGCCAGCCCGCTCTCGAGGTTGTCGAAAACTACATGACCCAGCCCCTCATCAACGCGGCCGGGCAGCCGACCAGGATCATGACGCTGGGCAACAAGGATGATGGAGATCGTTTCGCGCCAGCGACGCCTAACGACTACACCAATCGACTGATCCTGACGGCCAACCGCGAGTCGAAGTCGGTCATTCTGTTCGAGCCCGACTTCTCCGTCGGTGCCTATGTGCAGCTCATGGCCAATGACCCGGCACTCATGCTCAGTGAGGCGCGGCGCGGCGCGCAGATAGCCCGCCAAGCGACGCAGAGCTCCGGCGGCCGCCCACTCCTTCGCCTCTATATCGACTGCGCTGGCCGCGCGAGCGTGATGAGCGGCACGACGGACGAAGAGGCGGGTATCGTCCTTGACGAGCTTACGAGCGGCCCGGTGCCGCTCCTCGGGTTCTACTCGGGTGTTGAGATCGCCCCAGTCCGGGGTCGGTCCAGGCCGCTCGATTGGACTGGTGTACTCACGACGCTCATCGAAACAACGTGATGAAGACGGAGACAGCAGACGTGGATACGAGAGCCAGCCCGACAACTTTGCTGCAGAAAGAGGTCGCGTACTACCGACAGCTGTCGTCGCGCCTCGGCAAGGACCTGGTCCGCGCACAGCATTTGCTGGATAGCGCCAATCTGGAAATCCGCGGTCACGAGTCGCGTCGGCTGCTCGAGCGCGAACTCTCTCTCGTCGCTGCGACCGCCATCAGTCTTCCGGCGCTGTGCAGCCGGATCGCGGATTCTGTCATCGAGCACACGCTCTGCTCTCGTGTCCTCGTCCTGGCAGAGGACGAGCCGGGCTCGCAGTTGTTCAGAGTACTCGAGGCGGCCGGCACGTCGACATCGGAGCTTCCGCAAGAAATCACACTTGCAAGGGTGCCGACATTCGCGTTCGCAAACTCGGCCCGCTGTCACCCCTCCACCGCGACGGAGGTACTCAAACGGTTAGGCGAAGTTCTCGGGCTTCCGAGCGTGATGTGGAGCTACGATACCGAAACCGGCTTCGCTATTCTGATGGCGACTGCGCCGGGCCCGGCCGTTGCAGAATTCGACGCCGATGATGAAGACGCCGCCAACGTCGCTCTGGAGAGACTGGTCGACGGCATCTGGCGGCTGCGCTCGCGGCAACGCCACGATACGGCATCGCCCGCTCCGACGGCGAGCATTCAGACAGCAAGCATCCCCGCCCCGTCGGCGGGCATGCTGGCCATTGATCCGGGCACGCCAACCATCACCGGAAGCTGATATCGTGAGCGAGCTGCAACGTGGAGGGCACGTCGCCGAGGTCGCAGTGCTCGAGCGACGGGACGAGGAGTTCCTGATCTTTGTCTCACCGAGCTGGTCAAAGGGCTTCAGGCTCCTCAGAAAGTTTCGCAATACCGGCACGCGCACGTTCAAGGACGTAATGCGCCTGCTCC
>DATFYN010000263.1:0-2142 GCA_035315025.1 Myxococcota bacterium
TGCCCAAGGGCGTCCTGCTCATCGGGGCACCTGGCACCGGCAAGACGCTCCTCGCTCGCGCGATCGCCGGCGAGGCCGGCGTCCCCTTCTTTAGCCTCAGCGCCTCCGAGTTCATCGAAATGATTGTCGGTGTGGGCGCGGCTCGAGTGCGTGATCTGTTCACGCAAGCCCGCGTAGCCGCTCCGTCGATCGTCTTCATCGATGAACTCGATGCCATCGGTCGCGTGCGAGGCAGCGGCGCGGCGCTTGGGGGTCACGATGAGCGCGAGCAGACCCTCAATCAGATCCTGACCGAAATGGATGGCTTCGACTCGCGAGAGGGTGTGATCGTCCTCGCGGCCACCAATCGTGCGGATGTGCTGGATCCTGCGCTCTTGCGACCGGGCCGTTTCGACCGCCGCATCGTCGTGCAACGTCCCGACCGGGCCGGCCGAGCTGCGATCTTGAAAGTGCACACGAAGCAAGTGCCTCTCATGCCGGACGTGTCCCTCGAACGGCTCGCTGCCGAGACGCCCGGGCTCGTGGGCGCCGAACTGCGAAACCTCGTAAACGAGGCGGCGTTGCATGCGGCCCGCAGTGGGGCGAGTGCGGTCCGCAATGAGGACTTCGAAGAAGCCCTCGAGAAGATCACCCTCGGTCCCGCACGTCCTTTGCTCCTCAATCCCGCCGATCGCGAGCGCACCGCCTACCACGAATCCGGCCACGCGCTGCTCGGAATGCTCGTACCCGGAAGCGACCCGGTCCACCGCGTCTCGATCGTACCGCGCGGAATGGCACTCGGTGTCACGTATCAGCTGCCCGTGGACGACCGCACCAGCTACTCCGAAGACTACCTGCGCGCGCGCATCACGAACGCCCTCGGTGGACGCGCCGCAGAGCGGCTCGTGTACGGCGTGGTCACGACCGGCGCCGAGAACGACTTGCACCAGGTCACGGAAATCGCCCGGCGCATGGTCTTGCGTTGGGGGATGAGCGAGAAGCTCGGTCCGATTAGCTTCGTTACGCCGCAGGACGAGGGGCTACCTCCCGCATTCCAGCACCAGCCCTATAGCGAGGCGACCTCGGAGCTCATCGACGCCGAGGTGCGCCGCATCGTCGAGGAGTGTCACCGTGAGGCAGACCGGGTGCTGGCCGAGCACCGCGACAAGCTCGACGCGCTCGCCCACGCGCTGCTCAAGGCCGAATCTCTGGATGAGGCAACTATCCGTGAGGTGACGGGTCTCGGGCCACGAGCCGAAGCCGCCCCCGTCCCATCTCGATTGGGGACCCCGAAGGGGACGCAGACGAACTAACCGGCGCGTCTTGTGGGCTTGCGATCCGTCCTCGCCAAGGGAGCCGGGCCGCCTTGCCGCGGGGCGAGGTCCCCCGAGACCTGTGCCCTCCCGCGCCTCGGCTTCGCAGGGGCCCGCCAAGACCCCTCCCGGGCTGCCGCCTCCCCCCATTACCCCTTCCTGGCCAAGGGCACCCTTCAGACGGCGAGTGGTGCGCATTTTTCTCCTTACCGGTCGGTAAGGAGCGTGATAGGATGCGCAGCCTCGGAAAGGTCGTCCGAGGCCCCTCTCTTGCTGGTCTGGACGTCGAGGAGTTCGATCCATGTCCTTCGTCTTTCGCATCCGCCGCTCCCTCCTGATCGCACTCGTTGCGGCTGGAGCCGCGGGTTCCGGCCCCTGCGCTCAGGGTACCGGTACGCCTTTCTTCTTCTTCCGGGCGCCCTTGTTCGGCCAGCTTTCTCTGGTGGGCCAGATCCCCGTCGAACTCGTCCTGCCGGGTTTTGCCCACATCGACTCGCTCACGCTTTCGCTCGATGGGGCCGCGCTCGGCCCCGGCAGCTTTACGCGCAACCCAACGCTCCTTGAGGGCACATTGCCGGCGCTCGGCGCTGGGCAGCACGAGCTTGCGGCCGAAGCGAAGGTTCGGTTCTTCTTTTTCCAGTTTGCGATCGATGCCGCGACTCAGTTCGAGCTGGTGGATCTCGACCGCCCGGATGTCTGCGAGATCCTGAATAACGTCGAGTGCATGCTCCCGTACCCGTCGTCGCGCTTCTTGGAACCGGCGAATTCACCGACCGGCTATCGCCTCGCATTCCCAGTAGGCGGAATGCCAGCGCAAGCGGGGCAGCCACTCTCGCCCGCTCCGTACAGC
>DATFYN010000264.1:0-4186 GCA_035315025.1 Myxococcota bacterium
GGGCGCTGCCTCCCCCCTGAATGCGTGCGCCTCCGGAATCGACGAGCCAGACGATCGGCATGCGGTGGCGGAGGCACAGCTCTCGTAGGCGGGCGGCCTTGACCTCGCCCGTGGGACCCATCGAGCCCCCGAAGACGGTAAAGTCGTAGGACGCAACCCCGACGGAACGCCCGTCGATCTTTCCAAAGCCCGTTACGACAGCGTCCGCCGGTGAACGCACGCCCGGTTGCTTGCCCAGGATCCCGAACTCTTCGAACGTGCCGGGGTCGAAGAGGAGATCAATCCGCTCCCGGGCGGTGAGTTTTCCGCGCGCGTGCTGCCTCGCGACCCGTTCCGGACCGCCCATTGCAAGGGCGTCGACCTTGCGTTTCTCGAGGTCTTCGACGAGTTCCCGCAGCTTCGCCATCGATTGCTCGCTTGGTCCCGCGCGCCGGCTCAGCGCGGCAGCGCTGCGGTCGCGCTACCCGTCACGACCGGCTCGCCGCGCTGATTGGTCGTCACGAGGTCGATCTCGACGAGACCGTGGTCCCCTTCCTCCTTGAGCTCGCGCACGATGCCCTTCGCCACGAGCGAATCCCCGGGAAAGACCTGTTTCACGAACCGAACGCTGAACTTGCGCAACACGCCGTCGCCGAGCCAGTCCGTCAGCAGCTTCCCGGTCAGGCCCATCGTCAGCATGCCGTGGGCGAAGACCGACGGATAGCCCGCCAGCTTGGTGGCGAAGGTCTCGTCGTGATGGATGGGGTTAAAGTCACCGGAACCGGCGGCGTACTGGACGATTTGCGTACGCGCCAGGTTCTCCACCAGCTTGGACTCGTACTCGAGGCCGACTCTCATGTCATGGAATTTGAGCTTGGGGTTTGCATCCTTCATGACTGCACCGCCTTTTCGGTAACGATGCCAACACTCGTCGCCGTCACCACGAGTTCGCCTTTCTCGTCGCGATACTCCGAAATCGACTCCGAAAAGCGCATGGTCCCGCCCTTTCTCCCTTCCTTCGTCCAGCTCTTGCCCGCTCGGTTGGTGACAGTGAGCGTCATGCCCGGCCGAACGGGCTTGTGGTACTCGAAGCGCTGTTCGCCGTGTAGGACTCGCGTGAGGTTCAGCCCTCCGCCGCCTCCCGCACCTCCGCTCGCCTGGCCGACGGAGCCGCTCGTCGCCACCGGGGGCTTCGGCGGCGGCGCCGGGATCTTGCGGACCCCGCGCAGAGCGTAGTTCGGATCCCAGTGCGCCGACGACACCGCGAAAGTCGGCGGCGCGATCACACCCCCGAGCGGTGTCTTCTTCGCGTATTCCTCGTCCCAGTAGATGGGATTGGCCTCTCCAAGGGCGCTCGCAAACAGCAAGATGCCCGTCCGATCGACGCAGAAGCGATAGCCGTCCGACATGAATCCTCCATTGATCCGCCAGTCAACGCGCGCTCGATTCTACACGTGCGCGGGCCTGCCGCGCGACCCGCGCGTCCCAGGCCGCGAAGCTGGCGGTGCCCACGAACACCACGCCGGCCGCAGCGCGGTAGGCCGTGGGATAGCCCTCCGAGCGAATCACCGCCCCGAATGCCGGCCCACCGATCAGCACGCCGAGGTCGAAGAGCGCGGTAAAGAGCGAGAGGGCTGCACCGCGCTCTGTTTCGCGCGCCCGCTTCACGACAAACCCGGAGAGTATTGGAAACGTGAAGCCATGGCCGAGGCCGCACAGGACGCCCGCGATCGCGATGTCGCGTGTCCTGCTCGCAGCCGCCAGCACGAGTAGCCCGGCGCACAACAGCGCGAGGGCCGGGAAGAGCACAGCCTTCGGGCCTACGCGGTCGGGCAGCCAGGCGAGGAAGAGGCGCAAAAGGACGGCTGCACCCGAATAGAACGAAAAGAAAAGCCCCACCGAGCCGATGCCCGTGGTGAGCACGAAGGTCGTGACGAAGGTAAAGACGGCGGAAAGGGCGGTTGCGAAGACGCTGCCGATGAACCACAGGGGCAAGAGGTCCCGCTGCGCAGCAGCCGCGCCAAAGCCCCGCGAGGGCAAGGCTTCGTGAGGGGCCGGGCGTGGCCGATCGCGCAGCGGGAGCGAGACGAGGAGCGAGAGCGCGGCGAGCCCCGAGGAAGTGGCAAAGAGCGCGGCATAGCTTGCGCGGGCAAGGATGGCATCCCCGAGAAGCCCTCCGAGCGAGATGGGCAAGATCCCTGAGACCCCGAAAAGCGCGAGACCCTCCGTGCGACGGGAGGCGGGCACCATGTCCGCCGCCAACGTGAAGAGGGCCGAGAACAGCATCGCCTCCGCCAGCCCATGCACGATGCGCACGCCGACCAGCCACGGCCCGATCGCGTCCACGCCGAGGTACATTGAACACACCGTGGTGTTGAGGACGCCTCCCACGAGGATGACACCGCGCCGTCCGCGGCTGTCCATGGCGCGCCCCACCGGCGGTCTTGCCGCGATCGCCGCCACCGCCGTCAGTCCCGAGAGCAGACCGATCATGACCTCGTCCGCACCGAGCCCGCGCAGAAAGCCCGGAAGGTGAAGATAGAGGTTGAAGCACAGGGCCTGGAGAAAGTTCGCGGCGGCGCACAGGGCGAACGACCGGGTGAGCAGACGATCGTCGGGCATGGAAGGCCGAGTCTAGCCGCCCGCTGCGTCCGTTTCGGTTAGACTGTCCCCAAAGAGACCGCCCGACGACGAGGAGAGCACCGTGGCCGTCGATTTCACCCTTCCGGCTGACGTCAATGAAGTTCGCGACCGCATCCGAATGTTCCTTTCGCAGGAGGTCAAGCCCACCGAGGAGCGCCTGCGAGCGGCCAATGATCTGCGCGCGTGGCGGCCGGCCCTCCAGGAACTGCGCGAGAAGGCGAAGGCCGCCGGCATCTGGGCGCCCCACATGCCGCGGGAATGGGGAGGGATGGGACTCGGCCACCTCGCCATGGCGTTCGTCTCCGCGGAATGCGGGCGCAGCCAGTTCGGCGCCTACATCCTGAACTGCCATGCCCCGGACGAGGGCAATATGCACACGCTGCTCCACTATGGAACACCGGAGCAGAAGCAGAAGTACCTGCGGCCGCTTGTCGACGGGGAATGCCGGTCCTGCTTTGCGATGACTGAGCCCGAGGTCGCGGGCTCCGATCCCACGGGCATCCAAACCGTGGCGACGAAGAAGGGTGACGAGTGGGTCATCGACGGTCACAAGTGGTTCATCTCCGGAGCGCACGGAGCGCGCTTCGCCATCGTGATCGCAAAGACCGATCCCGACGCACAGCCTCCTCAGGCACGGAACACTGCCTTCATCGTCGAGACCGACAACCCGGGATGGAAGATCGTGCGCGATATCGAGACCATGGCGGGCCGGGGCAACCACTGCGAGATCCGCATCGAGAACTGCGTGGTGCCTGACTCCGCGATCTTGGGCGGCCGTGGTCAGGGTCACCGCCTCGGCCAAACGCGCCTTGGGCCGGCGCGTTTGGCGCACTGCATGCGGTGGATCGGAAACGCCGAGCTGGCTCTCGAGGAGATGACCAAGCGCGCGCTCTCGCGGAAGCTGCACGGCGGTGTGCTCGCGGACAAGCAGGGCATCCAGTGGAAGCTCTCGGAGTCCGCGCTCGAACTCTATCAGGCCAAACTCATGACCATTCACGCCGCCTATCTGATCGAGAACGGCTTGCCCTTCCGGCAAGAGGTCTCGATGACGAAGTATCACGTGGCGAACACGCTTTGGCGGATCATCGACCGCGCGATCCAGGTGCACGGGGCGCTCGGCTATTCGACCGACTCGCACCTTGAGAGCATGATGCGCCATGCACGTTCTGCCCGACTGGTGGACGGCGCGGATGAGGTCCACCTCTCCCAGATCGCACAGAACGTCATCGACGCCTTCCGCACAGACGGCAGCACGCGCATGGCGACGGGGGCGGGCCTGCTCTAGACGGGCGCCGACGGACTTCTACGGGCGGCGCGCTGCGGCGAGCTGAAAGAGGGCCTCGGCCGCGGGGCCAAGGCCGGCAAACCGGTTGTCCTTCGTCTGGCCGCGCTCATAGCGGAAGAAGATCTGCTGGAGCACCACGGCCATCTTGAAGGTCCCGAAGATGAGGTAATAGGGCACGGCCGAGACGTCGCGTCCGGTTCGCTCGTGGTAGCGCGCAGTGGCCTGCGCACGCGAGAGGAATCCTGGCGATTGCGTCGGCATGGGATTGGTCCCGGCAGG
>DATFYN010000265.1:0-6312 GCA_035315025.1 Myxococcota bacterium
CCAACAGATCCAGTTTGCCTTTCTATGTCTGAGTGCCGTCAGGATCTTCGACACGATGTATCACCAGAGCAAGCTCGGTACCGGCGAGCTTGGCTTGTGGCGCCCTGAAGAGCGCGCTCTCGCCACGCTGCTCCAGTACCCCGGCATCCGCGCATGGTGGGCGACGAACCCGCTGAGCGTTACCGAGGAATTCAGAACGTACATCGAGCGCGTGCTGTTGCAGCCCGGCTAGGGGAAGGCGCGGGAATCGCCCGATTCGTGGTGTAGCACGCCGACAGGTCGATATGGGCATCGGTGCCGGCCTGGATGCGCCGGCCTGGCGCATGCACGAGCTCAGGGACGCGGGCGCTATGCCTTCAAGCGCGAGCGGACGGCTGCTCGTAGTCTGTAGACGTAACGTCAGCTCGCGGACTATGTTTTCGAGGTGCCCGGCCGGTCCGGTCTGCGCTAAAGGCCTTTCTCGACTCCCCGCGCCGGGCGCGGTGAGCCTCGCCGTCCGACGCCCCCGGGCGCGGTGAGCCTCGCTCGGAGAGCGCGCCTCCCCGTAGCGGTACGAGGCGCGAGCACAGCGGATGCGCCTGCGCCGCCCTCGTGGTATAAACTCTGAACCTGCCGCCAGCTTCGAGGCTGCTCTCCGTCTCCACGGCGCGCCTATTCTCGTCGTGAGCGCAACGCGGCTCGCGCGCCACCGGAGGCTTCGATGCCCCTCATTCCGAGAGTGGATGCCCTGCTCGCTTGCGACGACGAGAACATCCCCAAGGTCCGTCAGCTGCTCGACGAGTTTTCCCATGATCTCCCGGAGCTGCTGAATCAAGCGTGTGTCCTCTACGAGAGCGCGCAGCACTCGTTCGGCCAAGGCATCGGAGATCACTTTCAGGACTTGATGCAAGCCATGAATACGCTCGGGCTCAGCGATCCGGGCAAGGTGCGCGACGTTGTCGAGAAGCCGCCGCCGCCTGGGCAGCAGCAGGTTTACGCGGCTGCAAACATCGGCCTGGATCGGCTCTACTCACGTGAGAATCGCGGCATTCTCGTCGCACGAATGGGCGTCCAGTACGCGATGGCCGTGGCCGACCTACTTCGGATGCGGGTCACATCGCCTCTCAGCTTCCTGCGGGTTCAGTGCGAGTCGATCGCGTATTGCAAGCTGATGAGAGACACGCCCTCGATTGCACGGGAGTGGCGGGACGCAATGACTGAAGACGAAGAGAAGGCTCTGTATTACAAATATCAGCGCCATATAAAGGCGATTCTTTGGCCGTGGAGTCTCGCGGAAATGTACGATCGCGCGTCTTCATGGGCGATGCACTGCCGCTTCAGCGGTGTGTCTCTCGGTCTGCGTGTTCAGACCATCGTGGAGAACAACAAGATCCACCAAGATATCAAGGTGTTGGCCCAGGAGTTCGACCCCGATAACCCCGACGTCTTTATTCTCGCGGTGCTGTTCCTGTTGCGTGGGCAAGAGCGCATCTTTTCCAGAATGAACGAAGCCAACCCAGAGGTCGACGATCCCATTCTGCTGCAACAGAGAATTCCAGCCTTCAGGGCAAGGGTGGATGCGATGTTCGCGAGGATGGCGAGGCATCGGCCGGACCTTGTTCGGCGCTAGGCGCTGAACGCCGAGTGCGAAGCGCCGCGCACGACGACCCCTGCAGACCAAAGCACGGTGGGTCCGATTCGCCGGTGGTGCTGACCGACCTGCAGGGAGCGCGGCCATACTTATCCCCTCGCCAGGCTCGTCAGGATGGCCTCGCATTCGTGGAAAACCACCTGGGTAGCAGCGGCTTGAAGGAACTCTTCGTGCTTTGGCGCGGACCACTTCAGACGGCCTTTCCATCGTCTTACGACGAGTGGCCACTCCTCCTCATCTCCGCTCGGCATCCACAGCGTGGCCGACCTGACGAAGTACGCGATCCGCGAAGGCCACCTCGCTCGAAGACTGAGCCTGGCGCCTCGGCGCCCCGCCGCCGCCGAGCAACAAATCCCTGATCTCAGTGTCCGATTTACCGGGATCCGAGGATGGTTGGCCCTATGGGTCTCGGAGATCATCCCGGCCGCCGATCCTGCGACCGTGCGCTTGGAGTACTCATATGCACTCGCGCGCCACTCCCGAGCAGATCCGGGCCGTCACCGATTGGCTTGTGGGTGGTTTCCCGGGCTGCACCGTCGACAGCCAGGACAACTTCGTCCGGGGCAGCCGTATGTTCCGCGTAGATGGTCCCGACGACCGCCCGGTCGCCATGCTGGAGATCGTCATGGAGACGTTCCAGGACGAGACGACGCCTGCAGAGATTCTCGGTCGCCTCGACGACGCGGGCTACCACGGGAAGCTCGTGGCGGCTGGGCGTCGGCCCGTGGTCGTATTTCACCCCAGCTTCGGGTCCTCGTTGGCGTAGGCTTGTGTCCAGCCATGCCGATCGCTAAGCGCGAGGCACCTCGCCACACTTCCGCCGAACGCCATGCGCGAAGGTCCTCCGCTACACGTCGCGAGCTGGTGCTATAGGCTCATGAGCGGATAATGGGGCCCGCCATGACGAAGTTCATCTGCTATCCGGCCACGAACCACGAGCAGGCCGAAGGCCTCGCCGCCGCCGATGCCGTCAGGCAACACTGGACAGTGCTCAGAGCAGACTGGCACCCGAACAGCCGCGGCGATGGCGGCGTCCTTGTCCTTCAGGCCGAGGAGGGCGGGGCGTAAGCGGTCGGCATGGCATTGTGCCTCGCGCTTGGCGCTCGGCTGACTAATCTACCCGGTGTGAGACTGCCAACCCGCGACAGCATCCAGGCGATTGACTTGGAGATCGTTCGCCTACGGCGCGCGGACGCACCCGTCGCGAACGTGAAGGTGTGCGAGCACTGGCGGGACAGGACCGTCGACTTCCTCTTCGTAGACAATCGGCTGCGCCAGGCACGCCAAGCTGGACGCAGGACCACCTCCCTTCGGATGGGGTGGGTCCGTGCCTTGACCCTCTGCCTGTGGGCTCGGGCCGCCGCGAGCCTGCATCGCGCGTAGCACTGGGTGCTCGGCCGCGGGCCGGCGATGGGCGGGGGCATCGTGCTGGGCGGCGACCTGTCTCAGACTGGAGCGGCGCCGCAAACCGCGTTTGGTATCTTCACCACGCTGCGTTGCCGGCGGTTGCCGGCGAGACGCCTACGGTCTTCCCCTCCCCCCAAAGAAGAGATGGACCCAGGCGCTCCCGGTAACCCCACAAGCCAGCTCCACCGGCAACGCGGCACAAGGCGCAGGCGGATGCGAGCCTCTGCGGCGATCTTTCGAGCCAGGAGCTAACAACGCCGTCTCGTGGAGGACCCCGAGGCCATAAACGACGCGCTGGATGCCTCGCGTCTTGGCCCAGCATTCCCGCGATCAAGGCGGGAGACAGCACCGCAGCGTTTTCGTCACGGGGGATACCATGAAGGTCAACAGCACCGAATTCGGCAGCATCACGATCGATGGTGAAACCTATCACCACGACGTTCTCATCCGATTGTCTGGAAAGATCGAGAAGCGCAAGAAAAAGCTGTCCAAAAAACAGTTCGGCACCTCGCACATCATGTCCCTAGAAGAGGCCGAATTCGTCCAGGAGAAGGGCAGCGAACTGCTGGTTCTCGGAACTGGCCAGAACGACAATGTGCGTCTTTCCCCCGAAGCGGCGGCATTCTTCGCGCGCAAGGGCTGCGAGGTTCTTGCAGAGGCGACACCACAGGCTGCCGCCACGTTCAACCGGGCAAAAGGGCGGAGGATTGGTCTTTTTCACGTGACATGCTGAAGCACGTGTCAGCGAGCGCAAGCCCGGCGCGAGCCCGCGCTGGATCGTAGAGCCAGACGCGGAGGGCCGCCGAGGCGGTCTCTGTCATCGCGCCGAGCCCGAAACAGACGAGCGCAATGCGAAGATTTATGATCCGTTCTTAGAGACCTGATGCGCAATGGCGGGAAAGCACGCCGGATGCAGCGTTCAATCGGAACGTGCACGCGCCGCAGGTGCGGGGTCGGCGGAAGCGGCGGAACTGACATCCGGCCTCGGCCCCTTGTGCGCAGGGGAAATAGGTGTTCATGTCGGCGGGGCGTAGCGGCGGGTCTCACTGCGCTGAGCGCCTGGCGTCGCACCCTCTCGCGCCGCTCCACTGAGCGCTCAGCACCATTTCGTTTTGGCACTCCCCCGGCTAAGCGCTTGGCCGCACGTGGGCCACGCTCGCGCGGCGTTCAGCGCTTGGACAAGGATGCGCTTCGCGCTTGGCGCTCGACGAGGTTGGTCGCGACGCTCCCGCGTGGCGTTTCGCAAATAGCCTCTGAGGGCCGGCGGCTATGTTTCCGGGGAGACTTAGGCACCATGCACAACTACCATGTGGCCAAACCTCGACCGCACTTCGCTTTTTCCCGGTCGAGCGGCTCCGGGATCGAAACGTACGAGCAATACCCGCCGCTTTTCGAACCGAAATCGTCTTACCCACACACGAGGACCGGACCATGAGCCAGCATAGATTTACGATCTTTGGAGCCGCCCTTATCGCGGCCATTTGTCTCACAGCGAGCCCCGTCATCGCTGCCAGCACGGACGGCGTGATGATGAAGGACAACAAAATGATGATGATGCAGGACGGCAAGGCGACCGGTCCGATGTCGCACGACATGACCATGACCAACGGCACGAAGGTCATGATGGACGGCACCATGGTGATGAAGGACGGCACGAAGGACCACATGAAGGACGGCCAGATGATGACAATGGACGGCAAAATGATGGAGGGTGGCAAGGCGTCGGGGATGGAAAAATAGAGGCCGCCAGCGACTTTACAGGTCCTGCCAAACCCTCAACACACTGGAGTAGCGATTGGAGGCGCGATGGTATCGACCACTACCGCAGACGGACCGAAGGGAAGGCAAGCGCAGCCCCTCCTGATCCGCCTGGCACACTGGGTCAATGTGCCGCTGCTCGTCCTCATGGCGGGAAGCGGACTGCAGATCTTCGTGGCTTATCCGATGCTCGGTCCGCGAGGCGCGCTCTATCCGTGGTATCCCTTACAGGGAAGCCCCCCGCCGACCTGGCTGCGCTTCGGCGGCTGGCTTGCCGGCGCACGGCATTGGCATTTCGCACTCGCATGGCTCTTGATAGTGAATGCTGGCGTCTACCTAGTCTACCTTTTCGTGCGAGGCGAATGGAGGCGACGCTTCTTCCTGCCGCGTCGCGACTTGAAGAATGCCGTGGCGATGGTGGCCTACTACTTGCGCATTCACAGGACTCCGCCACCCACTGAGTTCTACAACGGCCTTCAGCGCCTCGCCTACACCGTCGCCATCCTTCTCGGTCTGATTGAGGTTCTATCGGGTCTCGCCATCTACAAGCCGCTACAGCTCCATTGGCTCACATCTATATTCGGCGGCTACGACGGGGCACGCACCGTCCACCTGCTCGGCTTGGTTCTTCTCGCGCTCTTCACCGCAAACCATCTCGTGCTGGTTGCGCTGCATCCACGGACGTTCATTGACATGTTGACCGGCGGCAAGCGTGAGTGATCTCGTCACACGACGAACCATCCTCAAGGCAGCTGTCGCCGGAGCCGCGCTCGCGGCGTCCGGCGCGCTCGGGGTCCCGTCGCGCTTCCTACGCGCCATGGGAGCATGGAATCAGGGAATTGACCGCCTCATCTTTGCGCCGGATCGGATGGCTCCGGAGCCATCGTTGGCGGAGGTCACGCCCGACGGGGACTTCCCGAGCTACTTCATCTCTTCGACAATGCCGTTCCCGCCGGCGAACTGGATGCTGAAAGTAGGGGGTCTCGTTGCTCACCCCACCGCCTTCTCCTTGGAAGAGCTACAGCGGATGCCGCGCACCGACATGCGGCTTCGGCATCATTGTGTCGAGGGTTGGTCAGCAGTTGCATCGTGGCACGGCGTGCGGATGCGTGAGCTCGCCAATGTCGTCGGTGCCGACCGACGAGCGCGATACGTCGAGTTCCGCTCGTTCGACAACGGCTACTGGTCATCGTGGGACGGCGAGAGCGCGCTCCACAACCAGACCATTCTTGCGTATGGCATGAACGGCGACCCGCTTTACCCCGATCATGGTGCCCCGCTCCGGCTCTATTCGCCCGTAAAACTTGGCTACAAGATGGTGAAGTACTTGACCGAAGTGAACTTCCTCCCCGACCCCACCGGCGGCTACTGGGAGAACCAAGGCTACGAGTGGTTTGCGGGGCTCTAGTACCTGAGCTGCCGCGGCACCTCCCGCGATGCGCTGGGCGCTCGGCGAGGCAGATTTGAGCGCTTGGCTCCTGCGGGAGCTGGCCGGCGAGGCGCTTCGCGCTGAGCGC
>DATFYN010000266.1:0-10577 GCA_035315025.1 Myxococcota bacterium
CGCGCTGCTCTTCTACGGTGTATTCGACTTCCCAACGCTGCTGGACGGTCAAAGGGAGAGCGGAAGTGCACCCGCGGGTGCGTTTGAACGAGAGGCGGTGCGCATGATGCTTGCGGCATACCTCGGCGAAGGGCCGTCGGAAGCGCTCCTCACCGACCCGCGCGTCTCCCCCCTCCGCGGTGCCGACAAGCTCCCGCCCTCCTGTCTCGTCGTGGGCACGGGCGACCCGCTGCTTGGGCAGTCGAATGCGCTTGCGGCCGCGCTCGAACGGGGGGGCGTCCCTCACGAGCGCATCGTGTGCGAGGGAATGCCGCACGGCTTCTTGCAGCTGGAGGCGCTCCCGCCCGCACGCAAGGCCCTCGGTCGGGCGATCGCATTCCTCAAGAAGCACGTGCCACCGGCATGAAGCCCGCGCCAACGCCGGCAAAGGAGCACGAGCTCGAACTCACGATTGCGTCGCTCGCAGGCGGCGGCGACGGTGTCGGGCGCGCGGCGGGGGGCCGCGTCTGCTTCGTGCCCTTCAGCGCTCCGGGCGATCGCGTCCGCGTCCGCGTGGTGAAAGAGCACGCGCGCTTTGCGCGCGGTGAGATCGTTGAGCTCCTCGCGGCCGGACCCTCGCGGACCACACCCGAGTGCCCGGTGTTCGGTGTGTGCGGCGGCTGTGCCTGGCAGCATGTCCGGTATGACGCGCAGCTCGAGGCCAAGCGTGAGATCTTGCGCAGCGCCTTGGAGCGGGTGGGACGCCTACGCCTACCCGGACCCATCGAGCTCATGCCTTGCCCCGCGCCGTATCGCTATCGCACCCGGACGCGCGTTCTCGTCGAAGGAGGCCGGGTCGGCTATCGGCGACGACGCTCCCATGCCCTGTGCGCCACAAGCCACTGCCCTGTCTTGGTCCCGGAGCTCGATGCAGTGCTCGCGCAGCTGGGCGACGGTGAGCCCGACCCGGGCGAGTGGGAGATGGCTTCCGGCGAGGGCGGCGTCGTGCGCATCGAAAGGCTAAGTCCCACCGGCCCTCGCAGCGCGACGGGCGAGCTTGCCATTCAGGTGGGGGACGACAGCCTCGTATTCTCGCCGGGCGTCTTCGTGCAATCGAACCGCTGGCTTCGCGACGCGCTCGCCGCGGCGGTGCTCGAGGCTGCGGGCCAAGGGCGTCTTGCGATCGAGCTCTTCGCCGGCGCAGGCTTCCTCACGCTCGGGCTCGCCCGCCGCTTCCGCCGGGTCGTGGCCGTAGAAGCCGACGCCGCGAGCTGTGCGGACCTCCAGCGCAACGCGCGCCGTGCCGGACTTCACAACATCGAGCTGTGCTGCGAGGCTGCCGAGCACGCCGCTGCGAAGGGATTCGGCACCATCCCCGACGCCGTCGTCCTCGACCCCCCGCGCAGCGGCCTCGTCCGAGACGGTGCTGCCGCCGTCTGCGCGCTCGCTGCGCCGCGTGTCGTGTACCTCTCCTGCGATCCAGCGACCTTGTCCCGCGATCTCGCTGTGCTGTGCGCGGGGGGCTACGAGATTCAGCAGGTGCGAGGATTCGACCTATTCCCGCAGACCGCACACGTGGAAGCGCTTGCGACGCTCGTGCACGGCAGCGCTGGCTGCTAAGCGGGGGCTAGGGCTCGACAAGCCCGAAGCGCAGGGCGTAGCGCACGAGCTCGGTGGCTTTGCGCACCCCCAGTTTCCGCATCAGGCTCGTGCGGTGCGCCTCGACGGTCTTCGTGCTGATGCGAAGAGCGGCCGCGATCTCCTTCGCGGAAAGTCCGTCGGCAATCAAGTGCACGATCTCGCGCTCACGGCCGGAGAGCATCGAAAAGGGATCGCCCCCCCGCTGCGGGGTGCGCAGCTGCGCGACGATCTCCTTCGCAATCGGCGGACTGAAGAAGCTGCCCCCCTTCACCACCGCGCGCACGGCTTCGATCACGTCGGCAGCGGGGCCGTTTTTCAGCAGGTAGCCGTCGGCACCGAGCGCCACAGCGCTTTGCACAAGAGGCGGGTCTCCGTGCACAGACAGCAGAATCGCCTTCACTGCCGGGAAACGACGCCGGACCCGCTCGAGTGTCTCGAGCCCGCCCAGCCTCGGCATGCTGATGTCGAGGATCACGACGTCGGGCTCCTGGGTCCCGATTTGCTCCAGCAGATCCTCTCCGTCAGCGGCTTCGCCGCAGACCGTGAGGTCGACCTCGCGCTCCAGCAGGCGTCGCAGGCCCTCGCGTACGATGCCATGGTCGTCGGCGATCAGGACTCTGGTCACACCAGAGGTATACCGTTCGGCGAAGCCAGAGCCAAGCGCGGCAGCGGGGGAGCGGCCGCCCACTGCGCCCTGACACCCGCAGCCCAAGCAGCTAGGTTTTTGACGGAGATGAACGTGCCGCCTTCCGAGGCTTCCCGCGCAAGCAGCGAAGAGGCTCCGGCCAGCCGGTTCGTGCTCTATGTCGAGGGGCCAAGCGATCGCGAGATTCTGCGCTCTTGGGCGTGGCGGGTGGCGCCCGAGCTGGCGCGCGCGCTGGTGCAAGCTGCAGTGATTCTCGGCGGTCGCCAGCCTGCCCGAGCGGCAGACCACTTTCGCGCGATTCGATCTGAATGCGTGGCCGCACGGGCCCTTTGCGTGCTGGATCGCGATGGGAGCGCCCCGTCCCTCCCTCCGACGGACTCCACGGAGCCCGGACTTGAGTTTTTCACCTGGGGACGGCGCCACATCGAGAGCTACCTGCTCGTCCCCGACGCGATCGTGCGGGCCGCGGGCTTTGCGACCGAGCATGCTCGCCAGACGCGCCTCGTGCGCCGGCATCTTCCCCCGCTGCACGACGAATCCGCGCTGCGAGAGATCCACGCCAAGGCGCTGCTCGCCGAGGGGGGGCCGCTCTCCCGCGCCCTCGGCCGCCCGCTTTCCCCGGCGCATATCGCGCGCCAGATGGATCGGCACGACCTCCACCCGGACGTGCTCGATCTGCTCGGTCGCGTCGCCGCAGGTCTCGAGGGTGCTTCCGGCGGAGAGCGCGCCGTTTTTCCTTGCCCACCGACCCGCTACAAGAGTAAAGGTGTTTCGTAAGGGGGGGTCTCGCAAAGGGAGACGCACGTGACGTCCACTCTCGACGGCGAGTTCGATCCGCCCGCCCCCGAGCACGACGAGCCCGGGCCTGACGACGACGATTTTGGGACGGACGAAGGCGCCGGCCCGCGCCGCCGCGCCTACCACGCGCCGTTCGACAAGCGGCTGCTCCGCGAGCCGCTGTCCGTACTACCGGCACGCAAGCCGATCGTGCTTCCGGCGAACTGCTCCGTCACCGACGCCATCCGCGCCATGCAGCATGAGCACCGTGGCGTGGTGGTGATCACGGAGGACGGCACCCCGCAGTCCGCCCTTCGCGGGATCTTCACCGAGCGCGACGTGCTGCTGCGCGTGACCGGGCGCGGTCGCAATCCCGCAACGTTGCGCCTTTCCGAGGTCATGACCGAGAATCCCGAGCGCCTGATCGAGGAGTCGAGCATCGCCTGGGTTCTCAACAAGATGTCCCTTGGCGGCTTCCGCCATGTTCCCGTGGTGGACGCGCAGGATCGCCCCGTTTTTGTGATCTCCGTACGCGATGTCGTCGAGTTCCTGGTGGAGGCCTTCCCTCGGGAGGTGCTCAATCTCCCCCTTGAATACGGTGCGGACCGACAGCGCAACCGCGAGGGGGCGTAGATTCTCTTGCCGCATGCGCGAGCGCCGAGGCCGCTGTGGCTCGGCCTCTTTGCATGCACGCTGTTCGCCTGCTCGGGTAGCGACCGCCCGGCGGGCGTGATCGAAGGCAAGGCACGCCCGGAATCCGTACAGCGTGCCGAGGCTGCGGCTCAGGACGCCGCCACCCAAAGCGTCGCCACCCGCGCAGGCGCCCCGCGCGCGCTCGCCGAAAAGCGCATCCTGTTCGGCGACCTGCACATGCACACCACCTACTCCACCGATGCATTCTTCATGTCGCTGCCAGTGCTGGCCGGCGAGGGTGCACATCCTCCCGCGGACGCCTGCGACTTCGCGCGCTATTGCTCACAGCTCGATTTCTTCGCGCTGACCGATCACGCCGAGGGCCTCACTCCCGAGCACTGGGCGTCGGAGAAGGAGACCATCCGCCAGTGCAATGCGATGGCGGGGGACCCTGCAGACCCCGATCTCGTCGCCTTCACGGGATTTGAGTGGACGCAGGTCGGGCGAACCCCGGAGACTCACTTTGGACACAAGTGCGTGTTCTTCCGCGACGACGCGGAATCGGACCTGCCAGCTCGTCCGATCACAGCCCAGGCGGACGATGGCGACGATCTATTCGCGGGACTCGATCAGGCGAAGGGCCTGCGCTGGTTCGACCCCATGGGCTACCGCGACTATGCCGACTTCCTTTGGATGATCGACCGGGTCGCGCAGCTCGCGCGTTGCCCGCGCGGCATCGATACGCGCACCCTGCCCCCGGATTGCCAGGAGAACGCAGCCACCCCTGACGTGCTTTTCGAGAAACTCCACCAGTGGGGTTACCCCGTGATGGTGATTCCGCACGGGACGAGCTGGGGCCTGTACACGCCGCCCGGCACAACGATGGATAAGCAGCTCACACGGAAGTACCACGACCCCGCACTGCAGCCCCTCATCGAGGTCATGTCCGGTCACGGAAACTCGGAGCAGTATCGCTCGTGGCGCGAGTACGACGAGGGGCCCGACGGGAAGAAGATTTGCCCCGAACCCACCTCCGACTATCTCCCGTGTTGCTGGCAGGCGGGCGAGATCATGCGCAAGCGCTGCGGCGACCTTCCCGCTGCGGAGTGCGAGGCCAGGGTGGGAGAGGCGAAGCGCCTAGCGCTCGACGCCTCGGTTTCCCCGCAGCTCGTCTTCCCCGATACGCGTGCCGAGGATTGGCTCGATTGCGGACAGTGCCGCGATTGCTTCAAGCCCACCTTCTCGCTCCGACCGCGGGAGTCGGTGCAGTACACGATGGCGATCTCGAACTTCGACGAAAAGGACGAGCACGGTGACCCGCTGCGCTTCCAATACGGCTTTGTCGCGTCGAGCGACAACCACAAGGGCCGCCCAGGCACGGGCTACAAGCAATACGACCGTCGACAGATGACCGAGGCCATGGGACCCCGCTCGAAGTTCTACGAAAACTTGGGGCGCCGTCGCCGGCTCAAGCTGCAAACCGACCCGCGCAAGCCGATGGTCGTGGGCGAGCTCGGGGGGCTGCTCCAGGCAGACATCGAACGCGTTGCCAGCTACCTCTACCCCGGCGGCCTCGTGGCCGTGCACAGCGCAGGCCGCAGCCGGCAAGCCATCTGGGAGGCGCTCGAGCGCCGTGAAGTGTACGGCACGAGCGGCCCGCGCATTCTCTTGTGGTTTGACCTTTTGAACGGACCCGAGGGTCCGGCGCCGATGGGGAGCACGGTCGCCCTCGCGGCCGCGCCCCGCTTCGAGGTGCGTGCCATCGGCTCCGCCGTGGAGCAGCCGGGCTGTCCGGAGACCACGACCCGCGGCCTCTCGCCTGAACGGGTGGAACGGCTGTGCCGCGGGGAGTGCCACCATCCCGGCGACAAACGACATCCCATCGTCGCGATCGAGATCGTACGCATTCGGCCGCAGGCGACGCCCGGCGAGGACGTGAACCGCCTGATTGAAGACCCCTGGCGGCGATTCGAATGCAACTCGGACCCGGCGGGCTGCACCGTCCAGTTTGAGGATCCCGAGTTCCCTCAGCTCGGGCGGCACACGCTCTACTACGCGCGGGCGATCGAGGAGGAGACGCCGGCCATTAACGGCGCAAATCTTCGCACGCAGTTCGACTCCTCCGGCAAGGCTGTGGCCACGAAGCCTTGCTACGGGGACTACCGAACCCCGTTCTCAGACGACTGTCTCTCACCGGTGCAGGAGCGGGCCTGGTCGAGCCCGATTTTTGTGGATCCGGGGGGGGGCCAGGCGCTCACGGATCGCTCGGGTCCGTAAGCAGCCGCTCCGGGAGAGCCGTCCCGGCGGCCCGCGCCCGTCGTACCTCCGCGATCAGTTCGAGCGCACGCGGCAAGAAGAGCACGCCGACCAGCACGTTCAGGACGAGGAAGGTGGTGTTGGTGACGAAGGCGTAGGCGATCAGCTGGTCGCGGGTACCGAAGTCGGAAAAGCACCCGACCCACGCGAGCTCGCGGGTGCCGAAGTTTCCGAGGGAAGGCAGCGAAAGGGCGGTGTAGAGCAGAGGGATCCGGGCCGCCAGGGCCCACCACGGAATGTGAATGCCGAAGCTCGCGGAGGTTGCGCGTTGCAGCACGAGGTCAGCGCAGGCCAGGAGCATGAAGAAGCCGAGAAAGGGAAGGAGTGACCGGAACCGCACCCCGGCGAGCCGCTCGCCAAGGGCGGAGTGAGCAACGAAGCGCAGGCTTGGGCCGAAGCGCACGAGCAAAACGATCACCGCGACCACGGTCCAGCCCACCGCCACCGCCACCGCGACGCCGCGATTGGCCTCAATTCCCCCTTGCAAGAAGCCGAGGGCCAAAGACGCCTGAAGCAGGAGCACGAAGCCATGGGAGAGGAAGGGCACGCTCGTCGCTGCGATAATGCTCCCGAGCCGCCCTGGCGCAAACTGTGTCACGCCTAGGATGAATGCGGCGTTGCCAAAGCCGTGGTTCACCGCGCCCACGAGCTCCGCACCGCCGCGCAGCGCGATCACTGAGCGGCGAGGCACGGGTGCCGCGAAGCGGCTGATGGACTCACCCTGGATCAGGGCCCAGGCGAGGAAGAAGACAAGCTTGTCGATCACGGTGACCGCGAAAAAGAGCGGCAGATCTGCCTGGCGCGTCCGCGCGTACAGCGTGCCCCAGTCCGTCGCGAAGCCGAACACATAGATCAGGGCGGGGACGGAGATCGTCCAGGGGAGCAGGTGGCGCAAGCGCTGCCGAGAAGAGGACACGAGGGGCGAATCATACCCTCCCGGCTCGCTCGCCGGCCCTGGCCTGCTACACCCATGCCGTGCGCGCCATGACGCTCTTGGAACCGGCGTCGGTTGAGACGCGGCCGCTGCACGAGGAGGAGTGGGAGACCCCGCAGCCGGGCCCGGGTGAGGTCCTCGTGCGGGTTGAGGCATGCGGCGTTTGCCGTACAGACCTCCATGTGGTCGAAGGGGACCTTGCGCCGCACAAGCGACCCATCGTTCCCGGCCACGAGGTCGTCGGCACGGTCGCAGCCCGCGGCGCCGGGGTGACCCACCTGGCCGAGGGAGAGCGGGTGGGAGTGGCGTGGCTGCACCGCACCTGCGGTGCTTGCCGTTTCTGCCTGCGTGGAGAGGAAAACCTTTGCCTCTCTCCGCTCTTCACGGGTTGGGATGTGGACGGCGGCTACGCGGACTTCACGGTCGCGCCCGAGGCGTTCGTGCACCCACTGCCGGCCGGCCTCGGCGTGCGCGAGGCGGCACCCCTGCTTTGCGCAGGGATCATCGGTTACCGCGCGTACCGGCAGTCGGCCGTCCCGCCGGGTGGGCGGCTCGGCCTCTGGGGGTTCGGTGGCTCGGCGCATATCGTGATCCAGCTCGCGCGCCACGCGGGTTGCGAGGTGTACGTGTTTAGTCGCGAAGCTCGCCACCGTACGCTCGCCGAGGAGCTTGGGGCGGCGTGGGTTGGGGGGAGCTTCGAGGCATCGCCGCACAAGCTCGACGCCGCGATCCTGTTCGCGCCCGCAGGGGAGCTCGTTCCGGCAGCGCTCGAGCAGCTCGACCGCGGCGCCACGCTCGCCGTGGCCGGGATCCACCTCTCGCAGATCCCCGCACTCGACTACCAGCGCCATCTCTTCCAGGAGCGCAAGCTACGCAGCGTCACCGCGAATACACGGGACGATGCGCGCGCGCTGCTCGCGCTCGCTCGCGAAATCCCGATCGTGACCCACACCGCGCCCTACCCTCTCGCCGCCGCGAACGATGCCCTTGCCGACCTGAAACACGATCGCATCCGCGGCGCGGCTGTCCTCGAGACGAAGACTTGAGAACAAGCGCGCATCCCGACGGTGATGCGGGTCGCCCGAGACTAGAGAGTCTGTCCTGCGCCGCTGCTTGTGACCGTCGGGCTAGACCCTGAGCCCGCGCGTCCGCACGCCGAGGTCCTGCTGCACGAGCGTGTAGGCCGAGCGCACCCATTCCACGAGGAGGGGCCGCGTGTCCCGCGGATCGATGATCTCCTCGACGCCAAACGCCTCGGCGGTGAGAAAGGGCGAACGCAACGACGCGAGCTCCTCCTCGAGCTGCTTGCGCAACGCTTCCGGGTCGGCCGCGACCTCGAGCTGTCTGCGGTAAGCGGCCTCGACTCCTCCTTCGATCGGGAGCGAGCCCCATTCACCAGAGGGCCACGCGTAGCGCAGGTTTAGCCGGTGGTGCTGGCCGTGCCCCGCACCTGCAACACCGAAGACACGCCGTACGATCACTGAACACCAGGGCACTCGTGCCTGATAGACGGCAATCAGCGCCCGCACCCCCTGGCGTACGGTGCCACGCTTTTCTGCCTCAGGACCGATCAGGAAGCCCGGGTTGTCGACGAAGTTCACGACGGGGAGATGGAACTGGTCACAGAAATCCACGAAGCGCGTCATCTTCTGCGAGGCGTCCGCATCCGGCGCGCCCGCAAGCTGGCGCGGGTCATTCGCCATCACGCCGGCGGGGACGCCGTCCAGTCGCGCGAGGACAGTCACGAGCGGCCGACCGTAGCCGCGGGCGAGTTCGAAAATTGAGCCCCGGTCGAGCACGAGCTCGAGGAGCTTGCGAACGTCGTAGGTCTTTCGGCGCTCCCGTGGAACGAGCGAGAGCAGGGCCTCCTCCCGCCGCTCGGGATCGTCCAGCGCCTCGCCGCGCGGGGGTGCTTCGAAGACCGACGCCGGGAGATAGGAGAGGAAACGGCGCACCTGCGCGAGAGCGTCGTCCTCACTTGCGGCTTCGTTGTCGACGACACCGCTGCCGCGCGCGTGGATCGCCACGCCACCGAGCTCCTCTTTGGTGACCTCTTTGCCGAGGGCGCGCCGGACGACGGGTGGCCCGGCCACAAACACCTGACTTGTCCCGCGCACCATGACCGAGAAGTGCGCCGCGGCGACCCGGGCGGCGCCTAGCCCGGCCACCGGGCCGAGCGCAGCGGCGGCCACGGGCACCCTCGACAGCAGCTCCGCCGAGACATTCCAATCCGGCAGCGCCGGCACGTAGGAGCGTCGCATGGAGGTCTGCTGTTTGACGCTTCCGCCCCCACCCGTCCCGTCGACCAGTCGAACCAAGGGCAGCCGCAGATCGTACGCTGCCTTTTCCGCCCAGCCCATCTTGTTGCCGATCGCGCCGTCGGCCGCTCCGCCGCGCACCGTGAAGTCGTCGCCACCCACCACCACACGGCGTCCATCGATGCGGCCGGTGCCACACACGAAGTTCGATGGGGTGAGGCTTGCGAGGCGACCGCTCGCGTCGTACTCCGCCCGCCCCGCCAGGGCTCCGGTCTCGTGGAAGGAGCCGGGATCGAGAAGGCGCTCGATCCGCTCTCGCACCGTGAGTCGCCCAGCGGCTCGCGCGCGACTGACGCGCTCCTCTCCGCCCATCTGCTGCGCCAGCTTGGAGCGGCGCTCGATCTCCTCGAGCTCGGGCTTCCATGACATGGCAGATATAGTACCCGAGCGCAGTGACGCTCGGGCGCGACGCCCCGCCCCTCGCCGGGGCTATGGTCCCCGCGTGCCGGAGTCACACTTTCTCGCTGAACTCCTGCTCGCCCTAGCGATTGCCGCGGTTGGCGTCGCGCTGTTTGAGCGCGTGCGCCTGCCGCCGATTGCGGGGTTTCTGCTGATCGGTGCACTCCTCGGTCCAGGAGGCCTCGCGCTCGCACCCCGCTCGGCCGAGGTGCGGAGGTTGGCCGAGTTCGGCGTCGTGTTCCTGCTCTTCGAGGTCGGCCTTGAGCTCCCGTTCGAGGCGTTGCGGCGCCGCTGGCGCACGACCGTTGTGGCCGGCGGTTTGCAGGTGGCCCTCACGATCGCTGCCGTCAGCGCCGGAGCGATCGGCCTCGGCCTACGACCGGCGAGCGCGGTTGTACTGGGCGGACTCGTCGCGATGTCGAGCACTGCTCTCGTGATGCGCCTTTTGTCCGAGGCCGGGGAGGTCGACGCACCGCACGGCCAGCTTTCGATCGGCATATTGATTTTCCAGGATCTTTGCATCGTACCCCTGCTCGTGGCCCTTCCGATGCTCTCGGGGGAGGTGCCGCCAGAACCCGGTGCGATGGCTCTTGCGCTCGGCAAGGCGGCGGCGGCGCTGACCGTGCTCTTCCTGGCAACCCGCTACGCGGTGCCGTGGGCGCTCGATCGTCTCATGCACGTGCGCTCGCGCGAGCTGTTCAGCTTGATCGCGTTTCTCTTGGCCGTTGGCTCTGCCGTCGGGGCGGAGCAGATGGGACTCACACTGGCGGTGGGTGCATTCTCTGCTGGTGTCATGCTCGGATCTTCGCCCTATGCGCATCAACTCACGGCAGAAATTGCCCCGCTGCGTGGTGTACTGCTCGGTGTCTTCTTCACAGCAGTCGGGATGCTCTTCGATGCTCGGGCCGCGGCGCAGCTTTGGCCTGCGGTGCTG
>DATFYN010000267.1:0-3601 GCA_035315025.1 Myxococcota bacterium
ACGCCCTCGGTCACGATGGGTAGGTGGCGGCAGCCTCCCTCGCGCATTCTAATGACGGCGATCATACGCTCGTCACCGGGGCCCGCTGTGATCGGGTCTCGCGTCATGACGGTACGCAGTTGGGTGTGCGCTGGCGACGCGTCATTGACCACCACGCGCCGCAGGAGATCACGCTCGCTAAAGATCCCTACCAGCCCTCCCGCCTCAACCACGAGCGTGGCTCCCACGTGATGACCGGCCATAACGCGGGCTGCCTCGGCGACCGTTTGATCCGGGCTCAAGGTGTTCACGACCGGGGAGCGTCTTTTCAGGATCTCGGTTAGACGAGTCATCCTCGCCTTCCCACGGTGGAAAGTATCTATTCTCCTCCATCCGCGGCAGCGAAACAAGCCGTCTCCCGACGGCTCCATCAAAGTTCAGGGAGGTCCCTCCCCCCCGCACATGGGGGACGGCTCGTTGGCTGAACTCGGCACCTCGCCGGCTTGGTATTCGTGCTTCAATTGCGAGGTCGCATACCGCCCTTTGCAGCGGCTGCGCCGGAAGGACTTCACCGAGAGCCGACAATTGGGCGCATGCGACAATTTTACTGACAACGGACACGGGCCGCGCTCGGCGACCTGCGGCCGGGCGACTATGCTTCTCCGTTATCTTGTCAGAGTGCATCGCTTCAGCGTGACGATCGGCGGGCGGACCTACAGCGTGCGCGCGCGAGGGCCGCGAAGCGCTTTGCGCAAAACGCTAAGCCAGTACACCGAAGAACCCTCCGCGCGCGCCGGTCCTCTCACGGCCACCGTCCAGCGGAAAGGCGGTGCGCTGCAGACCCTGAGCGGAGTGCTGAGTCTCAGGATGACCGCGCACGGGAAGATCGAGGACTAGCCTGGATTTCCACGCACCGGAATTCCCCTAACAGATTCCGTCGAGTCGCGGTCATGCCGAGAGGCGGAGTCGAGCGTCCGCCCACCACGGAACGACGACCGACTGATCGAGCAGGCCGGATGCCGCGACAATCGGCAGGTGCGAGCGGCGGTGGAACTTCACGGTGACCTCGTCTTGCGTGACGGACACCTCGGCGGGAATGTCGATCAGATCCCGGAAGATCTGCCGGGCCTGAGCCTCGGAGTAGCCGCGCATCCGTCGTGCCAGGAGCCGGTAGAGGCCGCTCGCGATGACGGTGAGGCCCATGTCGAAGTCGACCTTCATCCCGACCGAGGATGAGAGGGCGTCCATGTGGAAGAAGCGAACGGCATCGGAGAGCGCGTTCTCGATCAGCATGCGCTGGGCATAGCGCGTGATGATCGTTTTCGGCGTCCGCGTCTCGTTGGTGACGAGGATCGTCGGTTCGTCATGGCCCAGGTCCTGGATGAAAAACTGCCGGAAGGGGCGCTGTGCGAGGGTGACTGGCTGCTCGTAGAGGCGCGGCGTCTTGTACTTGCGCGACGGGACGTCGAGCTCGACTTGGCGCCAGGCGGAGCGGGGGAGGTTCACGATTTGCTGCAGGAGTTTGGGCGAGCGACGGCGCAGCGTGATGAAGGCGATGCCCAGCGCGTCGAGCTGGTCGAGGTTGGCGTAGGTGGTGAGCTTCGAATCGAAGACGAGGTGCCGTGGCAGGGCGCCGTGCGTGCGCTTCCAGAACTCAACGAAGCGGAGGATCTCGTCGTTCTCCTCGCCCTTACGCAGGTCCGCATTCGAGTAGCAGAACGCGCGGCTCCCGGCGTCCTGCGCGAGAAACGCGAGGATGCTCGGCTGCCGGCGTGAGCGCATCGCCACGTAGTGCCTCTCGAGCGTCGGATGCTCTCCGAAGTACGGTACGGAGTGGAAGTCGAGGTTGAACGACTCGCCCGGGAAGAGCTTGTGGCCCGCGAGCGCGTCGTGCCAGCCGGCGATGAGCTTCAGCGTCTTCGCGTGAGCGAAGCGGGACGAGTATTCGCAGAGGTAGCTCCGCTTGGGAGTGACGTTGAGGCCGGAGAAGAGCGCAAGGCCTTCGTCGGCGGCGAGCGGCATGACGTGGCTCTTGCGTTCGATGGACCAGAGCTTGAGCGCGAGCATCGCGCGCAGCGCGTGACCCGCGGGGATCATCTTGGTGCCGGGGAGCTGCGCGGAGCCGGCGAGTCGGTCGATGCCCAGGCGGACGAGGTCCGGGACGAAGAGGAAGAGCCCTCCGCAGGGGGTGGAGAACGAGCGTGATTCGAGGCTGAAAGCCCGCACGTCGGCGACCGCCTCGACGGTGGGCCGCGGCGCGGCCGGCCGCTCCTCGTCGAGGCGCCGCGGAAGCCGGGCGAAGCCCTCTTCGCGCAGCAGCTCGCGCACCGCGGTGGAGCTGAGCGGGAGTCCCTTCGCCTTGAGCGCGTCGCTGATTTCATAGACGGAGTGATTCTGCTTGCGGAGGCTGACCACGAGCTCGCGCGCCGCGGACTTTTTGGGCTGGCTGCGCGGCCCGGGTCGCGGAGCCGCGAAGAACTCCGGGATGCGGCCGCGACGGAACTGGTGGCAGAGGACGCGGAACGAGGCGGCGGTGTAGCCGAAGCTGGCCGCGGCCTCGTGGGACGGGCGGCCCTCCGCGTAGTACGCCCGCAGGGCCTCGTACATGCGCTGCCGCGCCAGCCGGGGCTCGCGGAAGAACCGCTTGCACCATGTGAGGGACTTCGGTTCTCCTAAATGCACACAGTAACAATGATACATACCAGTGGCTGTGTCAACCTAAATCCGCAGGCACAACGGGCTGGATGGCACAGAGACCCTTATAGAGGCCAAAACTCCAGTTTTAAAGGCGCTCCCCAGGCGCCGACCGATCGCCCTTGTCGTCTAGACTACGACTAGTAGATCCACGGATAAGAGCACCGATTATACTCACACCCGGACATGGCGGCCGAAGACGTGGTACGCGATCGAGCAAGCGGGAGCCACGCTGGCGCGGGGCACAGACCTCAGTTGGGCCGCGGTGGGCGTCCCCCGGCGTTAGCCGGACTCGGGTGCGTGGAAATCCAGGCTAGGACTTCCACTGGTAGTGGCGCTCTGCGTTTCGCGCTTGGCTCTAACCTCTGCGGCGCGGCTTTCCCTTGCCGAGCAATAGCCAGTCGAGAGACACCTTCTCCTTCAGGGCGAGGGCCACAAGAAGGTTTGGATGCGGAGTCGTGCCGCTCTCGTAGCGGTTCACGTTCTGTTGGAAGACACTGAGGGTCTCGCGCGAGCTGGCGCTGAGATCTCTTCCCGCGCAGTTTGGCGAGCCCACCGGGAAGCTGCTTCACAAGCCGCTTGACCTCTGCCGACGCCATACTGGTGTTGCTCCTTCTGAATCTCGTGACCAATCGACATTCTATCGCGACGGCTGCTGCGGGTGGTATGGTGATCATGCCGCGTTGCCAGTGCCGGCGCAGAACCCGCGGAACCCGGGCGCTCCCGCCAACCCATCAGGCAGCGTCGCCGGCAACGCGGCCTAACCCACTGACTTCGAGAGCCCGCGCGCGGGTGCCGGCTACCCCAATTACAGCGGACCACCCGCCAGGGTGCGATCACATCGTGCAGTAGTGGTCTTCGACCCGGCCGGATGCGAAGCTGATCGCCAGGAACCCGGCGGGGTGGCGAGCGGCCAGCCCTACCGAAG
>DATFYN010000268.1:0-14895 GCA_035315025.1 Myxococcota bacterium
GGACCTGGCACAAATGGCGCGACCGCCACCTTCTTGAGCGCAGCGTCCCGAGGTGCGATAGGCCGGGAGTCGACGATGGGCGGCAGCTGGGCGGCGCACGCGAGGGCCGTCAGCATGGCAATCTGGCCCAGAAGAAGATGGAAACGGCGAATGGAATCGCGGGCCGACAGGAAGGGCACTACGGCTTGTCCTCGTCGACCAGCTGGTAACCCTTGTTTTGTACGCACTGGATGATCTTTGAGCCGTATGCGTGGTGCTCAAGGCGGGGGTGCGACGAGTCGGGGTCCGTGGGGGTGGATGCAAGACACTCCTCTTTTGCGGCTTGGAGCTCCGCGTGGGTCGCAGGGGTTCCATCCGCCCGCAGCCACGTGAGTCTCGGCTTGGTGTCGGGGCTTGCACAGGCAAGTACGACGATTGCCGCCAATGCGGTTCCGGCGGACGCGATGGGCGCCTTCATGGTTTTGGTTCCTTCAGAAGAGTCAGAGAGTGAGACGATTGAGAGCGCATCCAACGCAATCCATCCGCCCCGCGTGCTTACGACTCGATTCCAATGTTCCCGTGTGATGCCACCGGAGGCCAGTCGTCTGGATAGCACGTGGTGGCTGTTGGCATCAGGCACTCCCCGGGTGGGTGGCATCCGAGAATCGGTGGCGAGCTGTAGCCTCGCTGCGTGCACGCGCCGGGGCGGGCTGGCGCGAGGCAGCCGCGCGACAAGAGACCTTTGCGCGACCCGCATTCTGCATACCCTGCCTGACGGTATCGCGGTGGCGACGCTGAATGGGCGAATCCGCGTTGCCAACGAAAAGCTTGGCGAGCTCCTGGGAGCCGCGTCAATCAGGCACTCGGCAGGCCGATCGGCGACTCCCTTTCATTCTGAGCTCATCGATCCGCCCCGCGAGCCGCGCGACGTACAATGTCGACTCCGACCGGTGGCGGGGCCCGCACCTCCCGTTTGCGTATCGACGGCTCCCATTGATGACCACAGCGGCGGCGTGATGGGCGTCGTGGTTGTGGTGCAGGACCTGCGCGAGGTGGCTGCGCTGCGTGACCGGCTCGTCACGTCCGGGCGCCTTGCCGCCGTCGGTCAACTCGCTGCTGGAATCGCCCACGAGATCAATAACCCACTGGCCTTTGTTCGCTCGAATCTCTGCCACCTGCGCCGGGAGTGGGCAGCCCTCGAGAGCGAGACGGCCAAGCCGCAGGCAGCTCCAGCGGCGTTCTTCGTCGATTGGGGAGAGCTCCTCGAGGAGTCTCGCGAGGGGGTGGATCGGGCTACGACGATTGTCCGCGACGTGCGTGAGCTTTCGCACGCAGGTGCAGCAACGCCCGAGCTTGTGGATGCCCATGCCATCCTCGATCAGGTGCTGCACGTGGCGCGATCGGAGCTTGCGCCGGATGTCCGTGTGGAGACGGACTACGTCGATAACGGACTCCTCCTTTGTGAGCCGCAGCGTCTCAAGCAGGTGTTCCTGAACCTCGTCGTGAATGCCGGCCAGGCGATTGGCCCGGCGGGGCGCATCCGCGTCTCGCCCCGGAGCGACGAGCGCTACATCCCTCCATCGTGGAAGACGACGGCTGCGGAATGCCGCCGGACGTGCGAGAGCGCATCTTCGATCCCTTCTTCACCACGAAGCCGGTTGGACGGGGCACCGGGTTGGGTCTCTCGATCGCCTACGAAGTCGGAGGAGCCACGGCGGCGAGATCTGGTGCGAAAGCCAACCCGGGGGCGCGGGAGCGCCCTCCATGTGCGCCTGCCCCGCCGCATGTGGGCCGGCCGGGCAGGAACCAGCCCTCTCAGTCAGATTGTCCCATAATAAATCGATGAAATATAGAAAATAAGCAAGGTATTGTCCGATTGACTGGGTATTGTCTGCCATGTAGCTTGAGGGCATGGCGTTCCCGACCGCCTTCCGCGAAGAGTCCCCTGTCTACCGGCGGATCGCCGAACGGCTGCGAGCGGACATTGCCTCGGGCCAGCTCGCGCCGGGGTCCCGGCTGCCCACCATCCGCGCCCTCGCCGCCGAGCTCGGCGTGAACCGCGATACGGTCGCGCTCGCCTACGAAGAGCTCTCGCGCGAAGGGCTGGTCGAGGCAACTGTTGGGCGGGGCACGTTCGTGCGCGGGTCCGTCCCCGCGCAGCCCCTTCGTGACCTCCCGCTCGCGTCCGTCGTCGAGCGCCTGCTTGATTTGGAGCGCACCCGTCCGCGCTACGCCGCACCCGTCGGCAGCGTGCCCCTCCACTCGCTCGTGCCCGACCCGTCGCTGTATCCCGTGGAGGAGTTCCGCCGCTCGCTGAACCGGGTGCTCGCGCAGGGCGGGAGCGACCTGTTGCGGTACGGCGGGGCGCAGGGACACGCCGGCTTGCGCAGGGTGCTCGCGGCGCGCTTGTGCGCGACGGGAATCCATGCGACGCCCGAGAGCCTCGCTGTCACGCAGGGCGCGAGCGAAGGCATCGCTCTGGCGCTGCGGCTCTTTGCTGAACCGGGCGACACCGTGGCCATCGAGGAGCCGACGTATCACAACGTGCACGCGGCGCTGGTGGCGCTCGGCCTGCGCACCGCGCCGATTCCGATCCGGGACGGCGCGCCCGACCTCGCAGTGCTCGAGCACGCGCTGGCGCGGCCCGAGGTGAAACTCTTCTACACCATGCCGACGTTCCACAACCCCCTCGGCACGAGCACCTCGCTGGCCCACCGACGCGCCCTGCTCAGCGTCGCCGCGAGCGCTGGCAAGCCCGTCGTCGAGGACGCCTACGAAATGGACCTTCGCTACGCAGGCAAGCCGATTTCGCCGCTCGCCGCGCTCGACGAGCGAGGTCTTGTGGTCCAGTTGTTCTCATTCTCGAAATCGCTCTTCCCTGGCGCACGTGTAGGTTGCATCACGGCCCGCGGGCGCACCGTCGACGGCATTCTGGCGCTCAAGCAGGCGACCGACTTGGGCGGCGCGCTCGTGCTCCAAGCCGCTCTTGCGGACTTCGTGGAAAGCGGCGCCTACGACCGCCATCTCGGAAGGGTGCGCCGGACGCTTCTGCGTCGGAGGGACGCGCTCGTAGAAGCCCTTACCGCCGAGATGCCCGAGGGCACGCGCTGGGCCACGCCCGAAGGGGGGCATCAGATTTGGGTGGAACTGCCGGGCGGGATCGATACCGGGGACCTTCTGGCGGACGCGGTGCGCGCAGGCGTGATCTTCGCGCCGGGCTTCCAGTTTCGTCACGATCGCCGGCCTTCGAACGGGCTGCGCCTCTCCATCGCGCTCGCGAAGGAGGAGGAGATCCGCCGCGGTGTGAGGCAGCTGGCGGAGGTGGTTCGAGAGCGACTGCGCTCGGGCGCTGCGACCGGCCTTGACGAGGGCATCGTCTAGGCCTGCGCGAAGGGAAGAGAGCAAGAGAGTCACCGACCGGGGAACGCCGCCCGCGGGAGGAGCCGCCGGGGGCATGGAGCGGCGGCTGTCTTGCCAACGGCTCGGGAAGGGCACACGCGATAGCCGCGGGCGGCTGCGCGCGCGATGAGACGAAAGTTCCGCGCAGGGGATGCGCGAGGGAGGAAACGTGCAGGAGAAGGGAAACGGGCAACGCACGACAGCCCAGTCATTCGAGATCAAGGTGGGCCTGGCCGAGATGCTGAAGGGGGGGGTCATCATGGACGTCACGAGCCCCGAGCAAGCCAAGCTCGCCGAGCACGCGGGTGCTGCAGCGGTGATGGCGCTCGAGCGCGTGCCCGCCGACATCCGCAAGGAAGGAGGCGTCGCGCGCATGTGCTCGATCCAAGTGATCGAGGGCATCCAGCGTGCGGTGTCGATCCCAGTGATGGCGAAGGTGCGCATCGGCCACTTCGTCGAGGCGCGGGTGCTCGAGACGTTGGGAGTGGACTTCATCGACGAGAGTGAGGTGCTGACGCCCGCCGATGAGGAACACCACGTGGACAAGCACGCTTTCCGCTCACCGTTCGTGTGCGGGGCGCGTGATCTTGGCGAAGCGCTGCGCCGGATTTCGGAAGGGGCGGCCATGATCCGCACCAAGGGCGAAGCCGGCAGTGGGAACATCGTCGAAGCGGTGCGTCATCTGCGCAGCGTGGTCGGCGCGATCCGGCGGCTCCACGCCCTCTCCCCCGAAGAGGTGCCGGGATTCGCGAAGGAGCTGCGTGCGCCGCTCGAACTCGCGAAGCGGGTACACGAGACGGGGAGCCTGCCGGTGCCCAATTTCGCTGCCGGCGGCATCGCGACCCCGGCCGACGCTGCACTATGTATGGCGCTCGGCGCCGAAGCGGTCTTTGTAGGCTCCGGGATCTTCAAGAGCGAAGACCCGGCTGCGCGCGCGGCGGCCATCGTGAGAGCCACCACGCACTGGAAGGATCCCGCCGAGGTGCTCGCGGCTTCGCGTGGCCTGGGCAAGGCGATGGAGGGTCTCGCGATGGAGACGCTCGCAGAGACCGATCGTCTCGCGACGCGAGGGTGGTGAAGGGGCGCGGCGAAACGTGTACGTCCCGAGCTCCTTTCAAGAGGACGATCCGCGCGTGCTGCATGCGCTCGTGCAGGCGAACGGATTCGGGCTGCTTGTGACGGTCGAGGACGGCCTTCCCCACGCCAGCCATCTGCCGATGCTTCTCGACCCCACACGGGGTCCCCGGGGCGCCCTCTTCGGCCACGTCGCCTGCGCCAACCCGCAGTGGAAGAGCTTCGACGGCAAGTCACCTGCGCTCGCGGTCTTTCTGGGGCCTCACGCCTACGTCTCGCCCCGCTGGTACGCAGGACCGCGGAACGTGCCCACCTGGGACTACGTCGCCGCGCATGTTTGGGGAGCGCCCCGGGTGATCGAGAACCGGGACTCGGTCCGCGACCTGCTGAAGCGCACGATGACCTTCTACGAGTCCGCCTTCCCCGAGCCCTGCAGCTTTGACTCCATCTCCGCTGACTACGCGGAAGGACTGCTCGGCGCCATCGTCGCCTTCGAACTTCCGATCACCGGGATCGCCGGAGCGCGCAAACTCAGCCAGAACAAATGAGCCATCGATCGCGCGCGAATCGCCGAGGGGTTGCGCGCGACCGGCGACGCGGCTGCCGTGAGGGTCGCAGACCTCGTGCAAGACACGCTGGGTACAGCTCGTCGGGGAGAGCTGACGCCGTGACGACCTCAAAGCCGCGCGTCGGAATCCTCGCGATCCAGGGCGATGTCGCCGCGCACGCTCGCGCGCTCGCGCGCGCAGGGGCTGAAGTGTGCGAGGTACGCACCGAGAAGGACATCGACGGCCTCGATGCGCTCGTGCTGCCCGGCGGCGAAAGCACGACCATCTCAAAAGGCATGGCCCGGCTCGGGCTCTACGCGCCGCTCCGCGAGCGCATCCGCGCCGGTATGCCGGTCCTCGGCACATGCGCGGGAGCCATCTTGCTGGCACGCCAGGTCGAAAACCGTCCCGTGGAGACACTGGAGGTGCTCGACATCATCGCCGTCCGCAATGCCTACGGAACACAGGTCGATTCCTTTGCCGCGCAAGTGGACGCGGGCGCCGCCAAGGGCCTCGAGGGTCTGCGCTGCGTCTTCATCCGCGCGCCAAGACTGCACCGTCCGGGTGAAGATGTGCGGGTGCTCGCGCGCGTTGACGGGGAGCCAGTTCTGGTGCAGCAGGGTCACGTGCTGGCCGCGACCTTCCATCCCGAGCTTACCGACGATCCGCGCGTCCACCGCAGGCTGATCGAGCTTGTGCCTCCACGGTGAGACGGCAATGAAGCTCGAACCGATCGTCCTCGAGGGCAGCGCCGTGCGCCTTGAGCCGCTGTCGATGAGTCATCACGCGGCCCTTTGCGGGGTGAGTCTCGGCGGTGAGCTCTTTCGTTTCTTTCCCTTCCGGATGAAGACGCCGGACGATCTGCGCGGCTACATCGAGGCTGCACTGCGCCAGCAAGCCCTCGGCACAGCGCTCCCGTTCGTCACTCGCGAGCGAATCTCAGGCGCCGTCGTCGGCTCGACGAGCTACCTGGCGATCGAGCACGCGCACCGCCGTCTCGAGATCGGTGCCACCTGGCTCGCTCCCAAGTGGCAGGGCACAGCGCTCAATACCGAGGCCAAACTCCTGCTCGTCTCCCACGCGATTGAGCGCCTCGGCATGAACCGGGTCGAGTTCAAGACCGACGCTCGAAACGGGCGCTCCCGCGCCGCGCTCCTGCGGATTGGAGCGATTGAAGAGGGCACCTTCCGCTCGCATATGGTGATGCCGGACGGTCACCTCCGGGACTCCGTCTACTACAGCATCGTGGCCCGAGACTGGCCCGAGACAAAGCTCCGACTCGAGGAGCGCCTCGCCGCTGGCGCGCGATGAAGCTCGAACCCATCGCTCTTTCAGGCAGGCTCGTGCGGCTTGAACCCCTCTCGCACGCCCATGTGGAAGCCCTCTCCTGCGTGGGCCTCGCCCCCGAGATCTGGCGCTGGAACCCGCGTCCCCCCCCTCGCCACCCGGGAAGACATGGCGTCCTACGTGGAGCAGGCCCTTGCGCAGCAGGCCTCCGGCTGCGCTCTTCCCTTCGCGACGATCGAGCGTGCGTCGGGGACGGTCGTGGGCAGCACGCGCTTTCACACCTTCGAGCCGGCGCAGCCGCGGATCGAAATCGGCTACACCTGGATCGCGCCCCGGTGGCAGCGCACCGGCATCAACACCGAGGCCAAGTATCTCATGCTCCGCCACGCCTTCGAGGCGCTCGGCTGCATCCGCGTCGAGCTCAAGACGGACGCGCTGAACGCGCGCTCGCGCTTGGCGATCCTGCGAATCGGCGCGATCGAAGAAGGAACGCTGCGTCATCACATGGTGACGGCGTCGGGGCGACTGCGCGACAGCGTCTACTTCGGGATCATCGCGTCCGAGTGGCCTGCCGTGCGCGCACGGCTCGAGAACCGTCTGGCGGAGTTCGAGAGCGCACGCAGCCTCTGCCAGGCCACGGGTAGCGACAGCAGCGAAAGGCAGAAGCGGGGGCGAACCGTTCCGTGAAGAAGGTGCAGCGCAAGGGCGTGCGGAGGTCGCTTGCCTCGTCGCGCTCCGGCAGGATCGAAGCCGGGCCGGCGCGGCGGCGATCCCCTTTCCAGGGAGCGCGCTTTCTCAGCGAGCGACAGCGATGTACGTTTCGGGCCGAGGCTCGGGGCCCCTTGGAGCGACCAGCATGAGCGAGACGCCCTTCACCCCGGACGAACTGCGCCACTACAAAGACGACGGTTATGTTCTGAAGCGGCGCTTTTTCTCGGAGAGCGAGCTTGAGCCCTTCGTGAAGCGCTTTCTCGCCATCGTGAAGGAAGAAGTGCCACCGGCGCCGGGAATGACGGTGATGCGCGACGTAATGGTCGCGAAGGGTGCGGTCACGCCCGGGTCGCGGGCCGAGGCGATCGCAAAGATCCAGGATTTTCAGAACGACCCCGTTCTTTACGAGGGCTACGTGAAGCACCCGCGCCTGCTCGATGCGGCCGAGCAGTTCACGGGACCGGACATCAAGTCCATCCACACCATGCTGATCAACAAGCCGCCTGGGGTCGATGGCCGGCACCCCTTGCACCAAGATCTGCTCTACTTTCCGTTTCGTCCCGCGGACCAGATTGTGGGCGCTTGGACTGCGCTCGAGCCGTGCACCCGTGAGAATGGCTGCCTCGTCGTCGTGCCCGGTACGCACCGTGGGGAGCTTATGCCGCACGAGAATCCGGACTGGGAGTGGGTGAACCTCGCGTACTTCGGTGCGAAAGGCGTGGGCGCCCATCCCGAGCGTGTGCATCTTGTGATGGAACCTGGGGACACGGTGTTCTTCCATCCCGTGTTGATCCATGGCTCAGGTCACAACGGCACCGACGGCTTCCGGCGCGCAATCTCCGCGCACTACGCCTCTAGCGCCTGCCGCTTTCTTCCGGGGGCGGAGCCAGTTCGCAAACGCAGGCCGTATCTCCTGGTTCGGGGATGTGAGCATCCCGCCGGGATCTAGGCGGCGTCCCTACTTCGCCTTGCGCTCGACGGCGAAGCTCCGCTCCTCGCGAAAGGTGACCGTCTCGCTTACAAATTGAACTTCGACGGAATAGATGCCGGTCTCCGCTTGAGGAGGGATCTGGATGAAGGTGTCCACCACCCAGCGTCCAGGCTTGATCTCGTAGTGGCCGTCGGCATCGCGCACCACCGGCTTGCCCTTAAAAAGGATGCGGGTCTGGAGCGTGCCCGCAATGACCTCGGTGGGCTCGGTGGGGCAGAGCGCGTACACCATGCGGTGATTGATATTCTCCCCCGCCGTCACGCGCTGGGGCACGAGCTCAGTCCGCTCGAGGCGGAACAGGGGAAGCTTCTGCTCGACGCACTTGTATTCGGACCAGACGTCGTCCGGCACGGTGGCGAGCTTTTCGCCCGGGCTGCGGAGGGACCTTTGCACCTTGCCCACGACTCCCGCGCAGCCAAGTGCAGCCGCAAGGCCTAGGCCGACAATTAGCGTCTTCGAATGACCCATCCGTCCTCATTCCCATCATCGTCTGGTGCGGCCGGTAGCGCCTCTGTCGCCGGCTTTGCAGGCGGACTGGGGCGTGCGGCGCGTTTGGCCAGTGATCGCTTGTGCGCCTTGGAGCGATGCGCAGCCGGAGCAGGCGTGGGCGCCTCGGCCTGCACTTCGCTCGCGAGCTCCGTGGTTTGCGTCGGGGGTGCAGGCGCAGGCGAAGCTGCCGTGGCTTCGGCCGGCGCGCTGGCGGACGGGGACGGGCGAGGCGCCGGGGTCGGCACAGCAGTTTCTGGGCCGAGCAGGTGGCCGGCCCAAAGCGCGGCGACTGCCGCGAGAGTCGCTCCTCCAATCGCAAGGGCGAAGCCTCTGCGGGAGCCTTGCCCTGGCGCCGCGACCCACGAGTGGAGCGTCGGCAAGCGCTCCATGCGAGCCGTTTCCTCGTCGTCGGCTCTTGTCGTGTCCTTGGCACTTCCGGGACGCTCCTCCTCCGCGAACTCCAGCGTCTTCGCTGTTCCGCGAGAGGCGAGGGCCGGCTCGTCCTCGGGCAGCACGATTGTCTTCTTCGAACCGACGACGCCGAGGCCCATGGGTGTCGTCAAGGTGGGGACGAATCCGGTCGAGAGCGTCGCACGAAACTCGCGCACGCTCGCGAAGCGCTCTCCCGGCGCTTTCGCCAGCGATCGAAGCACCGCCCGCTCGATCGCGTCGGGAATGTCTCCCGCGATCGTGCGCGGCGGACTTGGCACCTCCTCGAGGTGCATGCGGCACAGCTCATAGTCGCTCTTTGCGGAAAAGGGCGCCTTGCCGGTCAGCAGCAGGTAGAGCAAGAGTCCGAGTGAATACACGTCGGAGCGGCTGTCGGCCTCCTCCCCGCGGATCTGTTCGGGCGCCATAAAGGCAGGCGTTCCGACGCGATGCTCAGTTTGCGTGAGATGCACGCTGCCGAGGACTCGTGCGATACCGAAGTCCATCACCTTCACCACGCCGAGGTGGTTCAGCATCACGTTGGAGCCCTTGATGTCTCGATGCACGATGCCGTGTTCGTGCGCGTACTCGATGCCATCCAGGGCCTGGAAGAACAGGGGCAGCGCGCGCTGGAAGCGCATCGGACCGAACGCGCGCACCAGGTGTTCAAAGGTCTGGCCTTGGACGTATTCCATCACCATCATGAGCAAGTCGCCCTCGCACACGAAGCTGTAGAGCGTGGCGACATTTGGGTGGTTGAGGCGCGCGAGCGTCAGCGCTTCGGATCGGAAGCGCTCGACCACGCCGTCGCGCGCGGCGAACTCTGCGCGCAGCACCTTGAGGGCGACCGGCCGGTCGAGGGTGAGATCCGTCGCCTTCCACACGAGACCCACGCCACCCTCACCGAGCTTCTCGTCGATCCGGTAGTTACCGATCGTCTTGCCGATCAAAGATGGGCTCCCGCCTGCGTGCGAAGTGCGGCCCCGCGCGTGGCGTATCGGAGCGCCCAAAGGGCAGCTTGATCGAGCCGAACGGCAACCGAGGCGACGGGATCGGGGCGGCACGCGGCAGCTCGGCGTGCTACCCCGGCTGGGGAAAACTCTGCCACACGGGAGGCCCCCCATGACCAGCTCGACGCCGACCCCCTCCAAGACGAACGGGGGCTACGAGCCCGCCCCGGCGGCGCCGTCGGCCACCGAGAAGCGTGGGCGCTTGCCCGGTGGGCGGACTTTCGCGCAGCGCGCCGGCGGATTCGTAGCCCGCCACCCGGTGGGGATCCTGAAGGCGATCGGCGCTGTCCTCGTGATCACCGTGATCTTGCAGAACGTGGAGCCGACCTCGGTACAGGTGCTGTTCTGGAAGATCGCGCAGCTGCCGAAGATCGTGCTGATTCTGGTCTCGATCGCGCTGGGTGGTCTGCTCTGGGAGCTCTCCCGACGCTCGCTTGGGATCCGCTAGCGAGTCTCGAGGTCCTTTGCGAAGGCCACCCGCCCCAGGTTGTCTGCGGGGAATAACGGGGATCGGCCCCCCGGAGCATCGGGGATCCCTGGCGTCGCTGCGACGGGCCCGCAGACTCTGGGGCGCAGGCTCGTAGGGATCCTTCGCTGTGGCCCTTTCCGTAGGCGCCGCCCCTGCGCTACACCTCTAGCGTCCAGCGAGCCCATCCCGGGCTCTCCATACTTCGCCTCAGTCTCTCGTTGCCCGAGCCGGACCCGCCGGCCGGCGCGCAGGCTGGAGACTCGGTCGCCGTGGCGACCGTCCACGAGGAGGAACACGCAGTGCGGGAGTACGAGACCACTTTCATCGTTCAGCCCGAGATCTCCGACGAGGGTCGGGAGGCGATGCTCCAAAAGCTCGACGCCTTGATCGAGAAGCAGGGCGCCGTGCGGCTGGCCGTCGACGACGTCGGCAAGCGCAAGCTGGCCTACGAGATTCAGAAGTTTCAGAAGGGTCACTACTACACCCTGCAGTACCTCGATCGCGGCCCCGCGGTGAAGGAGCTCGAGCGCACGCTGCGCCTCGAGGAGTCGGTGCTTCGATTCCTCACCGTGATGGTGAACCAAGAAGTCACGGATATCGAAGGCCGCAAGGCAGCCGCCGCCGAGGAGGAGCGTCTGCGCAAGCAGCGTGCCGCCGAACGTGCAGCACGGGAAGCCGAGGAGGAGCGGGCGCGGGAGCAAGCGGAGCGCGAGGCGCGCGCCGCGACCAGCGCGGCGCCCTTCGCGAACGCCGTGGACCCCGACGATGTCGAATCGGACGAAGAGCCGCCCGACGAGGACGAGGAGTAGGCGATGACGAACGGTGGAGGAGGCGACGAGCGGGACCGGGAGCGCGGCGGTGATCGCCCGCCGTTTGCGGACCGGGGCGAGCGAGGTGGCTTCGGGGATCGCGGCGGCTTCGGTGGAGGGGACCGCGGGGGGTATGGCGAGCGCGGCGGCTTCGGCGGAGGGGAGCGCGGGGGGTATGGCGAGCGCGGCGGCTACGCGGACCGAGAGCGCAGCTACGGACCCAAGGCGCGCCTGCGGGCAAAGGCTCGAAAAAAGGCGCGCAAGGCCGCCAAACGTATGTTCACGCGGCGCAAGATCTGCCGCTTCTGCGCCGACACCAATATCGGGATCGACTACAAGGATCCGAAAGCCCTCAAGTTCTTCGTGAGCGAGACGGGGAAGCTGATCCCGCGTCGGATCTCGGGCAACTGCGCCCGCCACCAGCGGGCGGTGACCGTCGCCGTCAAGCGCGCCCGCCAGCTGGCGCTGATCCCCTTCGCCTCGGTGGGGATCTAGCCGTGGCCCACGTGAAGCTCATTTTGCGCGAGGACGTACCGAGTCTCGGAGACGCCGGCGAAGTCGTGTCGGTAAAGCCGGGCTTCGCGCGGAACTATCTTCTCCCCCAGGGCAAGGCGATCCACGCGACGGATGCCAACGTAAGCGAGCTCGAGCACCACAAGCGCGTGGTCACCGAGCGGGTGACGCGTGAACGCAGGGCCTTCGAGGCGCAGCGCGACCGCCTCCAGGCGCAGCGGCTTGAGTTTACCGCCCAAGCGGGTGAGGAGGGCAAGCTCTTCGGCTCGGTGACGGCGAGCCAGATCGCCGAGGAGCTCGCGGCCAAAGGCATTGAGATCGATCGCCGCAAGATCCAGCTCGAGGAGCCGATCCGAGAGGTGGGCGAGCACACGGTCTTGATACGGCTTCATCGAGAAATCGTGGCGAATGTCAAGGTGAAAGTCACCGCTGCAGAGTGATATAGAGGCCGTCGGGTGAACCCGCTATCCGGGGGGGGTGGCGTGACGCGGGCGACACGAGGGACGACGGACGGCGATCCGCGGGCGACAGCACGGTCGATGGGCCGTGTACCGCCCCATGACCTCGAGGCGGAGAAGGCCGTCCTCTCCGCGATCCTCCTCGACGATTCCTCGCTCCACACGGTCTACACCGAGGTGAAGCCCGAGGACTTCTACCATCCCTCGCACCAGATTCTCTATCGGGCCATGATCGCGCTGAAAGACGCGAACTCTCCGGTGGATCTGCACACGCTTTCCGACCACCTCTTGAGCCACAAGCAGCTTGACGCCGTCGGCGGGCACACGGCGCTCGCGGAACTCGTGGACTACGAATCCACGGCAGCCCACGTGCTCCATCACGCCCGCATCGTCCGAGACAAGGCGGTCAAGCGAGCGCTGATTGGAGTCGCGACCGAGGTCGTCGAAATGGGCTTTGAGCAGGCGGAGAATGCCGATCGCCTGCTCGATCTCGCCCAAGGCAAGATGTTCGAGATCGGCCAGACGAAGAGCCGGCAGGCTTTCCGCAAGCTCGACGACGAAATCCACGATGCATTCGATTTCGTCGAAGCGCTGATGAACCGCGGAGGCGAGCTGACGGGCCTTCCCACCGGTTTCAAGGACCTCGACGAGATCACGGGCGGCCTGCAGCCTGGGGAGCTCGTCATCATTGCTGCACGGCCGTCCATGGGAAAGACGGCGCTCGCACTCAACATTGCGCGGAACGCCGCCACGGATCACGCCAAGAAGATCGCGGTCTTCTCGCTCGAGATGACGACGCGCTCGCTGGTGCTGCGGCTGCTCGCCTCCGAGGCACGCATCGATTCGACGGCGTTCCGGCGCGGCTTCATCGCCGTGAACGATCACCAGCGCCTGGTGAACGCAGCGGGTCGCCTCGCCGAGGCTCAGATCTTCATCGATGATGGTACCGCGGCCACCGTGCTCGAGATCAAGGCAAAATCGCGACGCATTGCGGCGGAGCGGGGTCTTGATCTCGTGATTGTCGACTACCTTCAGCTGGCCCGCTCCGATGGCACCGCGGAGCGGCGCGAGCAGGAAATTTCAGAGATCAGCCGCGGGCTCAAGGGCCTCGCCAAGGAGCTCAACATCCCCGTGATCGCGCTCTCGCAGCTCAATCGTGGGCCCGAGTCGCGTGCCGACAAACGGCCGATGCTCGCGGATCTGCGGGAGTCGGGAGCGATCGAGCAAGACGCCGACGTGATCGCCTTCATCTATCGGGATGAGGTGTACAACAAGGACACACAAGACGAAGGGATTGCCGAGCTCATCATCGCGAAGCAGCGCAACGGCCCGACCGACACCATTCGGTTGCAGTTCGAAGGTCGCTACGCTCGTTTCGAGTCGCTCTCCACCCGCAGCGGATCCGACGCGCCGGGCCGCGCCCCGGGTTCGAACGACTCCGGGAGCCGCGGCGGCTCGTCGTTCGAGGAAGACCCCTTTTAGGTGCCTCCGCTCGCGAAGCCTCGTGCATTGCGGCCAGGTGGCACGATCGGCATCGCGGCGCCGGCCTTTCCGATCGATCCGAAGAAGCTCGCCTCGGGTGAGGCGATGTGGCAGAGAGCCGGCTTTCATGTGCAGCGGCGTGACGACCTGCTCAATGTCGACGGTTTCCTCGCAGGAGACGACGCGCGTCGGAGCAAGGAGCTCTCCGAGCTTTTTTCTGATCCGCAAATCGACGTGGTCGTCTGTGCCCGGGGTGGATATGGATGTCACCGAATCGTGTCGATGCTCGACGCACGTCGTGTCCGTGCCGCCCGCAAGCCGCTCGTGGGCTACAGCGACATCACGACGCTCCTGCTCTGGCAACGTCGCTGCGCGGGAATGGTGGGCTTCCACGGTCCGATGCTGGAAAAGGGCGACTACCAGCCGGCGGAGGCCTTTTCTGCGCTTGTCTCCGTGCTGACCGGCGCGTCGCCCGGACCCGTGCTTCGGGGGCGTGGCTGCGGAGGCGGCCGCGCCGAGGGACGCCTTGTGGGAGGGAATCTCGTGACGCTCGTGGCGAGCCTGGGAACGCCCTGGGAGATCGACACCCGCGGTGCGATCCTGCTGTTCGAGGAGATCGGCGAGCGTCCCTATCGCATCGACCGCCTCGTGCAGCAGCTCCGGGCGGCCGGCAAGCTGGACGCTGTCGCGGGGGTCGGTGTCGGGTACCTGAGCGGTTGCGACGATTCGCGCTACCCGCGCCCCTCCGCCGAGGAGGTCGTTGCCGCGGTGGTGGGGCCGCTTCGGATCCCCCTCGTCTTGGGTCTTCCCTTCGGGCACGGGGCGCCCAATCTGGCGTGGCCCTTCGGGGTGCGCGGCCGGATCGACGGGGAGCTTGGGATTGTGGAGCCGCTGGAACGCGGAGTGGTGTCAACGGAATGAGGCTATGAGGAAGTCGGTCATCCGGCGCAAGCTCGCTCGCGTCGATCGCGCGCTCGACAAGGCGATCGAGAGCGGCGAAACCGCCGGCGCTGTCGTGCTTGCCCGCATGCCGCGCGAAGGGGAGCTGCTGGAGCACGTCTCTGTACGTGGCCTCGCGGCTTCGCGCCCGGAACGCGTTCCGATGGAGCGCGAAACCCTCTTCGACCTGGCATCGCTGACAAAGCCGCTGGCCACGACGAGCGCGCTGCTCTGGCTCGTCCATGAAGGCGCCGTCGCCCTAGATGATCCGGTGGCCAAGCATCTACCGGCCTTTGCCGAGCGTGGGA
>DATFYN010000269.1:0-9811 GCA_035315025.1 Myxococcota bacterium
CGGAGTGACCCCCCGTACACTCCAAAGCCCGGTCGGCGCACTCGGCGTGTGGCAGTATTCTAGGATCGTAGCGGTCTCGGCTGGCTGAGGTCGCGGCGGCATCCCGAGGTGGAGTATTGGGGTTTCTCGACTCGCTGCGCGGCCTATTTAGGAGCAAGAAGAGGACGAACGCGAGCGGTCTACGGCGTGGCGCCCTGCGCCCGCTCCGCTCCGACGCCGCTCGGCAACCGCTTCGCGGCGCATCAGGAAGGGGCTTTTCACCGGAAGCGCCGATGACGCCGCCCCCGGCTGCTGCGACGGAGCTTCACCCGCAGCCGATGATCGACCGGCCTGTCCCGATCCTGCCGCTGCAGTCTCCGCGCCCGCCGCCGGTGACGCCGTCCCGAGGGGATTCCCCGCCGCCCTGCGCGAGCCCGACACCCCCGGGTGCTCAAGGAGAGACCAGGTACGTCACGGCCCTTCCCGTTCGTCCAAAGACAGTGGGGGTGCTCGTGGCCGTGGAGGGCGATCTCGAGGGTGAGGTGTTTCGTGTACCCGATGGGGAGAGCCGGCTCGGCCGATCCGAAGGCTGCGAGGTCCCGCTGCCGAGCGAATGGATCTCCCGCGAGCATTCCAAGCTGAAACACGAGGACGGCATGTTCTTGATCGCGCCCCTCAGCGACAAGAATCCGACCTTTGTGAATAACGAGCGGACAGAGGGCACCGAGCTCAAGGACGGCGATTCCATCAAACTCGGACGGACAACATTCCGGTTCCGCACCGTCTTCTAGGTGGGGGGCTCCGCCGGGGGCGCTGTGTGAGAGGGCCTGAGCGCGCAGCCACGGGCTTGCCGCCTCTGGCCATAGGATCTTAGCCTCGACTACCAGGTCGTTCCTCACGCGCTGCCGATGCGGTTGTGGGTCACAACCACGCGATTGGATCGACCGTAGCTACACCCAAGCGGCCGACTCAGCACGGACATGCTTGCGCGTCTCGCGAGACAAAGCCGACACCGACCGTGTGATTTCGGTTTCTCAGCGACACGAGAAGGCCCCCGCGGCTCCCTCCAGATCGACCGAACTCCAGTCCCGATCATCGCGAAGGCCGCGCCACGATTCCGCTGGGACGTCAAAGCTGTCCGAACTGCGGGTCCATCACATTGACGAACCGGTCCAACACTCCGTAGATCTCCGTAGATCACAGTGGGAGTCGTCGGTGTCACGCCTCTATACGAGCACGAGGTAGCCGTTCTCGCGGAGTCGGCGCTCGAGCTAACGTATGGAGTCTACCTTCGAACCCGGCATCGCAAACGCTCTGCGCGCTTCTACGTCTTGGTACCGCAAGAACCCAGCTCGGTACCAAAGCCCACCATTACTCCGACAGAACTCCGAGGCCTCCGCTTCCTTTGATCCCGCGAAAGACTTTGCGAACCGTGCAGTAGGGCGGCATCTCGACGCGGACTGGAAGACTCTCGCTCAAGTCATCCGCACCACGTCATTCAACGCTGCCTTCAGATGGGAGTATGAGGGTGCCGATGCAGTGGTCGCATCGCTCGGCAGGCCGGGCATCGCAGATTTGTCAAGCTGGCGAGGGATATTCTCGCTCTCGAAAGCCCATTTAAACCAGGATCCGCTCGATCGCCTCGCGTAGTGGATCCCGCAGGCTGCGCAGCGGATCGCGATCGATTACCTCGATGAACGCGGCTACACCGGAAAAACCCGTGACGGTGAGAATCAGGTCGTCGGGCGGTCGCAGCGTTGGCAGGTGCGAGGCGATGGTGACGAGGGGGAGCTTCCCAAAGCCCTCGGCCGAAGCCAGGCCGACCTCGAACCGCAGATCAGTCAGGAGCTGTTTGAGGGGAGCAAACTTGTCGAGCATGGCCCGCATGACGAGCATGTTCACGACGAACTGCGCAACATCGCTTTCACGCAACTCCTGTTTGGTACGGGCACCCCGGAGTTGCTCGAGCGTGTAGGCGGACCGGTAGGTGAGCACCCATCGCAAAGGAGAGGTAATTCGAATGGTCCTCTGTTCATGCGCTCCGCGGGCCTCGTGCTCGTACTCCCATGGATACACCGCGAGGCGATGGTCCATCCCTGCGACCGCGTCGGGCGGAAATTCGCTCCGCAGGCTGAAGGGCGCACCTGCCACCTGCGTGTAGCGCTGCGTGAGTTCCCGGAGTGCCTGGTCCGCTCCGGGGACGTCCTCGCGGGTCGAGCCGAGGCTGGCATGGCGCCCCAAGAGCCGGCGTGGGTCGAAAGCGGGCCGCAGGATCTCGAGGTGCTGTTCCAGGTGTGAGCCCACGAGCCTCGCGATGGCCTCGGTCTGCTCACGCCGCTTCCCGAGCTGAGCGACGGTGATGGGTTCGTCGGCGGCCTCGTCAGGCATCAAACCCCTATCCTTCCGTGTGCTGCCGAATCGGTCGTGCGACGGTTTCTCTTGGAGATACGGGCGGTTACGCCGGCGCGACCCTATCGCCAGAGGAGACGCTTGTCAAGCAGAATCCCCCAGGGCGAAGGCCTCCGCATCCAGGATCGAAACGCCGCGCGAAAGCAAACAGTGTAGATCACGTCTGAGGCTCGTGATGTCGCAAAGGGCATCCCCTCGGCAAATTGCGCAGCACGCAGGGCCGGAGACACACGCCAGCCGAAGAGCTTCCAAGCTAGGGTCCAGCAGACAGATCCGCGGCGCTGGTGGGGACGCGAAAGGTAGATGCCCAAGACGGTGAAGTGTGTTTGTCCTCCGTAGTGGGTCAGCGCTTGGCCCACCCGGCCAGAGCCCTCCACGCCTGCTCGAACGTAGATCGATAGGAACCGTTTCCTCTGGTTCCATCCTCCCGCATGGGCCAGACCACCCAGGGTTCGGTCTCTGCGTTCAAAGCGGTGGATTTCGTCGCTTTGCAAAGCACGGCCTTCGGGTAGTGCGGGTCTCCTGTGACGACTTCCGCGATTACCTCGTAGCCCTGAAAAGTGTACTGATCGATACCCATTGCCGTTCCTGCATCTTACGGAATTTTTTGGCCGGATGATGGCACAAAGTCTCGGGCCTCGAGCCGAAGGACTTGGGTCGCTTGTTGTAAGACGCCCAGATTGACGGACCTCGCGGGTGCTGCGTCGAACGGACGGTTGAGTGCCTCTGCGTCAGGCTCGCGAACGACCAGTCAACGAGGGTTGCATAGTGTCGGCTGCCCCGGCTCACCCCTCGGAAAGGAAGTAAACGATTCCGGCTGAGATCGAGGAAGGTCGGAGGACAACTCGTGACCGTCGGCGCCGAGCAAGGCGCCAGTGTATGTCCCAAACAAATTATCCCTGAGTCGCTCGCCGGCTGCGTGGTTGCACGCAGCGACCCAGGACTTCGAAATCCAGTCACACTGCCCCTCCACTCTTGCTCCCGGCCAGGAAAGCCCCGCAGAGCTTCTTCTCTGAGGCACGGACCCCTCGGATTCATTTCGGCTGGCTACCGCCCGAGAACGACAGAGCTGCGCGAAGAGGAGCTGGTCATGAGAAGGATAACATCTGCGTCGGTTTCGATGCCCACCAGGAGACAATCCAGGCGGCGGTGTTGCTGCTAGGTGTGGAGAAGTCCGCCGCGAAACACCTCGTGGAATGCGTATTCAAACCGCTATTGTCAAGTCTTACGAGACCAAATCATGATGGATCGAGAAAGCTGTTGCGATGCGCTTTGGATTGGCATCGGCTCGAAAATTTGCGCGACGCCGCCTCGTTCTAAGGAGAGATATTGCGAAGTCATCCGGCCCAGCCCGACGCGCTTTGCCTCCTCGGCTGCGTTGCCTATCAAACCGGAGATAGCTTTCGACCGAGCGGAGCTATTCAGCAGAGCCCTCACGACCGCCCCCAGCCAAGCCCCAGTATTATCACGCTCTCGATAAGGCTCGACAAATTTGACGAGACTGAGGCGAGCCTCTTGCGGGCGATCGCACTGGCCGATCTGCCAGAGTTTAAGAACAGTCTCGGGGTGCTGCGAACAAAGCAAGGCCGCCTGACTGAAGCGCTGGCTGCATACTACCAAGCGTTGGCCCAAGATCCGGGTTTTGCCGACGCCCATTACAATCTCGGCAATGCCCACCGCGCTGGCTGAAGCGATTGAGAACTATCGCCGCGCTGTGGAATTGAATCCCGCAGACGCCCGGTCCCTAGCTGCGCTCGGTCAAGCCTTACGCTCAGCCAATTGCAATGCAGAGGCCACCGCATTTCTCGAAAAGGCCGCGTCGCTGCTCCCTCAGGATGCCCAACTCCATTGCGATCTTGGAGATGCCTTGCAGGATCTGGGTCGATTACCGGAAGCAATCACGGCGTATCAAAATGCCCTGAACGTGGATCCTCACCGGGCGCGCGCGTGGTACTCCATGGGGTGTGCGCAGAATCGTCGTCAGGAATATGTGGCGGCCATTACTTGCTTTCAAAATGCAATCGATCTCGAGCCCGACTGGCTTGAGGCTCGACACAATCTTGCACAGGCTCTTTTCCAAATCGGCCAGGTCAGCGAGGCACTGGCCCACTTTCGCAAGTGTGCTGCGCAAGGCCGAGAGCGCAGTGCGCTTTCGCGGGCGATGATCGCCCTCATCATCCCTGGTGCACCCGAAGCGGACAACGCCGCAATCTTGAATGCGCGGAGTACCTTTGTCGGGCAGGATCTCGTCCAGCTTGCTTGGGAATCAAGCTTCTCAAGTCGAGCAACGCTGCGCCATCAGCCATTGCGTATCGGTTATCTCTCTTCGTTCTTTCATCGCCCGAACTGGATGAAGCCTGTCTGGGGCCTAATCAATCAACACGATCGCGAACGATTGGAAATCCATTTGTTCTCTGACGCGCCCGCCTCGCGGGTTGAATGTAGTTATCGCGCGCACCCGGAAGATCGCTTTCATGAGGTGACAAGCCTCTCAAACCAAGCGCTAGGAGCGCTGATCCGAAAATGCGGAATTGACGTTCTCATCGATCTGAACGGCTACAGCAACCTGCATCGCCTCCCCCTTTTCACGCTTCGGCCCGCGCCCATCGCAGTCGGATGGTTCAACCTATATGCGACGACTGGCATGAGGAGTTTTGACTATTTGATCGGTGATGAGCAGGTCATCCCGATGGAAGAAGAGCCTTTCTATTCAGAAAAAATCTGCCGTGTTCCTGGCAGCTACCTGACCTTCGAGGTGAACTACCCAGTGCCCGAAGTGGCGGCCCCACCTTGCCTTACCAACGGTCGGATTACGTTCGGTTGCCTGGCCTCTCAATACAAGATCACAAGCGAGGTCGTCGCAGCTTGGAGCCGCATTCTTCGGCAAAGTCCGACGAGCTCGCTCGCTCTAAAGAATCAAGTACTCGACTCCCCCGCATCGCGCGGATTTGTGCATCGTCTATTCGAACGGAACGGTATTGCCCGGGAGCGCGTACGTCTGGAAGGCCCCGCTGATCACAGTCAATTCCTGAGGATGTATGACGAAATAGACCTGGCACTTGACACTTTCCCGTACAATGGAGGCACAACCACCACGGAGGCCATTTGGCAGGGTGTTCCTGTACTGAGTTTCCGGGGGGACAGATGGGCTTCACGAACCAGCGCCTCCATCTTGCGTGCCGCCGATCTCGGGGAATTCGTAGTGCGCGATCTCGAAGAGTACGTGTCTTTCGCCAGCCAGCTCGCCAACTCGCCTAACACGTGGGAGCGCCTGGCCAGACTTCGCAGGGGAATGCGCTCACAGCTCCTCAATTCTCCTGTCTGTGATACACGAGCCTTTGCGCGACAGATGGAGCGGCTTTATGAGTGGATGTCCGTGAGTGAGGGGCGTTAGGAAATCCGGGCCTCAGCGAAGGTGAGTGTTTGGCAAACTGAGGGTATTGACCGGGAAGTTTTCCGGAAAGAAGCGCTCTTCCGTCGGGCAGATCGTCGCGGTGCTGAAACAGGCAAAACTGGACATGGCGGTGGCGGATCCGATCCGCCAGGAGTCGGGTTCTCGGCACAGGTTCCACCGACCTGCAAGACGCACTGCTTTGAAATCAGGAGCCCAGATGCCTCGCCGCCGGACACGACCATGCGCAAGGGGCCTCGATCGGATCGCGGCCCCGCGTTGAGGTGCACAGCACGCGGCTCGTCTCCGGCCTGAGGCGCATCGCCGATCCGTTTTTCTCGCGAAGGAGACGCGCGGGTCTCCGGACTCGGAACCGCGGGAACGCCCTGGAAGTGCGTGGCTATTCAAAGCGGTCTACCTCGACGGTCTCGAAGCGGTGCTTTGCCGTGAGCAGCTGAGGAGCGTTCGCGGGAAGGAGACGCAGCTCATAGTCGCGACCCGAGTCGACGCACCAGAGGGGCTCCCGGTCCGCGTCGAGAACACTCCACGAGGTGGTAATGACAAGGGAATCGCGCATGAAGGTGGAAGGCATGGTCTCGTAGACGTGCGAGACGACGAGCTCGACCTGCCAACCCAGTGCGACGCTCGGCAGAGGAGTTCCCGCTCGAATTTCCTCGTGCATGATCTGTGAGGCGATCCGCGCTACGTACTCGAGGGTCGGATCTGTGATCGGTCCGCCGTGCATGGTCACGAGGGCCGGGTGGACGAAACCAAGATCCTCGACCACCCGCGCCCAGTTGTCGTTCCACCTCCGCGCAGAGCTCTCGGTCGCAAATCGCCAGCTCCGAAACCACGTGCTCTCGAACCGACGGCGCGCCGGCAAATCGGAGGCGACTTGGATCTCGGCGACGCCCGTCGGTTGGGGGAGTGGACGTCTTCTACAGAGCCGGACGAGCCGGCGCTCATCCTCCGAGGCGAGATGCAAGGGCGGAAAGGGCATCCGCACTCTCCTGGCTCGCGGCGATCCCGTTATCGGCCTGTGTGGTCTCGAACTTGCGCCTCGGGTATGACGTGCAACGCCCGGTTCCCGAAGGCGGCAAGTTTGCCCCACAGCGCCTGTAACAAGCATAGACCTGGTCCCCCAAAAGGCGCGAGAGGCCTGAAGGTTCCTTCGGCAAGCGGATCCGCCCCCCTGGTCCGCGAAAGGTTCGAGGTCTGTGGAGGCGCGACGCGGTGACGCAGCTGTCGAAGATCGGGCAGCCGAGCCCCGCTTCCAGCATCCCGGCTTCTCGTGTCGCACCCTGCGCTCTCGAAGTATGGGAATCTGTCCCGCCCTCAAGACGGGGCCGGAGTTGTCAGGCTCCAAGAGGCCAGCTCCGAAGGCTTGCGGACGGCGCACTATGGTCGCTGGCGCTTCGAACACCCGAGCTCGCGCCGCAAGTGAATCGAGCTGGCCCGAAATAGGAAGTCTCCGACCTCGGTCCGCTGCGCGGCGCATCTCATCCCTGAGTGTCTACTAAAGTCAGCCAGACAAGCCCAAGCGCGCTTCCAAGTTTCGTGTGGCTTCGAGGCGTGTTGTGCGCCCCCGTCTTCCCGCCACGTTCACGCGGGCGGGTGCTCGACGGAGCCCGAAGGGTCCTCCGCAATTCAAGGCGCAAAGTGAGTGACGCCGGTTAGATCCCGACCGTCGCGCGACTTGGGGACCCGGATGCAGGGCGAGAGGCCTCGGCGGCCTTGAGGCCCTCCGCTGCCGGGAGTAGGAAGCCGCGTTCCACGAGGCCGCGGACTAGGGGCAATAGCGAGGTCACGAGCTTGGGCAGGTCGGAGCCCAGCCCTTCCGCGAGCTCGCGCGCGAGCGCGCGAAGCGTGCGAATGCCGTCGCAGCGTCCAACCAGGTTCGCCATCGCACCGTCGACCGACGCCGAGAAATGTAGGCCGCGGCGACGGCGCAGTACGGCCCCCGTCACCTCCCAGCCCTCGCCGCGGCTTTCACTTGCGCTCTCAAGGCGCACACCAGGTCCGATGCGCAGGGCCATTTCGAGGAGCGCCTCATCGGGTGTGCTTGCGAGGAGCTCTCGCACCGCGAAGCCCTCGGCGATGGCGTCGCCCGCTTCGGCGTCAAGCTCTTCGAGGTCGTCGAGCACCCAGAAGCGGCCTTCGCCGCTCGGGCGCCGCCGCAGGTTTACGACGCCATTACCGATCGCCTCGATCCGCTCGCGCTCGAGGTAGCCCACCCACTCCTTCCAGCGTCGTTCGTAGACCTCAGGCTCCGGCTGCTCGGTCTCGGTGATCCAGCCCGCGGCATAGGTCTCAGGGCCGACGGTCTTCAACCGCAGCACCCAGGCGTCGCACCCACTGCCCTCCACCCAGCGCGCAAGACGCGCACGCCACTCCTCGCCCTGCAGCTGGGCCCAATGGGCGGTGAGCTGGCAGTGTCCGCCTGAGCGTAAGTGGGTCGGGGCCTCACGAACGATGCGCTCGACAAAGCCGTCGGCCGGGAACCCACCGTCCCGGAAGGCGAGCTCCTGGTTCGGGCCGATGGCGAAGGGCGGATTTGCGACCACCAGGTCGAACTCTTCGCCTACGACCGGCTCGAAGAGGCTCCCGCGCCGCAGCTCGACGTTGTCGATGCCATTGAGCGCCGCGTTGAAGGCGGCGACCTCGAGCGCTCGCGGGTTCACGTCGGTGGCCACGACGCGCTCCGCGTGACGGGCGAGCAAGAGGGCTTGGCCGCCGCAGCCGGTGCCGACGTCAAGCGCGCGACCAACCCGCGCACGCACGGTCGCCCACGAGAGCATGTTCGACACCGGCCCCATCCCCACGACGTGATCGGCGCGCAGGGGTCGATGCGTGCGAAGGTCGAAAAGGAGCCGCAGTCCGAGTTGCGGAAGCAGGGCGAAGCCTGCGGCAACCCGACCCTCGTAAGCGATGAGGAGCCCCGAGTCGCTCCACGCGTCGAGTGGCGTCGGTGCTACGGCGCGGCGCGCTTCGGCCTCGCTGACCTCAGCCTCCACAAGGAAAAGACGGATAAACGTATCGAGGGGCGTCGCGTGCTGTGTCCGGCGCAATAGGCGCGGCCGCTCGCGCGGGGTCAAACGGAGTGTTTCGCCGCAACCAAGGCGCTCGACCACCCCACGCTCCGTATAGTCGGCTGCGTCGAGTGCGCGGCGTACCTCGCTGGCATATGTGGCGTCGGGGATCACAGGTCGATCTAGCCGCTGGACTCGCCACGGCGAGCGCGCTTGCTCACTCGTGGGACCCAGCCGGTGTGCGAGTCGTTGGAGAGCACAATCACATCGACTTCTCCGACCAGTAGCGAAGACTCAGTTATCCCGACGCGGAATCGTTGGGGGCGGCGATTCGCCAGCCTCTTCCTTGCAACGTCCACCGCGATGATCGCGCTCCCCAAGAGAAGTCGGGGCTTGGGGCTTGACCAGAAGTCGCCTACCCGTCGCACCGTATACCTACGATCTCGCTCTTCGAGTGCTGTTGGGTCGGCGTCGTCAACCTTCCGATCCAACTCCGAAGCGGCGCGGAACCCAAATGCTTGCTTTCGTTCACAGAGTTCGAAAAAATTCTGCCGCGGCGGTTCGACCGCGCGGGTCTCAGCCTCTGTCATGGGCATGCGCGAACGCCCGCTGCTTACCTGAAGAAGCCACCGGCGATTGCCGCGATAGAAAACGCTCCCGCAATGAGCAGCCACGTCCGACGCTTCGGGTCCAAGCGGCCGCCACTCTTCAGATCATCCCACAATACGGCGAGTGCGAACAGAAGAGCCACATTTCCTAGGATCCGATTCGCGTCCATCCGGTGTTCCCCCCTCTCCAGCGCGCCCCCGACGAACCCTACCCGGAGTCTGAAGCCTCCCGTCCGGGGCATTCCGTCCTTATCACCATCAGCGCACACATAGCGCGCCCGAGCTGCGCGCGCGGTCCATCGGACGCCGCCTGCGAGTTCGAGAGAAGCTCGGGGAGCGCCCACACACTCTGCTGAAATGCTCGGTGATCCCCGGGGACTTACGCCATCCCAAGT
>DATFYN010000270.1:0-11320 GCA_035315025.1 Myxococcota bacterium
TGAGTTCCGGGTAGTCACCCCGAAGGAAAAAAAAGAGGAGAAGGGCCGCCGTGAGGGCGATCCGGAAGATGCGCATGTACGGAGCGACGTCGTGCGGCATCCGGTCCTGCACTTCGCGAAGCAACAGGAACGACATGTAGGGCAACACGTAAGGACCCCAGCCGGTGCCTCGCCGCTCTCTCTCCACTCTCGACGGTCGCCTCCATGTAGCCGCCCCCTACGCGGCCGTGGCGGTTTAGCACGGCCTCGCCGCATCGGCCTCCGGACGAAAGGCGAAGCGGGAGATCCACGCGAAGGATGTGGCCACGGTGCGGGTTCCAGGAAGAAGCTCGGCTAGCGCAGCTCCTTGTAGTGCCGGATCAGCTCGTTCGTGGACGAGTCGTGGGTGGTCACACGGCCGGCCCCGGCAAGCTCGGGGAGGATCTTCTTCGCGAGCTGCTTGCCGAGCTCGACCCCCCACTGGTCAAAGGAGTTAATGCCCCAAATGACTCCCTGCACGAAGATCTTGTGCTCATACATCGCGATCAGTTGACCGAGGGTGCGCGGGGTAAGCTGCTGGAAGAGGATACTGTTCGTCGGACGGTTCCCTTCAAAACGCTTGTGCGGGAGCAGCCGCTCAATCGTCTCGCCAGCGATTCCCTGCTCCGCGAGCTCGGAACGGACCTCCTGCTCGTTTTTCCCGCGCATCAGCGCCTCGGTCTGCGCAAAGAAGTTCGAGAGGAGAATCTCGTGGTGCGCCCCGATCGGGTTGTGGCTTCGAGCAGGGGCCAGAAAGTCGCAGGGTATGAGCTTCGTGCCCTGATGAATCAGCTGGTAGAAGGCGTGCTGCCCGTTTGTGCCCGGCTCACCCCAGAGCACGGGACCGGTCGAGACGTCGACCGGCTGCCCTTCGCGGGTCACGCTCTTGCCGTTGCTCTCCATGTCGCCCTGCTGAAAATAGGCCGGGAAGCGATGCATGTATTGGTCGTAGGGTAGGATGGCGAGGGTCTGCGCCCCGAAGAAATTGTTGTACCAAATACCAATCAGGGCCAGCGTTGCGGGGAGGTTGAGCTCGAGAGGAGCCGTGCGGAAGTGTTCGTCCATTTCATGGGCGCCATCGAGCAACTCTTCAAAGTGGACAAAGCCAACGGAGAGCACGATCGACAGGCCGATCGCAGACCACAGCGAATAGCGTCCACCCACCCAATCCCAGAACTCAAACATGTTCTTGGGGTCAATCCCGAACCTGCGGACCTCCGCCTCGTTGGTCGAGACGGCAACAAAATGACGCGCCACATGCGCCTCGTCTTTTGCTGCTTCGAGCAGCCACGCCTTGGCGGTGTGGGCGTTCGTGAGGGTCTCTTGCGTCGTGAATGTCTTCGAGGCGACGATGAAGAGCGTCGTTTCCGGTCGGCAGTTTCGCAGCGTTTCGACAATCTGCGTCCCATCGATATTGGACACAAAATGCATGCCCAGGTCACGCTTCGCGTAGGGTTTCAGGGCGTCGGTGACCATGACCGGGCCCAGATCCGATCCGCCGATCCCGATATTGACGACGTCTCGAATCGGCTGTCCGGTGAATCCTCGCCAATCCCAGGAGCGGACGGATTCGCTGAAGGCCCGCATGTGCGCGAGGACAGCATTGACGCCGGGCATTACGTCTTGGCCGTCCACGAGGATCGGGCGGTTGGAGCGATTCCGGAGCGCAACGTGGAGAACCGCGCGGCTCTCCGTCACGTTGATCTTTTCGCCGCGAAACATGCGCTCTGCCCAGCCCCGGACATCGGCCTCCACCGCCAACGCCCGCAAAAGGCGCATCGTCTCCTCGCTGATCCGGTTTTTCGAGTAGTCGAGCAGGATATCCTGAAAGCGCAGCGAGAAGCGCTGAACGCGAAGGGGATCCTGCGCAAACAGGCTCCGCATCTGGACATGAGCAGTGCGCGCGTGGTGATCGGCGAGCGCGCGCCAGGCTGTCGAACTAGAGAGTGCGGTCACGCTGCCCTCCTCCGTACTCGAGTCTAGGCGGAAATCGAGTAAGCTCGCTAGCAGAGCCTGTGCGACCACGCACCGGGAGGAAGCCGACATGATCGTGCTCTTCGAGCATCCGCTTTCGCCGTACGCACAGAAGTGCAAGATTGCACTGCGGGAGAAGGGGATACCGTTCGAAGCCCGTCTTCCGATCGGGATCGGGAGCGGTGTCGCGGCCGACCCTGGCTTCGCCGAGGCGAGCCCCCGGGGCGAGGTACCCGCGCTGATCGACGGTGACGTCCAGATCTTCGACTCGACCATTATCCTCGAGTACATCGAGGAGCGCTGGCCCTCCCCACCGCTTCTGCCGAATCCGCCCAGGGAGAGGGCACGCATGCGCATCCTCGAGGACGTGATGGATACCCACTATGAGCCGATCAACTGGGGCCTCGGGGAAATCCACTTCTTCGGCCGCGCGCGGGGAGTGCTCGCCCGGGAGATCACGGCCCGGGCCGAGGCCCAGGTGGAAACCTGGCAGCGCTGGCTCGAGCGGCAGCTCGGGTCGTGGCCTTGGTTTGGCGGTGACCGCTTTGGCTGGGGCGACCTCGTGGTCGTGCCCTATCTGAACGGGTCGCGTGGGTTCGGTCTTGCGCCGAAGCCGGAGAGTCGTCTTCATGGGTGGCTCGAACGGGTGAACCAAAGGCCGAGCGTAGCGACCACCGCCAAAGAGGCGGCGGCGGTTGTCGCCGGGATGCCGGATGTCTCGAAGCTCGTCGAGAAGGGACTCTTTAAGCGCGAATATCGCGACCATCGCCTCGAGTGGATGATCCGCACTGGCGGCCTCGAGATCGTTCTCGACGGTCTCGCGCGGGAAAACATCCGGTTCTTCCGCGAGTTCGACTAAGCGGGAAGGGGCCGGGCGGGCCCGACAGCGACGACCGAACCGGCGTCCTGCCCGTTCCGGCCACGGCGCCTTTCTACTCCAGCGCATCGTCGATCGCCTTTTTCAGCACCTGCACGATGAAATCGATCTGCGGCGGCTCGATGACGAATGGAGGGCCGATGCAGAGCACATCTGGAGCCGGAGCTCCGCCGCCCGGGTAGAAGAAGACGCCGCGGCGCAGTCCGGCCATCACGACACGCGCGCAGACATGCGACTGCGGCGGGAAGGGCTCTAGCGTCTTTCGGTCGCGCACGAGCTCGACGGCTTGCAGAAGGCCGAGCCCGCGCGTCTCCGCCACATGGGGGTGGCTCCGCAGGCCGGCGAGCCGATCGGCAAGCTGCCAACCCAAGACCGCGGCCTTCTTCACGAGCATCTCTCGTTCCAGGATCTCGAGGACTTTGTCCGCGATCGCGCACGATGCAGGATGCGCGGAATACGTGTAGAACATCACATCGTCGCCGCGTTCTGCGATGGGCTCCACCACGGCTTCCGTCGTGAACACGGCGCCGATCGGGGCGTACCCCCCGGAGAGGCCTTTTCCAGCGACCAAGAGGTCCGGCGTCACGTCCCAATGTTCGACAGCGAAGCGGCGGCCGGTACGCCCGAAGCCGGTCATGACCTCATCGGCGATCAGTAAAATGCCGTAGCGGCGGCAGATCTCGGCAAGCCGCGGCCAGTAGCCTGGGGGCGGAACAAGCGCACCGGCGGTGGAACCCACCACGGGTTCCGCGATCACTGCGGCGATGGTTTCCGCTCCCTCGCGCGCAATGACCTCTTCAAAGGCGTCGGCGCAGGCGAGGCTGCATCCCCCGCAGCCACGGCACAGTCCGCAGCGCAGCGGGTAGCAGGCTGGCGCCTTCGGGTGCGGGGTGAGGAGTGGCTCAAAGCCGCTACGCCGCTTCTCGTGACCCCCGACGGCGAGAGTCGCGAGCGTCGTTCCGTGATAGGAGAGGTCTCGGCCGATCACCTTCCAACGCGCAGCCTCGCCACGCGATACGAAGTGCTGGCGAGCAATCCGCAGAGCGAGGTCTACGGCGTCGGAACCTCCGCTCGCGAACACGACCCGGCTCAGGCCCTCCGGCAACCAGCTCGCCCGTAGCCGCGACACGAGCTTGACGCGACTTTCGGTCGCGAAGGGCGGCACCACGTAGGTGGCCTCAAGGAGCGCGCTGCGCGCCACGTCCGCAACCTCTTCCCTCGCGTAACCGATGTTGGCGACGATCGCGCCGCCGGCGGCATCGAGGATTCGGCGCCCGTCCGAAGTGAAAAGGAAACAGCCTTCCGTGCGGGAGATGGCAAGCGGAGGTGCCGACCCTCGCCCAAGAAAGGGGTACGCCCGCGCGGCTTCGAGATCCATCGCGTCTCCCGAATGGATCCACAGCATAGCGGGAAGCAAGCGTCGCCCGAACCGTTATCCTGCGCGCGCCGCATCCACTGCCAGCGGGGAGACGACAGTGAACATTCCCGAAATGAAGATTCTCGTGACTGGCGGAGGCTCTGGCCTTGGCCGTGAGTTTCCCCTCGCCCTCGCGCGCCTTGGTGCTCCTGTGGCTTTCTGTGATCTCGGCGAGGCTGCGATCGCTGAGACAGAGTCCCTCGCAGGCGGTCCTCTAGGAAGGGTCGTTGGCATTAAGGCGAATGTGGCCATCGAGTCGGAAGTCGTGAAGCTGATTCACGACGCCCATGCCGCGCTCGGCGGCCTCAATGGACTCATCAACAACGCGGGCATCTTCCGCGATGCGCTGCTCGTCAAACAAGACCGAAAGTCCGGGATGCTTCAGCGAATGTCGCTGGACTACTGGAATGCCGTGATCGAGGTAGACCTGACCGGGCCCTTCCTATGCGCCCGAGAGTTCGCGGCGAAGGTGATTGAGACAAACGGCGGACCTGCCGTGATCGTGAATATCTCCTCCGCTTCGCGCCACGGAACGCGCGGGCAATCGAACTACTCCGCCGCAAAGGCCGGACTCGTGGCGGATACCAAGCTGTGGGCCGAGGAGCTTGCGCCCTACGGTCCGCACTGGCGCGGTGGCTCCCGGTTTTATCGACACACCGATCTTGCGCGGCATGCGACCCGAGGTGCTGGAGGCGGCGCTCGAAGCGGAGCCGCTCCGGCGACCGGGCAAGGCGAGCGAGATCTTCCAAGCGGTGAAGTTCATCCTCGAGTGCGACTACCTGACGGGGCGCTGTGTGGACGTCGACGGCGGCATTCGGACCTAGCGCCCTCGCCCAAGCTCCGATTGGCGCGCTCTTCGCCGACCTCCCCTCTTCCGCTTGCATCTCGGCTGAGGACGACGCGCGGGCTCTGCGCTTGCGCCTTTCCACGGCGATGCCCCGCCTGCGATTCCCGTCCTCTAGAGAGCGCGCAAGCTCGTCGCCCGAAGGGGGGGGTCCATGACGGACTAATGAGCCAGCTCGTGTCGCGTCTTCGCCAAGATGACTTCCCGAATCTTGGGCAGTGCGGCGCGCGCTGCGACCTCGCCGGCCTCGATGAGACGCTTCTTTTGCGAGAAATCGTCAAATGCCACATTGCCCACGTCGGGTCGGATCACGACGTCCGCCTCGCGAGCGCGCAGGTCGCCGATGAGGGACGCCATGATCGTGACGGCCCGGTACGCAATCACGAGCGGGTTGGTCGGCGTCTCCTGCGGGATGTCGGGTGGGATTGCGACGGCGATCACCACCTCGGCGCCGAGCTGGCGGGCGGCATCCGCCGGCACGGGGTCGACGACACCTCCGTCCACATAGGTCTTGCCGTCGATCGTGACAGGAACGAAGACGCCGGGAATCGCGGCCGAGGCGTGGACCGCGGGCACCACGGGTCCGCGTGTGAAGATCATGGGCTGGCCGGTCCGCAAGTCGACGGCCACAGCCGCAGACGGCAGCGCCATGCGCTCGATCGTTTGGTTGCGAAGACGCGTGCGCAGGAACTCCTCCAGGGCGTCCCCTTTGATGAGGCCACCGGAGAGCACCGAGGAGAGGGCGTAGTCGAAGATATCAGCCTCTTGGAGTGCGACCGCGTGAAACTCCGCGTCGAGCACTCGGCCTGTATCCGCGTAGAGCGCACCGACCAGCGCTCCGACGGAGGTGCCGGCGACGGCGGCCACGGGGATGCGCTCTTGCTCGAGAACGCGAAGCACCCCGATCTCGGCAAACCCCCGGGCGCCGCCACCGCCAAGCACAATCCCGACACGCGGCAAGACCTCGGTCGTAGCCTGTGGAACGGTGGGCCGCGCGCAACCCCACGCGGCCAGCGCGACCGTCGTCATCACACAAAAGGCGCGGTCTCGCACCGAGCGACTCGTCCTCATGGCACGGGAATGTACCCACTCTTGCTTGTCTGAGCGGATCCAGTTTCCGTTCGCGGATGTTCTTGTGAGAGCTCCGTCCCTCGCCTGGGAAAGGCGGGAGGGTTGCCCAGGTCTCTAGGACCTCTCGAGCTCCCGAGCCTCGCCCGCAGGCGCTCGGGGCTACGCGATGCGCCCGCGCTTGAGGCGGCCGCACGCCGCCCGTCTTCCCGCCGACATATCCGATAGCGTAAGAGGTCAGGAGCGAGGTGGCTGCGCGCGGTCAGACACCGACCGCATGTGGGAGCACTCGCCGAGCTGCCGCCCGGACCTAAGGTCCCTGGGGTATCATGGGCTTACGAGCAAGGAGACAGCCATGGCCCCCCAGTTGCCTTTCAAGGCCTTCGATGCGGACAACCACTACTACGAAGCCACTGATGCGTTCACGCGGCACATGGACCGGCGGATGGCCAAGCGTGCGGTCCAGTGGGTAACCCTCAATGAAAAGCAGCGCCTGCTCATCTGCGGCAAACTCGATCGCTTCATCCCGAACCCCACCTTCGATCCCGTCGCAAAGCCCGGTTCATTGGATCAGTATTTCCGCGCTATCAATCCCACGGGCGCAAGCATGGCCGAGCTCTTCGGCGGGCTTGAACCCATTCGGCCCGAATATAGGAACCGAGATGCGCGGCTTGCGCGCATGGACGAGCAGGGCCTCGAGGCGTGCTTTCTTTTCCCGACCCTCGGCGTTGGGGTCGAGCAGCCCATGCGACACGATGCCGAGGTCACCCATGCGACTCTTCACGCGTTCAACCAGTGGCTGAACGAGGATTGGGGGTTCGCGTACAAGGACCGCCTTTTCGCGGCTCCGATGATCTCGCTCATGGACCCCGAGAAAGCAGTCGCCGAGGTCGAATGGTCCCTCTCGCGCGGCGCAAGGCTGGTTCATGTTCGCCCCGCCCCGGTGCCGGGGAGCCCCGCGAGCCGCTCCCTCGGAAACCGCATGTTCGACCCTTTCTGGGCACGTGTGCACGAAGCAGGCATCACCGTCGCCTTCCATGCCGGCGACAGCGGGTATGGCAAGTACACGAATGACTGGGAGCCGCGGGGCCAGATGGAGGCCTTTCGGGGCAATGCCTTCGGAACCGTCACCCAGACCGACCGCGCCATCTATGACACCATGGCTGCACTGATTATCCACGGCGTCTTCCACCGCTTCCCCCGACTGCGCGTGTGCAGCATCGAGAATGGATCGGAATGGGTAGCGCCGCTCCTCAAGAAGCTCAAGAAGGCCTTCGGCCAGATGCCGAAAGAATTTTCAGAGCCGCCGATCGATACCTTCCGTCGTCACATCTTCGTGGCGCCATACTACGAAGACGACATCCGGGGGTTGGCGGACTTGATCGGCGTCCGTAACGTCTTGCTCGGATCCGACTGGCCGCACGCTGAGGGGCTCGCCGACCCGGTCTCGTTCGTGAACGAGCTCGAAGATTTTCAGGACGACGAGATCCGTCAGATCATGCGGGAAAATCCCGCGCGGCTGGTGCAGGCCGTGCGCGGCGCGACGGTTTAGGTTTACAGCGATCCAAAGAGGAGGAGGACTCGATGCCGATCAAGCCTGGTGACAAGATCCCGAGTATGACGCTCAAGCTTGCGACCGCCGATGGACCGAAGGACATCAGCACGGACGAGCTCTTCGGCAAGGGCAAAGTCGTGTTGTTTGCTCTGCCGGGTGCATTTACGCCTACCTGCTCCGCGAAGCACCTCCCTGGATTCGTGGAGAAGGCTGACCAGATTCGCGCCAAGGCCGTAGACTCCATCGTGTGCCTCTCAGTGAACGATGCCTTCGTCATGGGGGCATGGGGCAAAGACCAGAAGGTAGGCGACAAGATCAAGATGGTCGCTGATGGCGGCGCCGACTTCACGAGGGCGCTGGGGCTCGATTTCGACGCGTCCAAGTTCGGCATGGGGGTTCGATCGCAGCGTTACGCCGCGATCATAGAGCGCGGCGTCCTGAAGCAGCTCTTCGTCGAGCAGCCGATGAAGTTTGAGGTGAGTAGCGCCGACGCGGTGCTGAAGCACCTCTAGCGGTTGCGGCCGCAGATTGCGCGGTGTCTCCTCGGGGCTGTCGCGGGCCTCGGACTTCTTGCTTGCAAAACGCCCTACCAAAAGGAAGGCGCCACGCCGGAGGACTTCGAGCGTGACAAGTACGCCTGCTTTGCGGAGGCGAGGGCCGGAACCTGGGGCTGGGGATTCGCTCGCGACCAAGGCCTTTTTGCGAAATGCATGGAAGGCCGCGGCTGGTCCCATACGGCGAAAGAGTCTCTGAGCGAGGGCGACGCGGTACAGTAGCAAGAGCTCGACTGGGGCTCGTGGAAGGCGATCGCACCTCGTTCGGCGGCACGAGGCGAACGCGAGTCACCCCTTCCTCCGACTTGGGATCCGGGGCTCGGTCGCGAGGGTGCCTTGATTCTGCGATCCAGGGCGCTTATCCACGGGGGAACGTACGGCCCCTAACTAACCCCAATGCGACAATAACCCGCGACCAAAATCGTGATCGTCCGCGGAGCAGGCGCGTGGTTTGGACGAAACTCCCGTCGGGAGCCAGCTCGCCAGAACCGCACGGCTGTGAGCTATCGGTCGGTCAGTCTCCCGTGGCAACTTCATCTCTCACACCGTCGGCGCCACCTTCAATTCAAATCGTCAATCGCGCGACAGATTGTCGGATCGGAGCTAACCCGCCAAAAAAGCACTGAAGGGATCGGCTTCGCTCGGATGTTTCGCGACTCCTCTCACGGTCGGCAGGAAGTCTTGTAGTGGACGCGGACTGGATCATGACAAGGCTGAACCCGGTGGTGGCCTTCGTCCTGCGCTCCCCTTTCCATTACCCTCTCAGCCTTGGACTCATGCTCCTCACGGTGACAGGTCGCCGTTCTGGCCGCCGATACACGATTCCCGTTGGCTATCAGCAGCGCGACGAGTGCCTTCTTGTCCTGGTGTCGAAGGCGGGTCGGAAAAGCTGGTGGCGAAACTACATCGATCCGGGCCCGGTTGAGCTGCGAGTGCGCGGTCGGACGCTCGGCGGCGAAGCTCGATGCGTTCCGCGTGGCTCCGAGGAGTTCCGAGAAGCGCTTGCTTCCACCTTCCGACGTCACCCCACGCTTGGCCGGCAGTTCGGCATCTCGTATGACCGGCAGATCGGACTTACCCCCGAGCAGCAGAGAAGGATCGCTGAAGAAGCGGCTGTGGTGAAGATCACGGTCGCTCCTGCTCCAAAGCACAGCCAGTAGGAAATCGCTCGTGCGGGGCGCAGGAGCGGACCCACGCGTCCCTCGCCGATCGCGCAGCATAAGATGAATGGCGACGATAAGCGTTCCAGCCTCCAATCTCGATCCGAACTCGCAGGGATTGCGAGAGAGTCCGGCTTCGCTGGAGAGCAGGCTGAGGCTCCGAACGCCCGTATCCAGAGTCTGGTGATGCCGGAGGAGGTGGCGAGGACCCCTATGGAGCAGCCTAGTGTTTTGCTTCCTCAAACAGGCGCTCAAGCTTTGGCGAGGCGGCGTCGGATTCCAAAGTCACATCGGGATCTCGCGCCAGCGCTTGGCGGAAATGCGCGATGGCTTCCTCGTCACGATCCGATGCCGCTTGGGCCATCCCGGCCACCACGGCGGCTCGCGCGAACACCTGCCGCGCCGCGCGGTCGTCAGGAAGTGGTGCCACGAGCTGTTCCGCTGTGTTCGCGCGCGCAAGAGCCCCTTCAAAATCGGCCGCCGCATAGCGCTCTTCGGCGCGCTCGAGTTCCCCTCGCGCACGAGCCAAGAGCTCCGGCGAGAACGAGAAGCCCGGCTTGGGGGGGCGCGCCAAGGCGACTCGGTGCGGCGCTGATTCATCGCCCGTCATGGGTGTGGCGCCGTGGACGTCCGAGCTGCCTGCCGGGGCCGGAGCCCCGGGAGTGAAACTCACACCGGGGAACTCGTCAGGGGACGGGCGCGCGAAGACCTCGGCAGCAGGGGTCGGCGGAGGGGCTCCCACCGGCGGCGGCGCTGGCGGGAGAAGAGAACCCGGCCTCGGCACGCGAAGCCGGGTATTCGCTCTAATCAGGTTGGGATCGGAGATCCCGTTCCAACTCGCGAGCGCTGCCGCCGAAACCTGGTATCGCGCCGCGATCTTCGACAGTGTGTCTCCGGGCTTTACCTGGTAGATCGTGAAGGAGGTCGCGCCCTCGGACGTTCTGCTCAGAGGCGGCGCAGCCGATAGCGCGGGCTTTGGGTGCTTGGGCTTTGGCGATGCGCACGCCGCAAGAAGAAGTGCGCATGCAATGGCCCATTGCCAGCGCTTCATTCGGGAAGTATTCCGGCCTCGGGCCATACCCACTCCTCAGCCCGGATTGAGAGTACTCCTTCAACCGAGGATCCGCGCGGACTAAGACAGGTCATGATAAACCCACTCCGGCACAGACCCAACCACTGGCACAACGATCCACGCACCGCCGCGCGGGATCCGGCCAGTGTAGTCCCGTCCGCGCACGCATGTCGCGTGCTTTTCCTGCAGCAATCGCACCGGTAGAACCGAGTCCACGCCAGGACTCCCATGTGCGCGTGCGAAACCCAACGTGCAATTCGCCAGCAGGATGTCATTGCAAGCAACGGGTCCGGCTGCACAAGCTGCGGTGTCGACTGGCCTGCACCGCGTGTCACGGACTGGTGGCGAGGACAACTGCAGCCTCAAGATCACAGCTTCAACCGCCCGAGCGGGTGGCCGCGCCGTAAGGGGCCAGACCCAGGGGCTCTGGACAGGTGTTTCGCTCTGGGCGCATGGGCGATGGCCGGAGGCCATGAGGGCGGTTGTCGCTTGGACGACGGTGGCCACGAGAGCGAGAGGCATGCCGCAGTCTCGTGGAGGAAGACGGGCAAGAAGGCAGACGGGCGAGCCCGTGAATTCAGGCGAATCGATCCTTGGGTGGTCTCAGGTCCTTTAGCCGGGTTGTGGGCGCCTGTTGCGAAGGAACGCCTCGACCCGGTCGACCGCCGCATCCATCTGGCTCTGCGCACCACTCAGGACGTGCTGGCTTCGCCCTGCGATGACCGCAGGGTCCTCGCCTCCCATCGACTCAAGCACGTGCGAGAGAGCCACGACCGCGCTC
>DATFYN010000271.1:0-2244 GCA_035315025.1 Myxococcota bacterium
AGTAGGTGGTCTCGATACGCGGTTCTTCATGTACGCCGAGGACATGGACCTGTGCCTGCGCTATCGACGGGGAGGCTGGCGCGTAACCTTCTATCCCGCCGCAGAGATCATTCACTACGGAGGCGCTAGTTCGGCAGCTGCACCCGCTCGCTTCTGGATCGAGCAGCAGCGGGCGAACCTTCAGTACTGGAAGAAGCACCATGGGTCCACATCGGCAGGGGTTTTTTATCTAATTCTCGTATTTTACCACCTTCTTCGCGTGATGGGGTTGGCGATGCTGCGGTTAGTTCGACCTGGAGAGCCGTCGGGCCCGGAAGGAGACAAGTTGAGCATGAACATCCGAACGCTCTCCTGGTTGCTCCGCCTGTCTACGTTGAAGCTTCTGGTCTCCCGAGATGACTCGCTCTGAACGCCGAGCGAGCACAACGCATTGTTAACTCGCCTGCCACGACCAAGGACCGAACAATCGCAATCGGCCTGCTGGCCTTGACCTGTGGGCACAGCCGAAGCAGCGCGAGCATCCGGCGCACTAGACGCCGAAGGCGGTGGAGAGGGATGAAGCGACGCCGGACAGGGGCGGACGAAGCGCGCCGATCAACGTAGAGGACTTCAGCATCTGTGGTTTGGGCGGTGCGATCGTGGGCGTGGCTAGCAGCCGACACACTGGGACGTGCGGTTCCGGTACCTGCGCGCGATTTGCGCAGCAGATTTGATGAAGAGGTCCGCACTCGAGCCTCCGAGGACGTCAACAGGGCTTCGCCGATCCTGAGACGGACAGCGGGACGAATCTCCAGGCGTTAGCAGAGCGCCCGCAGCGCTGCGTCGGGGCAGTGGGCCAGAAGCGTAAGAAGAATCCAAAGGGGAGTCGGACCCGACGCTCGCGCTACGTTCTCCGATTTCCGGTATGCGCGAGCTCTACTCGCCGCAAGGCGCGCTGTTCATCGAGTCGACGGAAGTTCGGGCTGACGTCGCTCCAACATCTCACGGCACATTTTCAGCCGCCAGTTTTCTGCAAGGAACCTCGACGCTCCAGCCCTGCGCCAGCCGTGAGTGCGGGAGAGGAGAGATCTGGACGGCCGCAGTTCCACTCCCCGTTTGATTGCAACGGGTGCGCGCCGTGGAGAGCCCCTCGCTCCAACGTGGTCCCTCGGCACGAGCGTTCCAGGGAGCGAAGTCGAGAGCCGAGATGAGGGCCAGGATGCCGACCGCCAAGGTCCGAGTAAGCCGCGTCCGGACGGGATCCCCGTAGGCGAGGCCCCACGCGATCAGGGCGTAGAGGAGCATGATCGGGGTTACCGTGTATCGGGAGGTGCTGACCCCAGAGAGCGCGACCGGGAGGAAGTAGAAGCCGAAGTGGAGCCCTCCGAGGGCTATGGCCGCTACGGCGAAGCCGCGAGCCGCGCGGGCGGCTGGCGCAAGGAGCACCGCCAGCAGCAATACAGCGAGCGCGGCGGTCGGGGCGACCCCAAGCACCTCGCAGAGGGTTTCCCTGAGGGTCACCCCGAAAGCAGCGCCTTCGAGCACCTGAAATCCATACCAGCGGCCGAGGATCCACGGCGAGGTGCCGAGTGGGTTGAGGGCTCGGCTTCCAGCATCGCCGAGGATGACTGCAGCCTGGAGGAGGGCGCCTGCCCCGAGAGCCACTGCGAAGGCCCAATCCGCAGAACGAGCGGCCCGCAGCAGCCTCCATCCGAGGACCGGAGCCGCCAGTACCGCGAAGGGGTCACTTGCCGCCGCCAGGAAAGCGAGCACACTACCTGCGACGATCTCACCGAGTCCGACCGGCCGCCAAAGAGCCACCCAGGTCAGACCATAGAGCAAGTACCAGTGGATGTTCGCCGCTGCATTGGCGGTTTCGATCCCAGCCGTGGGAAGAATCAGAAGGGCCAGCGCCAGGATGGCGCGATCCCGCCTTAACGGGATGTAGGTTTCGGCAGCCCGGTAAGAGACGAGAGCCACGGTCGCCGCTGCCAGGGCGGCGCCCGTCGAGAGCACGGTGGGCGCCCAGGCGATAGGCAAACCGGCGGCCACGCTTGCCAGAAGCCGAGAAGAGAGCTGCAAATACCCGGCGTAACCACGCAGCCAGCCTCGCGGCGAAGGATCCGCCCAGGCCCCTTGGAGGAATATCGTACCGTCCTCTGCCCACACGGTGTCGAACGGGCCGGGGCCGCGCTGACGGAGCAGCAAGAGCGCCGCGCCGAGCCCCAATAGCGCCAGCCCGCCCCCTCGGCGAGCCCATCGCAC
>DATFYN010000272.1:0-2529 GCA_035315025.1 Myxococcota bacterium
TGACGAGGCGATCAACCTGCAGCGCGCGAGCCGTGAGGTTGGGGCCGAGCAGCGCCTTGCGACCCAGGGTGTCAGGGCCGCGCCGCTTCACGAAGGCACGAGGCAAGCGTGTGAAAGCCACCTCGCTTGAAAACATTCCAACCCATTTCGGATTTGATCGCATACAGCGTCATACCAACTGGAACGGTCGAAATCAGATAAAGAACGAATCCAATGATGGCGAGCAGGGCCCTGATCCACGGATTTCTTCTTGGGCCGCGCGCGATCTTGACTATGGGCTGATGCATCCGTGCTTTGCCTCAACTGTTTGCATGGCGTCGACCGTTGATACATCCACGGTCGCAAGCGAGGAGGGCTTGTGTAGGGCGAAGAGACTCGCTTCGTCCATCCCCGCTCGCCTCCATCTCCCGCAGTTCGGCCGGGCGTCGGCGCCGACGATCCCGCAGGCGGTGGGGGGGCATGTTCTCCCCGCTATACCGAAGTTCCTTCTTTCAAAATTATAAGGCATTGATCTCACTCTCGTTTATCGAGGGCGAGGGGCGGATTACTGGGTACGATCCGGGTCGACGCCGAGGAGGTCGAAGGCGCGGCTCTGGATCGGGGTCGACCTGGTGTGCAGGGTGAAGACGTATTTCTCGTTGAGCGCGGTGGTCGCCTGGATCCGGCAATAGGTGGCGAGGTCGGCGAGCAGGCTGCGGAAGCTATGGACGGGCAGACCGTCGTCGGTGCGACCGGTTGTCTGCTTGCGACGCACGGCGTCGGAGCGCTCTGCCTTGGCGACGATGCTCGTGCGGATGGCGGCGGCGGCCTCGTGATCGGTCTCGTCGTAGAGCATGGGGGCGAGCCTGGCGCGCATGTGATGCTCGACGTGATAGGCGAGCATGCAGAGGAAGACGTGAGCGCGCACGCGCGGCACCGTCCAGTGGAAGATCGGACGCAGGTGGATGTCGACGGTCTTCAAGGACCGGAACGCGCGCTCGACCCGGGCGAGGCTTTTATAGGCGCCGACGGTCGCGGCGTCGTCGAGGGCTTTTTTCGGCAAGCTGGTGCGCACGACATAGACGCCGTCCAGCGCGGCCTCGGCGGCGATCGCCGCGGCCTTGCGATTGAACGCGAAGCTTGCCTCGCCGATCGCGAGCTCGAAGTGCTTGGCCATCTTGCGCCGGTTGACGACGGCGCCGACCTTGAGCGCGATCTCGGCCTCGCCGCGTAGCGGCTTGCGGGAACGCCGAACCGCGGCCGCAATGGCGTCAAGGTCCTTTTCAGTCGCGGCCAGCAGGTCCTCTCGCTTGCGGGCGCGCTCGCGGGCGAGATCGCGATTGCGACAGACGATGAGCCGCTCGCCCGGATAATCGGGCGACGTGATGGCCGCCATGTCGCGCTCGTCGAACAGCGACATCTGCAAGGCTCCGGCTTCCGCGAGCTCCCTGATCGCCGGCGCCCGCAACGCCGTGATCCAGTCGAGACCCGCCGGGGCGATCTCGGCGTCGATGCGCGCTTGCGTGATCATCCCGCGGTCGCCGACCAACACCACGCGCTCGAGCGCGAAGCGCTTTTTGATCTTGTCGATCTGCGCGGCGAGCGTGCGCGGATCGGCGGTGTCGCCCTCGAAAACCTCGATCGCGACCGGGCATCCGTCTCCCGCACACAGCAGACCGTAGACGATCTGCAGCTTGCCCTTCTTGCCGTCGCGGTTGTAGCCGAGCTGCGCCAGTTCGCAGCAGCGGCCCTCCACATAGCTCGACGACACGTCGTAGAGCACCAGCGTGCCGGCGCGCAGATGCTTGCGCGCGAGCGCGCTCTCGACCGTCTCCTGGCGCTCGCCCAGCCAGTCGAGGGCGACGTAGAGCTCGTCTTCGTCAACCGATCCGAGACCAAGCGTCTCGCCAAGGCTGAAGGCGGCGGTGAGCGGGTCGAGCATGCGGGCGGTGGCGAGCTTGGACGCCGGCGCGATCAGCCGCGCCACGATCATCGCGATGACGCGGTCGCGGCAGCGGTTGCCAGAAGGCCCGAGCAGACGATCAAGACCGATGTCGCGCAGCGTGCCGAGCACGGCCGCCACATGCCCGTGCGGCAAGGCGCGGCGCACCACAATGGTTTCCTGATCGGCCGCCGCGACCCTGCCGCCCTTGAGCAGCGTGCGCAGCCCTTCGACGATCTCGGTCGGCCAGTGGGACAGGTTCGCGATGGTGCGCTTCTTGATCTTGCCGCCGTCCCGATAGCTCTCCCGCAGCAGGATGGCGGGCGGCGAGTTCCGGTTGGGGACGGATTCGATATACATGGCGCAAACATGCCATATCTGCCAGTGCTTCGCAACACAATAATCGCCAATTACATGGCTACATTACCGCAGCAAAATCCAAGAAAACTCACCACCTTCAATCGCTTGCAGATTTTCCAAGAAGGAAGTTCGGGCTAATTTGGCTCCTTGATCAGGTGCGGGGGCGTCTCCGCGCAATCTATGCCGTCATGCCGCGCCAATATCGCGGCCCGTTCGTCGGTTAGGCAATTGGCCGCGCACGTGTCGCA
>DATFYN010000273.1:0-10245 GCA_035315025.1 Myxococcota bacterium
CGCGGGCTCGTGAAGAAGGTGGAGACCCACCCCGATCACGAGCACATGATGAAGCTCTCCGAGCTCACGCCGAAGGAGCAGAAGAAGCGCGAGAAGGTCGCGTACGACAACAAGTACACCTTCGACAAGGTCACGGCAGTCGCTATGGCCGGCTCGCGCCACGAGGTCGACCAGCCGCACCATCTGGTCGTCGCCGACACGAACGTGTGTGCAACGAAGTGCGCGGTCGAGTACGGGAACCCATGCGAGAACTTCTGCCCCGCGGCCGTCTACGAGATGATCCCCGAAGACGCGAACCCCGGACCCAAGCGCCTCGTGATCCACCACGAGAACTGCGTCCACTGCAAGACCTGCGACGTCGCCGACCCGTACGGGATCATCACCTGGATGACGCCCGAAGGCGGCGACGGCCCCGACTACACGCACATGTGATGCGCATCGCGATCGTCAGCGCCGGACCGGTTGGTAGCGTTCTACGCCGAGCGACTGGCCCGCACGGGCTCGTTCTCGGTCATGCTGTTCGACGCGTCGCATCCACGAGAGATAGCCGTGCGTCGGCGGCGTGACCCGGGTGCCTTCGAGAGGTTGCCGCGAGCCGGGCCGTTTGACCGCGTGACGTGCTAGGCACCGTCCAAACCACTCCCAGCTCACGCTGCTCTTCCCACATCCGTGATCCAAAGGACGGCGCGCTCAACGAAGGGTGCCGTGCGATTGTCGGGGTACCAGCTCTGCGGTTGCTGAAGCATCGTGGGAACCGCGTTTGGGTGGATCCGCTCGTAGTCGACTTCGGCCGATGGCATCCACCTCATGGTGAAGAGTTCAATCCAGCCTTGCTTAGAGAGTTCGCGGATTGCGGCGTCCGCCGCTTGGTGGCGTTGCCAAAGGTCCGATTCGGGGAACTTTGAACCCAGGTCCCAAATGACCTCGACGAGCTTTTCTTCTTCGGAGGCGTTCAGGAGGACCAGGTCTCGGACTATCGCGGGATCCATGGAGCCATCCATCGGGATTGCAGAAAGGGTAGCTGCGGGAGATGAGTGAGGCTGCATCCAGCGCATGGTACCTTGCGCCCATGATCGAGATCGCGTTGTCGCATGGCGACATCGGACCCCGCGAGATCGAAGAGATTGCTGGTTTATTCGAGGCGTGCTTTGGGCAGGCATCCGACACAGACTTCGCCGAGAGGGTACGAGAGAAGAGGAGGCCACTCGCCCTGATCGCTCGCGATGGCGGCAAGGCAGTCGGGTACAAGCTCGGCTACGAGCGAAGTCGCGGTGTCTTCTTTAGCTGGCTGGGAGGCGTGCTTCCAAGCCGCAGACGCCTCGGGATCGCGCGGGAGCTTCTGCGGCGCCAGCATGCTTGGTGCGAGGAGAATGGTTACACGAAGGTATTGACCGAGTCGACGAATAGATGGAAAGAGATGCTCATTCTCAACCTGACCGAGGGGTTCGACATCATGGGGGTCCATCTGGACGCGAACTGCGCCCTGCATGTTGAGATGCGGAAAGAACTTGGTGACTCTACGTCTTGACGGGTGACCCCAGACTCGCCAGACGCATCAGGCGGCGCCGCGTAGTTCACTCAGCCCCAAACCGTTTGGCCGCCAGAGGAAGGCGCGAATGAGTTACCCGTTCGAGCACTCGTGGCAGCACGAACACGAGCGGCTCTCCGCGATCGAAGGGGGGCTCGACGGGTGGACGATCGCCTGTCTGTCGGCGATCGGTGTCCGTCCGGGCTGGCAGTGCCTCGAGGTCGGAGCCGGCGCTGGCTCGATCGCCCGATGGCTCTGCGAGCGGGTTGCTCCGTCGGGTCGAGTGGTCGCCACGGACCTTGAGATCGGCTTCCTTGAGAAGCTGGAGGCGAGCAACCTAGAGGTCCGCGTTCACGATATCACCAAGGATCCGATCGAACGGAATGCTTATGACCTTGTTCACGCCCGGAAGGTGCTCGAGCATCTCCCCAAGTACGATCACGCTCTCGACCGCATGGCCGACGCCACGAAGCCCGGTGGTTGGCTTTGCGTGGAGGACGCCGATCTTGCCTCCCTGAAGCACGCGAGTTGCTCCGATCCGCAGCTCTTTGCGAAAGCGTACGCAGCTTTCCTGGGGTGCATGGTCGCAAACGGCTACCAAGCGGACCTTGGCCTCCATCTCGGGGACGCCCTTCGCCGCCTAGGCCTCCTGACAGTTCAGGTTCGGGGGTTCGCGGGCGAGTGGACGGGTGCTGGTCCGAATCCATCGGTCTATCTGCGCACCTTCCAGAAGATCCGGGAGAAGGTCATCGTTCGGGGAGAGATCTCGGCTTCCGAAGCCGACCGGTTTCTTGCAGAGATCCAGTCACCAAACTTCCGGGCCATTACTGCGATCCACTTTGTCGCGTGGGGCCAGAAGCCGGCCTGAAACCATCACGCGGCCTCACCAAGCTCTCAACAAGCTGGCGCTGGCCGAATTTGCCGCACAATCGTTGTTGCGGCTGGAAGATCGAGATGCGAGACGAACTGGACAGACCGACCGAACTGCGCGACGACCTTGACGCGGGCAAGCTCGCTGAGGCTGCCCTCGCACTCTTGTCGCTGACCCTCCACGATGGGCGCGTCTGGAAGGCGCTTGACTGGAATCTCATGAACATCCTGTTCGAGAAGGGCTGGATTTTCGACCCTGCATCGAAGGCAAAATCGGTTCTCCTGACCGAGGAGGGCGAGCGGCTCGCCCGCTCGTTCCTCCTGAAGCACTTCGGTCTGAAGGCCGGGGACAGCGCGACCTAATCCGCTAGCGCAGCGCGCCAAGGATGCGCGCAGCCCTGCAGCGAGGCGCCAGGATCGGACGCCCTCAAGCGGCCGTGGATCAGGCGGCGCTCGTCCAGGTCCACCCCGCTCGGTGTGGCGGTGTCCATATTCGCCCGGGATCTTGATGTCGCGAGGTCGGCGGCTCGGAAGCTCGTCTCGGGAGAGGTGGCGGGAAAGGTCTCCTCGGGCGAGCCGAAAAAACGTAGCCGCGGCGCGGGTCGGTTTGGGCGCGTGGCCCTGGCGAAAACCGACCCCTTGTCGCCACCTCGGGCGTTCCCCTCCGCGAGCTGGCGGGTCCGGCCATTGGACGGGTGCTCACGGTTCAACCTCCGGCGGACTCGAGAACGCGCACGTAAGATCAGGGGCAATGCCGCGCTCGTTCACAGTCTCGAAGATCAACGCGCTGGGGGATCGCCTCAGGCATGCCGCGCACCCCACGGAATCCGACCTTCAGATGCTTCAGCAGGTTCGTCTCGACTACGATCCCGCGCTGTACAAGGTCCAGCAGCTCTTGCGAAGCCAGCTCGGTCTGCAGGTGACGTCTCGCCTAAAGACGGTGGGCACAATCGTCGACAAGTTGAAGCGCGAGAGGACCCGGCTCAGCAGGATGCAGGACATAGCCGGCGTACGAATCGTGACCGATATGACTCTCACGGAGCAAGATGCGCAAGTAGCGTCGATCCAAGGGCGGTTCCCAGGTTCGGAGGTGATCGACAGGCGAGAACGCCCCAGTTACGGCTACCGCGCCGTGCACGTGATAGTGACGGTGGACGGATGCCCGGTGGAGATCCAAGTGCGGACCCAGAAACAGGATCGCTGGGCTCAGATACTCGAGAAGATTGCCGATGACTGGGGACGCCAGATACGCTATGGCGGCGAGCCGACCGATCCGGAAGCACTCGTCGGCCAACGGAGTCGCCGCGAGGCCTTGGAGATGATTATGAACGTCTCGACGCTTATCGCGCAAAATGAGATACTAACTGAGAAACACTCGGCACTGATCGCGCAGGGCGCAAGCGTCGAGGAATTGGCTCCCCTGGTTCAGACGCTCTCGGCGCAAGTCGACGATCTCCTCGCGAGGCTTCTCGAATGAAGCTGTTCCTCATCGTCTACGACCGCAAGACGGGCACTCTCAGGGAACTAGTGACGTATCGCGCTGAACAGCGAGAAGTGGCGCTGCGGGAGAGATTTGCTCGGGAGGAAGCCGAAAGAGGGCACGAAGAGATTGAGGTGGTGCTGCTTGGAGCGGACTCCCTCGACGCGCTGAAGAAGACACACTCTCGCTACTTCAAGACGCTCGAAGAGTTCTCCAGGCCTTCCGCAGGCTGATTGGGCGTATAGCTGCGCGCGCAGCGCCGGCCTCTTCACGCCGCGATCTCCCCCCCGCCGCCTGAGGGAGTTGACTCCACCCGCCAGCAATCGGAGCCTTCCCCACTGTTTTCTCATCTCGTCCGCAACGCTGCGTACTTCCGCAGACGGCGGTGGGTCCGAAAAGGCTCGCCGAGTCAGCTAGGCCACGCCGTTTAATTGCGCGTTCTGTAGCTGCTTGGTCCGCGGATCGTACTCGATACACCAGAAAGCATCGCCGCCATCGGATACGATGATGGCCTCGGAATGCCAATCAAAGCTCTTACCTCTTATTTCTCGTTCCGTCTTTTGATCGAATTCAACATTCAGCGCGTGCAGCGGGTTTGCGACTGGGAAGCGGGCAGGCGGCCCATCGCGGCGAAGACTGCCGAACGGTGGGAAAGGATCTGCGAGGAGCAGCTCGCGCAACTACCGGAGCGCTCCGAAGGGGATCCCAACACAGCGACTGCGCGATTGAGTTGGCCGGGGCGCGAATCCGTGAATACGCGCCGCCGACGACCTGTGGGCAAGCCGTGGGCAAGAATTTTGGCTATTTCTGCCGCCTAAGTACTCGATTTAACAAGGAATTGGCTTGCTCAGTTGCGGGTTCGAGTCCCGTCCGCCCCGCCAATTTGACTCCATAAGCCCTTGAATTTCTAGGGACATTTTATGACTCAAATTGGCGTTTGAGTCGCGGGCCACAAGCGGGCCACAAATCCCATCAGAATTGTGTCGAGGCAGCAGACGCACCGCCGCCGCCAGAGAGAGCTTCGCGTAGCGCTCGGTGGAGCGTCGGTCGCGGTGCCGAAGCACGGCCTGGATCACCTCTTGGCTCACTCCCGCTTCGAGTAGGTTCGTCGCAAACGTGTGCTTCGTGCCCTCATACATCCGGCAGCGGACTCCGACCTTGGCCGCGGCGCGGTTCCACTCCTCACGCATGGAATTCGAAAGCCAGCGCCGATCCTTCGCGCGCCCCGAGGGGTTCGGGAAGAGGGCGACGCGGCCCCGGAGCCGTTCTTCGGCCGGTGTGAATCGAACCCGCCACTCAATCCAGGTCCGCAGCTCGTCGTCGTAGACCGGCATCCATGCGGAACGGCGATTCTTCGTGTGTCTCACCGGTGCACTCGTGTTCGGGCCTTGGACGGCGCGCGTGATGAGGAGCTTTCCCTCTTGGTAGTCGTCCACGTTGAGGGCTCGAATCTCGCCCGGTCGCAGCCCTAGCCTCGCCGCGGCGAGGAAGGCCCCGCGCCGCTCGAGTGGAATCTCCTCCAGCACGCGTGCTTGAAGCTCGAAGGTAAGGACCGTGGGTGCGTACTCAGGAACCCTGATCTCGGGGAAGCGGGGCAATCTCTCGAGATCGCCTCGCGTCTCGAGCCAGCGCAGGAACGCCCGGAATGCCCCGAGCACATTCTGCCGCGTCTTCGGCGAGAGCCCGCGCTTCGCGAGCCAGAGATTCCAATCCATCAAGTCGCCCGCCGAGATGCCGTAGATCGACCTCCCCGTCCAGAAGGAAAACTCTCGGCCAGAACGGGCGTATCGGACGAGCTCGCGCAGGTACGTGGGCGATAGATCGGCTGCCTTTTCGGCTGCGCGCATGGTCTCGAGCCACTGCGCAACCTTGGTGGGAATGAGCGTCTGCGGCGACGTGCGCGCGAGATAGGGAGCCAGTGCGCGGTCTAACGTCTTCCCATCGAGAATCACCGCGCGAATGCTCTCGAGGAGCCGCTCCGCCATCCGGCGATCGCGAAGGGGGATACTTTGCACGCCGCCCGGGTCGGGGATCGAGAAGACCTGACCATGCGGTCGAAAGTCCAGGTAGTAGCGCTCGTTCCCGTCGGGGAGCTTACGGCGCCTCACCTTCCCGATCTTGTCGGCCATGACCCACCGCATACCGCGGCTCACGGCCGGAATGCAAGAGCGAAGTTCGCCGGCCGGGGGAGACATGACTATTCGCAGCCGCGGAGAGTGCCATGGGAGGCCACGGTACTAGGGCTGAGTCTCCTCCCAAGGCAGGTGCAGGCGTGGAAGCTCACATCCCAGGACGGGTTGTGCGCGCTCACAACGGGGGCTCGGACTGGCGCCGATCGAAAGGTCATGGACAACCGGGAATCGAGCTCTCGCGTCAGCTTCTGGCCTAGCGGGCGGAGCCGCTCCGGGTTCGCGTCAAGGACCGCATGGCGATCTCTCATTCCCACCCCCGAATGAAGAGCTTCAGCCGCGGGAAACGTAGAGACTTAGAAAAGGCTGAACAATGGGAAATCTTGGGAAATTCAAATGAGACAGCGAGTAGCGTATGGCATCGCAATTGAGCGTATAGCAGCGTAGTGTCATCGATGACAGCGAGCCCATCGCCCTCGTCGCCCACGTGCAATCGCTGTAGGACCGAAGAGACTGCGACTGGCTCGGGGAACGTCCGCTGGCGAACCACTTGACGACCCCAAACCGCGGGCCTCCTCCGTTCTGGTCCAGACGTGCGAGCCGATCTTGGGCGAGGACTCCCACCCAAGTCACCGCGGGATCTCGAGCCGAGGCGAAGCTGCCGCCGTTGCGCCGCCCCGGAGCTCGATCGAGGTCGACCGGGTCGCGGGCTGACCGCATCGCGCGACAGGTGTCTCCACGATCATCAAACGACCAGACCGTCGCCAGGCGCGACGCAATCGCGCAGCGTACGGACCCTTCGCTGCATTGGGGGCCATTCGACATCGGGCCGGGCGCTTATCCTCTGAGCGAGCGGACGGAATGCACCTTCCCGGGCTCCTCGCGGCATGAGCGATCACGAGGCCCCGAGGGATGCGGAGCGCGGAGGGCGCGGGGCCGGCAGCGGCCGCGGGACCGCGGCCTCTTCAATTCAAAAGTTTGACTTTCAATGTGAACGATTCCGATCTACCTTGCCAGCGTGATCCGCCGCGACGCCGAGCGCCAGCTTCGTTCCCTCGCCCGCCGCTTCCCCGTCGTCACCGTGATGGGCCCGCGCCAGTCGGGGAAAACCACCCTTTGCCGCGGGGTCTTCGGCAAGCTCCCTTATCGCTCGCTCGAGACCCCGGACACCCGGGACTTCGCCGAGCAGGATCCGCGCGGCTTCCTTGCGGAGCTTCGACACGGCGCGGTGCTCGACGAGGTCCAGCGAGCACCGCAGCTCCTCTCCTACCTCCAGGAGATCGTGGACGCGCGAGGGGCGCCGCGCCCCTGGGTGCTGACCGGGTCCTGGAACTTCGTTCTTCTCGCGACCGTCTCGCAGAGCCTCGCGGGCCGCTCCGCCGTACTGCACCTGCTGCCGCCGTCGTGGGACGAGCTCCTTCGCTTCCCGCGGCCTCCGAAGTCGCTTCGCGAGGCGCTCTGGACCGGCGCCTACCCACGGATCCACGATCAGCGGCTGCCCGCATCGGACTTCCTGTCGAGCTACGTCGCGACGTACGTCGAGCGTGACGTGCGACAGATGCTGAATGTCGGCGATCTCCGCACATTCCAGACCTTCCTCCAGCTCTGCGCGGCCCGGAGTGGTCAGCTGCTCAACCTCTCGAGCCTCGGCGCCGACGCCGGCGTCTCCCAGCCCACCGCGCGCAAGTGGATCTCGGTGCTCGAGGCCTCGTACCTGGTCCATCTGCTTCGGCCCTTCCACCGGAACCTCGGCAAGCGCCTCGTGAAGACGCCGAAGCTCCACTTCGTGGACAGCGGCCTGCTGTGCTTCCTGCTCGGCATCCGCACGGCAGCCGAGCTCGATCGCCATCCGCTGCGTGGCGCCGTATTCGAGAGCTGGGTGGTAAGCGAGGTGCTGAAGTCGCGCCTGCATCGCGGCGTTCCGCCACGGCTCTCCTTCTATCGCGATCAGCCTGGATTGGAGGTGGACCTTGTCGTGGAGGAGGGGCGGCGCGTCGAAGCGGTCGAGATCAAGTCCGGCCAGACCATCGCGTCCGATGCGCTCGCGAGCCTCGTGAAGTTCCGCGAGAGATGGAGCGGCGAGCGGATCCCCCTCCGCTCCTGGCTCGTCTACGGCGGCGAGACCCCGCAGAATCGCTCCGGTGCGCGCGTCCTGTCGTGGCGAGGCATCTCCAGCCTACGGTAACGGATCACCGTGCGGTCCCGAGTGCGGCCTCCGAAAGACTCCCCTCCGATCGGCAGCGGCGAGATGCAGGCGCAGTTTTTCGCAGGCTGCCCGTCCTTATCATCGGCTGCTCGAGGAGCTTCTGGTCCGGTGCTCAGGGCGTCGTCCCGCGCGCGCGTTCACCGGTTCAGTCATCGGAATGCTCACCGCTGGCGACGTCAGGGCCCGGAGCGTGGGCGTATGGGGTCCGGAGACAAGTTTCAGCTTGAAGGCTCGGTTGCTTGGGGGCAGCATGCGCGGTGGAGCGGTGACCACGAGTCCAAGTACCGGGAGGCTAGGCTTTAACCCGGGGCGTCAGGACGGAATCCTGTTGTCAGGATCGCCGGCTTAGAATGTGGCACCGCTCCTTTTTCATTTCCCCATCGGACGCCGCACACGACCCTGCACCCGACTCGTCGGCGCTCGCTCGCGGGTAGCCGGCTCTCATCAGCCCGCCGCCGGTCGGAGTGCGAGAGTTGGCATCGCACAAGACACTGCTGGAACGGCACCTACGCCTCGGCGCGAGGCAGACAAGGGGCCATGTCCTGTCGTGCTTTCGGCCAGGTTCAACACCAACGCGCGGTCGAGCCAGTGTTCTGGAGTGGCCCACCTCGAGGCTCACAACGGTTCCCAGGGCGGCGAGGACGCGGGACGGCTTTGTCATCTTTCCGCGGCCGGGTGAGCATCGACAAAGGGTCACGGCGCGTGTCGAGATCGGAACCGGAGACCAGGCCGTGCCCGGTCTCAGCCCGGGCTTCCCGATCGACCCTGAGATGGCTCTCGCAGGGTGCGGGTAGCGGCGCGGGCCGCGCTCCAGGATGCCCGGCATCAAGCCTCGCTGCTCGTCTTGCAGGACGCTCGCAGAGGTCATGGCCGCGTCCTCACCACGTGCCTGCGGCTCCCTCACCTTGTTGCCTGAGGCCGTCCACGAGCCTGCCATGACCAAGCCCACGGCCGCGCCGACCGTGGGCACGAGATCAGCCCTACAAGCTGCTCTCTGTCGGGTCAATTCCCGGGCTTCGAGCACGCTGTCGATCGATCGCACATCGTGCGCTCCGCGTGCTCACGGTGATGCTGGTGCTGGTCACGCTTTGTGTCTTGCCACGCGCGCACCGCGGACCCGTTGGAAGATCGTAACGAGCTTGAGGATGCGGAGCAGAAGAAGAGACCCGCGGGGGGGAAGCGCGCGATCTGACTACAGCAAGATAAAGAGCCACCGTAGTGTTCGCTGGCTTCCGGAATGATTCCGAGAACTTCCAACCGGAGTTTGTGACACGCGCGCTGGTTTTCTCCGGAGGGAAAACGAGATTTCTTTGCTACGTCGCAGGCTTGCAACCGGATTCTTGCGGCTTTGCCCAGGAAACGCACAATCGCGTCGTGTGGAAGTGGGCAACACTCTCGTGCCGGCAACGTCGTCGCTGCCCGCTCGTTCTCGTGGCAATGAGCGGTGCGATTGCGCTCGTTGCAAGTGCATTTGACCTGCGAGTCAACACCACGGTCTCGATGCCCATCGAGCTCTGCCGCGAGGTGCCGCTGCGTCTCGAGCGCGGTCCAGCCGAGCTCGAGGGGCTCCTTCGCGCGCTTGGCCGGGAGCCTCCGGACGATCCGTCAAGACTTGTAGACGCGCTGCGGGATCCGCTCGACCGATCAGGCGAGCGCAGTTCTCGGGGGTGAGTGTGGTGGAGAACGCTGAAAGTAAGCGCTCCAAGATGCGGCTTCGCCCCGGGCGGGTTCCGCGTGAGAGCCGGGCTCCCAGCGCGCGCCGCCTGCGCGCGATTGCCGCGCGCTGTCGCAGAAGGCGCGGGCTCCGACGCCTCCCGCCCCCTCGCGTGCGCTTCCTCGGCTTCTCCCCGTCCGTGCTGCAGCTGAGCATCGTCAAGGTCCGGTACGTGCAGAATCGCGGCGGGTCCGGCTGGCGTGTCCATGGGCGCTACCTGGCGCGCGAAGGAGCCCAGCAGGAGGGAAAGCCGGGCCTTGGCTTCGACGCCCATGAGCAAGAGATCCACATCCCGGATCGCCTCGGCGGGTGGCAACG
>DATFYN010000274.1:0-4215 GCA_035315025.1 Myxococcota bacterium
CGCTGAATCAGGGGTCACTTCGATCATCATCCCAGGACAGCAACGCAAGACCCTAGACTTGTTTCAATCCCCGCTGAATCAGGGGTCACTTCGATCTCATCGTGTTGTCAAGCATTCGCCCGTGCTTGTTTCAATCCCCGCTGAATCAGGGGTCACTTCGATCCTTAGTCTGCACCACTCAGCCACGGATGGCAAGTTTCAATCCCCGCTGAATCAGGGGTCACTTCGATCCAGAATAGTTCCGATAATGACTCTGCGCATGTTTCAATCCCCGCTGAATCAGGGGTCACTTCGATCTGTTCTCGGCGGAAACGATGCCGAGATAATGTTTCAATCCCCGCTGAATCAGGGGTCACTTCGATCCGCACATCCGGTCACTCATCATCGGGAAATCGCCCCAGTCCGTGCTGGCATATCGACCTCCGACCAATCCGGGACGCACGTGCCGACATGCTAACGCGCAGTATCCCACCTCGCCACCCCCACGTGGTTTTTTTCGGCTTGCGTTTCCGCCGGCGCCAACGAAAGCGAGAGGCGCAAACGGCATCCCCGCGTCCCCGAGAGGACCCGATGCAAGACCGAGGCCGCAAACCGCGGCCAGCCGCCTTGCTGTGGCTACCCGCTCATTCGCGCCCGTGGGGCCGACTCACGCCCCGGCAAAAGCTATACGCGAAGCGCGGGGGAGCGATAAGCTCCTGTACGATATTCGCTGGATGTGCCACGGATGTTCGAATCAATTCACACGACGATCACGGAATCCTCCGCCACCGGATCGCGCTGCCAGGAGATGCGTCTCTTGGGAAATCGGCGGTCGATGGGAAAGAGATCGAAGGCATCGGTCTTGGCCAAAAGCAGGCCCACGCGGAACCGCAGCTCGTCGAGGTCCTCCGGCTCGACCTCGATCTCGAAGACGCTCCGCTGGACGCGGCGGCCATATTCCAGGAGGATCTCGGCGACGCGGGCCCGTCGCGAATCGCGGGTCACATCGTAGGCGGCGACGTACAGGCTCATGGGTGTTCGAACGGCTCCCAGGGTGATTCGGGGTCGATTAACCGGCGCCTCAAACCGCGGGCCGTGGCGAAAGCTGCGCCAGCCAGGGCCGCGGCTCGGTCTGGCCTTTGCCGATCACGCCGGTCTTCCAGCTTCGCTGCATCAGCGCGTGAAACGTCTTCGCGGCGTGGTGCTCGAGTACCAGCGGATAAGGTCCGTCGAAGCGCTGGACGAACTGGGAGGGCTTCAAGATGCGCGTGGCCAGGATCACCGCCCTCTCCACCAGATGACGGAATGGCTCCTGAAGGTCGGCGGCGAGCGAGGCATAGCGGCCGGCACTGGCGTGCAGGAACCCGACCGCCGGAGAAAGTCCCGCCGCCCGGCAGGCGGCGATCGCATGGCGGTAGAGCATCGTGTGACCCATGTTCAGCAGTACGTTGACCGGATCTTCGGCATCGGGCGCCACGCGCAGATGGAACGAAAACCCCCGGCCGAGAAGCGAGGGAAGTCGCCGATACCACGCAGCCGCGCCGCATCCTTCGTGCCCGCGCAATGCGTCGAGCGACTCGGCCTTCATGCATTCCTCCGCCAGTTCGCGGAGCCGGACGGCGGTCGGTTCGCCGGGCTCGGTCGCGGCTTCCAGCAGGGCCGCGAAGTTCCGCAGCTTCGCCCGGACCAGGGGACGCGCGAAGAGCAGGGCGCTCGCCGGGTCGGCGGCGGCCTGGCATTGGAGCCAGATGGCCTCGGGATTGTCGGGGGGCTCGCTCACCAGATCGCCGATCGGCCAGCCCGCGTCGGAGAGCAGATGAACCGGAACTCCGCTGCGAAGGAGCTTTCCGGGAGCATCCGGGCTCCAGCCGGCCGGCCCCAGCACGATCAGCCGCTCCAGCGTGCTCAGCGGGATGTCCTTATCGTCCCCCTCGCCCGCGCCGCGAATCCTGAGTGAGTCGCCCACGACATCCAGAAGCGCGATCCCCGGCCCGGCCACGATCACGCCCGCCCCTGCCGGGTGGGGCGTTTCCTGGGGCAGGGCGAGCGCGAGGACCGACGGCGTCCGGTCGGCGTCTTTCCAGCCCAGCTCCTGCACCCGCCGCGGGCCCGTCGGGCCCGCGTACTGCCATCGCTCCTCATGCTGGAATCGGTACCCCAGGAAGTCGAAGGGCTCGCGGAGGTCGATCACGGCGGAATCGGCGTTGAGCTGGAGCAGGAGGTCGGCAGCCAGCTCCTGCGCGCGGAGGTGCAACCGCTCGGCGTCGCTGCGTCGGCGCGTGAGGATCAGGAAGTCGTCCGCGTACCGGACCAGCCGTCCTCCCTCTTTCTCGATCGCTTCGTCGAACTGGTCGAGCAGCAGGTTCCCCAGCAGGGGGGACAGGGGCGCGCCGGTTGGTATCCCCACATCGCCCGGCATCTCGGCCTCGACGAAGGACCAGACCGCCGCCGTCGCGCGGTCGTCGCCGAGACAGGCTTCCAGCCGGTCGTGCGCGAGTTGGCGCGGGACGCGATCGAAGAAGCGGTCGAAATCGGCGCGCACCGCGAAATGCCAGCCGTCGTTGACCAGGCGCTCGATCCGCCGAGCCGCCGCCGCGCGATTCAGGCCGCGCCGCCAGGCGAACGAGGAGGTCTCGAAGAGGCGGTCCAGGGCGGGGCCCAGCCGCGCGAGGATCAGGCGCTGCAAGGCCCGGTCCGCGACCGGCGGGATGCGCAGCTCGCGCGGCTCGCCGTCGGCCGAGCGCAAGACCACGCGATGGGCCGGGCCGGGCCGGTAGGTGCCGGCCCGCAATTCTTCAGCGGCACGGCGGAGTGCCTCGGGCTCGAGGTCGTGCTCCTCGGCGGCCCGTGCGATGGCCGGGGGCGACAGGCAGAGATCCAGCAGCGGCCTGACCCGCCGGCACTCGGTGGGGTCTGGACCGAGCTCCTCGATCCGGTAGCGACCGAAGCCGAAGTGCAGGTTCTTCCCGACGCGCGCGTACTGCCCCCACGTCAGGGCGGCGAGGGCGACCGGGTCGTGCACGGCGACGGCGACCCGACCGAGCGCGCCGCCGAGCGTCTTGCGCGCGTCGCCCCGCCCGTACTCGAGGTCGAGCCACGTCAGGCGGTTCTCGAGCAGCGTGATGGCCGAATCGTCGAACGGGGCCTCGCGGTCGTTGCCCGGGTCGCGGCGGCGGAGGCCGATCGCCGCGAGCCGTTTCTGGACGGCACGAAGGAGCTGCCCGGCATGCAGGCCGTCGGCATCGGCATAGCGATGTCCGGCCTGCGCATCGGAGCCGGGCCGTTCGAGCCGGAGCGGGCTGAGGAATCGAATCGTCAGCGGCCGGCCGGACAGGGCGTACAGCCGTTCGAGCTCCTGGTCGATCGTTTGCAGACCGAGCGCCGCAAAAGGTTCGCCGGGGGCCAGGGATCGCTTGGCGACGAGGTCTTGCACTTCGACGAGGTCGAAATTGCCCCCGAGCGCGATGGGCTTTCGCGGGGCGTCGCGCCCCACCCGGGCGAGCCCCTCGGAGATCGCGTGCAGGCGCCGCAGCGCCGTCGCCGGGACGGATTCGATGAGCGTGGCGCCGAAGGCAAACAGATCGCCGCGCTCGTACCGATCGCGGCACTGCTCCGGGGCATCCAGGAGCAGGCCCTCCGGCATGTGGGAGGGCGCGTCGGCGTCGTTGCCGCGCGCGGCATCGCACAGGAGCGCGTACAGGATGGCGTTCTGGTAAGGGGGCAGCGTCCACGCCGATCGCGCGCAGAGCGTCCAGCGGACGCGGAAGAACGGTGTCTCGATGGACATCGATCGGACTCCTTGACCTTTAACCCACACCGAGGAATGCCGGCTGAGTGCTTCGCCGGATCCATGCTATCTAATTCGAAGCATGCAAGAGGGAAAGTGGGGCTGGCCCTACTTTCCCTCTTGCGGGAACTGATTTGGCGCGACGCTGCAGTCCTGGTTGTGCGCGATTTGCGGCGGCCGCCCTAAGATTGGGATTGGCTCGCCGTGGCCGTAACCTTTAGCCCGCTGAATGATGCGGGCGACGAGCAGATCCCACGGTGCAGGGATGGACACTTTGTTTGTCTCGGCGGTGCCCACGGTCCCCTGTGAGCCTGTCAGGCGGGATCCCTCGTCCGGGAGGCTCTGTGCCGATGCAACCGGAGGCGGCAGATCGGTCGCGGATGGAACCGTTACGCCGTGCTCGCTCCACCCGGACTGTTCGAGTCCGGCGAGCCGCGGAATGCGGATCA
>DATFYN010000275.1:0-5376 GCA_035315025.1 Myxococcota bacterium
GAGGAAGCCGCCAGCGAGGTCGGCGCCGACCTCGCCCTTGAATCTCTCCTGCGCAGCGCCCTGCGGAGGCTCTCGCGATGACCGACCCCTTCGATGGGAGTGGGGCCCTCGCGGCCGAAGCTCTTCCGGGCGAGCGCGGCGTCGAGGAGCGGCTGCGACCCCAGTCGCTCCGGGAGTTCGTTGGTCAGGACCGACTGCGGGAGAACCTCGGGGTCTTCGTGGCGGCCGCGCGCGCCCGCGGCGAAACCCTCGACCACATCCTCTTCTACGGTCCGCCGGGTCTTGGCAAGACCGCGCTTGCCCACATCGTGGCACTCGAGATGAAAGCGCCCTTCCGCGCGACCAGTGGGCCCGTGATCGAGCGGCCCGGCGATCTCGCCGCATTGCTCTCGAATCTCGAGGGCGGCGACGTTCTGTTCATCGACGAGATTCATCGCCTAAATCCCGCCGTCGAAGAGATCCTGTATCCCGCGATGGAAGATGCCCATCTCGATCTTGTGATCGGGCAGGGTCCGAGCGCGCGCTCGATCCGCCTCGACCTGCCACGCTTCACGTTGGTCGGTGCCACGACGCGGGCGGGCCTTCTCTCCTCGCCGCTGCGGGACCGCTTTGGCTACGTCGCCCGCCTCGATTTCTACCCCCCCGCCGATCTTGTGCGGATCCTGGTGCGTGCCGCTCGCATCCTCGGCGTGCCCCTCGCGCAAAGCGCCGCGGAGGAGATCGCCCGGCGGGCGCGCGGTACGCCGCGCGTTGCAAACCGGCTGCTGCGGCGCGTACGGGATTTCGCCGAAGTGAAAGGCGGCGGCCGCGCCGAGGTGACGCGCGAGGGCGCCTGCTTTGCCCTCGGTAAGCTCGATGTGGATGACGCGGGCTTTGACACGCTCGACCGTGCGCTGCTGCAGACTTTGCTCGAAAAATTCGACGGCGGGCCGGTGGGCCTCGACACGCTCGCCGCGGCACTCGGTGAAGACCGCGGAACCCTCGAGGATCTCGTCGAACCCTTCTTGATCCAGGGCGGCTACCTCGAGCGCACGCCGCGCGGGCGCGTCGCCACGCGTATTGCCTGGGAGCATTTCGGGCTCGAGCGGCCGCAAACCCGCACCCCGGCACAGACGAAGCTGCTCTAACGACTCAAAACGTCCCCGGCAGGATCGTCCGCCGCCGCGCGCCGCAGGCGTGGCGCCGTCCCCGGGAGCACGCCACGGTTCCACAGCACCTGCACTGCGCCTTTCTCATCGCGCGGGTCGTAGACCACGAGGTCGTCTAGACCGTCACCGTCGAGGTCCGCGACGCAGGTCGCGCCTTGTGCGGGCGCGCGCTGCGTGGCCACGCGTGGCCCGAACCCCGGTCCGGCCTCTCCGGCCACTCCGAGGTAGACCGCAATCTCGTCCCGCGCGAGCCCGTAGAGCAGATCCTTGCGTCCGTCCCCGTTCCAGTCGCCCTGCGCGGTGGGCAGGAGTGCCGAGACCCGACCTTCACTGAAATCGAGGGGGAGGCTCAGCGAGCCTGTCCAGGAGGGCCTTGGTGCCGTCCCGACTGGCCCGCCGAGCGGGAAGACCCGAAGCTCAATCTCGACGCGCCGCAGGGCGAGCGCGCGGGCGACTTGCACGATGCCAAACGCAATCTTCGAGGACACGAGCTCGGCCCGGCCATCCCCGTCGAGGTCGATCGCGTCCGCGCTCGAGAGCGCGTCGCTCTCGTCAAGCAGGAGCCACGGCGGATCCTCGAGGCGGACGCCGTCGCCGCGGTTGCGGTAGACCGCCGTCACGGAGTGGCTGCGCAAGAGCGTGCCCGACGTCCGGTGAACCAGGAGATCCGCGCGTCCATCCCCGTCCAGATCGCGGGCGATGATGCGGAGCGACGTTGCCTTGTGTCGCAGCTCCTCCGCTGCCGTAAAGGGTCGGAGCGACAGGCGACGTGTGGGCGTCGGTGGGAGCCCAGCGGGGCCTAGCCGGAAGATCCACACCGAGAAGCGGGAGAGCGCGAACAAATCCAGCCGTCCGTCGCCGTCATCGTCGGCCCGGGCGAGCCCGGGCCAGCTGATCGAAGCCACGAGGAACTCGTCCTGCGGAGGGGGGCCGGGCCCCTCCATCGTGTACTCGGCGAGCAAGGGGAACGTGAGCGCTGGGCCTTTGCTCCCGTCGAGGTGGACGATGCGCCCGCCTTCGAGCGTCGGCACCAACGCCGACTGCACGCTCCCACCCTCCCAGGCGTCGATGAAGCGCAGCCGCGCGAACTCGCGGGTCGGCGCCGGGAGCGGGGCGGGTGGATCGAGCGCGATGGCCTCGCTTGCGCCGGGTGAAAAGGGGGTCACGAGCAGAATTTGATCGGCCGTCAGGAGCGCCAGGCGCTCTCCCGCCTGGCCCGGATCGCGGACCAGGTCGTAGGCCACGACCGGGCCCGGAAGCTCGAGGACTTGGGTCGGCTCGGGCGCATAGTGGCCCGAGGGACCCGGCGGGAAGAGGGCAAGCCCGCGGACTTGGTCGGGCGGGCTCCCCCGGACAAAGGCCACGATCAGTCCTTGGCGGTGGCCGCCCCCGCTTCTCCCGAACCATGCCGGTGTGACCTCGACTGGGCGACCTCCGACCCGGAGAGTCTCAAGCGCGAAGATCGCCTCCTCGCTGCGCGCGGGAGCGAGCGGGGCGAGCACCACCGCCCCAAGGAAGAAGAGGGGCGGGAGCCAAAAAGGGCGGCGGGACACGGGCGCGAATGTAGGCGAAAGGGGCCCCCCGCGTTTTCCCCGTCCCGGGGACCCGCCCCACGCCCTCGCCCCTTGGGCCGCCTGCCCCGAAGGGCGGGGCGGCTCAAACCGGTGGGTGAGCCGACCGATAGGACGGGAATCGGATCGCCGAGCAAGGGAGCGCCGTGGCCTCGATCCGCGCCGTCTTGAAAAAGACTCCGCTTCTTCTGGCGGTGCCCCTCCTGTTGATGGGGGCGCTCGGCGTGGCGCAGTTCCATGCGCCCACCGCACCCTTCGTGGCTCCCGCTCACGACACTCTCGTCGGCTGGCTCCTCGCGCTGGGCCACCTCATGGGTCTTGGGGTGGGAGTCGAGCGGATTGCCTCAGGGCCTCTCGCCTACGCTCCCCTTCTCGTCGGCCTCGTCCTGGTCGTCGTGACGCTTCGGGCTGGCCGCCGCCGACCCGCGGACGAAGCGGAAGTGGACATGCGCCCCGGGGCTCCGGTGGTCGATAAGAAAACGCGTCGGCGAGCGGAGAAACAGGCCGACGCTCTCGCGAAGAAGGGCAATCTCGCCAACGCTGGCACTCTCTTGGTCGAGGTCGGCTCGCTCGATCGCGCCGCGGAGCTCTTTATCAAGGCGGAGCTCTTCGCGCGTGCGGCCGAGATCCGACACGACCAGAACCGGTTTGCCGAGTCCGCGGAGCTCTACCAAAAGGCCGGCCGCTTTGACACCGCCGGCACCATTCTCTCGACACAGGGCGACTTCGCAGGCGCGGCCGAGTGCTTCGCCAAAGCCAACCGGATGTCGGTCGCAGCCGAGATGTTTGAGAAGGCCGAGAACTACCTGCGCGCGGGCGAGTGTTATCTGCAGGTGGGCTTTGCGCGCCACGCGGCGCAGTCGTTCGTGAAGAGCCAAGCCTGGGCGAAAGCCGCGGGCGCGCTCGAAGAGGTGATCACCGAGGAGTTCGCACGCACCACGACGGGCCAGGACCCAAAGAAGCAGAAAGAGCTGCGCACTCTCGTCCTGCAGGCCGGCCGTCTCTACGAACAGGCCGGCAACCTCGACAAGGCCCTTGCCGTCCTCGAGCGCGGCAATTGCTATTCCGCCGCCGGAGAGGTCGCACTGCGCCTTGAGCGTTTTGCTGCCGCCGCGGAGCTCTTTCAGCGCGCGCACGAACCCTTGCGTGCCGCCGAGGCGCTCCAGCGGCTCGGCGAGGACGGAGAGGCCGCGCGCATCCTCGGCGAGTACCACCGCGATCGGGGCGAGGATGAAGAAGCGGCGGCCGCATTCGAACGCGCGGGCGAGTGGCTCGCCGCAGGCGACCTCTACCGCAAGCTCGAACGTCATGCGGAAGCGGGTGCCGCGTATGAACACCAAGGCGACTCGAACCTCGCGGCGGAGATGTTTCGCCTCGCCGGCGACACGCCTCGTGCCGCCTCGATGTACGAGCGGGCAGGCCGCTACGCCGAGGCGGCGGAATGCTTTGCGTCCGTCGGCAACCGCGCGAAACAGGCAGAGCTTCTCGAGCGCGCGGGCCAGCTCCTAAAGGCGGGCGAGATGTACCACGAGCTTGGCCGCGACGACGACGCGATCAAGTTGCTCCAGAAAGTTGAAGCCGGGAACGCCGAGTTCGGGCCGGCCTCCGCGCTGCTCGGCCGGATCTTCCGCGCGAAAGGGATGCACTCGCTTGCGGTGAAGAAGCTAAAGCAAGCGATTGGTTCCGCAGAGCTCTCGCGCGATACGCTGCAGGCCTACTACGCCTTGGCCGAGGTCGAGGAACTGAGCGGCGAGGTGCGCGAGGCCGTCGATATCTATGAGAAGATTCTGGCCTTCGACTACCACTTCGCCGACGTCGAGAAGCGGCTCGCGACAGCACGTTCCAAGGCGGCCCTGCTGCTCACTTCGGAATCTCTCGGCACCCAAGGAACCGGTGAGCGCGCGCTCACACCTTCCAACCCGCCCGCGCGCTACCAGATTCTGGGCGAGCTCGGGCGCGGCGGGATGGGCATCGTCTACAAGGCCAAGGATACGGTGCTGGACCGGGTCGTGGCCTTTAAGGTCCTTCCCGATGCGCTGAAAGAGAACCCGCAGGCGCTCAAAAATTTCCTCCGCGAGGCCAAGAGCGCGGCACAGCTGAACCATCCGAATATCGTCACGGTTTACGACGCTGGCGAGCAGGATGGCCGCTACTACATCGCGATGGAGTACGTCGACGGCACGACACTGAAGGAAATCTTGCGGCGGCGCAACGTAATCGCATCGAGTGGTGTGCTGCACGTGCTCGTGCAAATGTGCGAAGCGCTGGCCTATGCCCACGAGAAGAAGATCGTCCACCGGGACATCAAGACCGCGAACACAATGTGGACCCGGGACAAGAAGGCAAAGATCATGGACTTCGGCCTGGCCAAAGTGGTCGAGGAAGTCCGCAACCACACGACGCTTGTCTCAGGCACCCCCTACTACATGAGCCCCGAACAAACGCTCGGGCGCAACATCGACCACCGGACCGATATCTATTCCCTCGGGGTGACGATCTACGAGCTCGCGACGGGGACGCTGCCTTTCCGGGATGGGAACGTGCCCTACCACCACGTCCACACCCCTGCGCCTGACCCCCGTTCCGTCAACCCGAATCTCCCCCTCCCCCTGGCGCGCATCATCACCCGTTGCCTCCAGAAGGCGCCTGACGATCGC
>DATFYN010000276.1:0-4767 GCA_035315025.1 Myxococcota bacterium
CGTCCCCCGCTTCCATTCGTCCCGCCGCGACGTTTAAGAAGAACGTGCCTCCCGCTTCCCCGCGGACCTCCACGCGGATCGTGGCATCCACCGCCTGCATCCCGTCGAGCACCCGCCTGGCTTCGGCGACGGCCCGTTCCTGCTCGACCAGCGCACGGTTCCAATCCTGCGGCATCTTCTGGGTGAAGAAGCTGCGCGGATCGCCCGGTCGATCGCTCATCGGCTGCGTCTCCTCTGGTAGCGGTCCACGTTCGCCACGTGTTCTTGGTAGCTGCGCGAGAAGACGTGCCCTCCGTCGTTGCGTGAGACGAAGTAGAAATAGTCGGTGGTGGCAGGCTCCACCACCGCGTGCAGCGCGGCGGCTCCGGGATTGGCGATCGGACCGGGCGGTAGCCCCTGGATGCGATAGGTGTTGTAGGGGTTGGCCGCATTCTCAAGGTCCACGCGCCGCAAGTTGCCATCAAAGCCGTCGATGCCGTAGATCACCGTCGGGTCCGACTCGAGGCGCATGCCGCGGGCCAGCCGGTTCCGGAAGACGGATGCAATGAGCGGTCGCTCCTCGGCGAGCCCCGTCTCCTTCTCGATGATGGAGGCGAGGGTGACGACAGTGCGCATGGGCAACCCCTGCAGCGACGCTCGATCACTCACGCCGCGCCATGCCGTATGGAACTCGGCCACGAGGGTTCGCGCAATCTCGCGGGCTGGGAGGCCGTGGGGGAGTCGATAGGTCTCGGGGAACAGGTAGCCCTCGAGGCCCGGGCCTTCGACACCGAACGCGGCCGTGGAGCCTGGGTCTCGCACGACGGCCATGAACTCCTCCGGGTCGCACAGACCGAGGGCGCCCAGGCGCTGTGCGATCTCGGCGGCCGTAATGCCCTCGGGCACCAAGAGCTCGAGGGTGTGCACCTTGCCCTCGGCCATCATTTCGAGGATCTCGGCCGCCGGCATCGCCGCCGAGACGTCGTACTCCCCGGCCTGAAGGTGCCCTTGCACCTTGCGCCAACGCCCGAGCAAGACGAAAGCCCGCGGACTGCGCACCAGGCCCCTCGCGGCGAGCGCGCGCCCGACGGTCGAGAGTGTGGATCCCACCGGAACGTCGAACAGCACCGTTTCCGCCTGGGCGGCGGGGGGCGAGAGGAGCCAGCGAAGCGTCCCGACCGCCCCGGCGCCCAGGGCCAAGAGGGCCCCGGCCAGCAGGAACAAGCGGCGCGGCCTCACGTCTGCGTTTTCTCGTCCGAAGGCTCGCGCGCCGGAACTTCACGCCGCCTTCGCTCGAGGTAGGTGGAGAGGATGAGCGTCGCCGCCATCTCATCGACGCGGCCCGGCTTGGGCTCTCGGCGGTGGCCCATCTCGCGAAGCGCTCGCTCGGCTTCGCGCGAGGTCCACCGCTCATCTTGCAAGGTCACGGTGAGCCCGGTCGCTTCCGTGAGCCTCCGCGCGAACTCGCCGGCCGCCAGCGCCTCCGGGCCCTTGCGCCCGCTCATGTGGATCGGGAGCCCCACCACGATCTCACAGATCCCCCGCTCGGCCACGATCGCGCGCAGCCGGGCCATGTCCTTCGCAGGTCCGCCGCGCTCGAGAACTCCGGCGGGAAAGGCGATGCGGGCTTCGCGGTCTGAGATGGCAAGACCGATGCGTTTGCTCCCGAGGTCGATACCGAGAATGCAAGACGGGGGCGAGTTCATCCGCCGGCGAGGCTAGCAACCGGCCGCCGGGGGCGCGCCGCGCCTGTGCGCCCTCCCTCATGCGGCAGGCTGGGCCGGGCGCCGGGCGAGGGCACGCCGGGCGGCTTCGCGCACCTGCGGCTCACGCGATTCGCCGGCCACGGCGAGCGCTTGGAGTGCGGCGCTGCCGGGCAACTTGGCCAGGGCGTCGATCGCAGTGAGCTTGAGTTCGCGCAGCGGGCGACGCTTGAGCAAGCTCTTGCGAGCGAGTACTGCGGCCAGATCGGGCGCGGCCTCACTGCGGCCGAAGCGCGCAAAGGCGCGCACGAGTTCCCGGGCCAGCTCGAAGTCGCCGCGAAAGAGTGCGCGGGGCAACGCCTCGCGCAGCGCGTCGAAGGCGCGCGGGCTCGCGGTGGCGCCGAGGCAATAGGCCGCGAGCGATGCCACTCCGTCATCCCGTCGCTCGAGGGCCTCGACGAGCGCATCGATCGCGCTCGCGTGGCCGATGCGCACCAGCGCCTTGGCCGCTTCCCTGCGCAACTCGGAATCCGGCCGCTGGAGCAGGCGTCGGAGCGTCGCCACCGCCGCCGGGTTCTGGATCTCGCCGGCAAAGCGCGTGGCGGTGCGTGCGCGCCGCAGATCTGCGGCCTCCATGGCGCGGACGAGCTCGGGCGTTGCCTTCTCGCCGATCGCGATCAAGATGCCGGCGAGCTGGCCGCGACGGTCTGCGTCCTTCTCGACTTCGATCCGGTGAAGCAGAATCGGCACCACCCTCGCGCCAAGCTGGAGCAGAAGCTGGGAGGCTCGGATACTGGCCTCGGCGCCTCGCGCACACGCCCGTGCAATCAACGCCTCGAGCCGCGCCCCGGTGGCGAGTTCGGCGAGCTGCTGCCCCGCGACCTCGCGCTGAGGTGCGCTTCGTCGGGAGAGGTCCGAGGCGTGCATGCCGAGGACGCGCATGGTCCGATAGGCCTCGTCGGGGAGACCCGCCTCGAACAGGGCCGCCCCCTCCGCTGCGACCTTGGCCGCAAGCTCCGGGTAGCGGGCGTGGTCGGTGCACCCGTCGAGCTCGCGCAAGAGCGCCACGAGCCGCGCGCCCCGCTCATCCGCAGGCGGAGCCTCGAGAGGGGCCCGGTCGAGGGTGGGGGCGGACTTTTCCTCGGTTACGGGCGGGGCCTCGTCAATCGCCGCCTCCGCGAGGGTTGGGGGGCCGGGGGGAGGGGGCAGCAAAGCCGCGTCTTCCCGCTTTGGCTCGGCGGGCGCCCGTTCCTCAGCCACTCGCAATGGGCCGCCCGGGGCTTCGCGCGGCAGGTCGGCTGAGGCGCGAGGAGCCGAGGGACCACCCCCTGCGAGGGCGTCCACGAGCGCACCGAAAGCGCGAAGGTCAAGGTCGCTGTCGAAGCGCAGGGCTCGCACATCGCCCCGGGAGAGCTCGCGGGCGAGATCGTCGAGACGGCCCCGGAAGGCGGGCTCGTTGCCTTGGGCCATGCGGACGCCCGCAGGCCCGATCTCGAGCTCAAGCCGCCCGTGGCGCTCGATCTCGGCGCGAAACGATCGGAAGCCCCGATCGAGGATCTCCGCCAGTGCGGGATCGCCCTCGGCATAGAACTGCCGGGCCTTCACCACGCGGCTAAGCTCCACAAGGAGCGTCGCCACGTCGCTCGGCGTCCGCCCGCTGGAAGCCGGGAACTCCCTCGTTCTCTCGACCCGCTCCATGCTACGCCGCCTCGCACGATCGCTTGCGAGAAGGACTGACCCGCCCGCGGCGGCGCCCCTCCGCTTCATTCATCGACCCGTGAGGCTCGCTTCTTGACTCGCCAATGCCTGACCGTGCGGCTACTCTTGCGGCAGCGCGCCCGGCCCCCCTCGCTGTGGCGCTTCCCCTCCGCACGAGCGGGCGGAAATCGCATCGAAACGCCTCTTCACACGCGCAATACCTCGCGCCCGGCTGGGTTCGCGGTGTGGATCGCCACGTTTTTTGGCGTCGGCTATTGCCCCGTGGCCCCGGGCACGGCGGGAGCGGCAGCGGGTGTCGTGCTGTTCGCGGTGCTCTCGCGCCTTTCGCCGATGCTCTATCTGCTCACCAGCGTCGCTCTCGTCTTTCTCGGGATCTGGGCGGCGGAGGAGTTCAGCCGCCAGTCTGGCACGCACGATGACGGGCGCATCGTGATCGACGAGGTGGCCGGACAGCTTCTCACCCTCGTCCCGCTTGTCCTCGCGGGCCGCAGGGGCTCGGTCCCTCTCGTTGTGACCGGATTCGTCCTATTCCGGGTGTTCGATGTGTGGAAACCCGGGCCTGTGCGCTGGCTTGAGCGCAACCTCTCGGGAGGGGCCGGCGTCGTGATGGACGACGTGCTGGCGGGCATCTTTGCGGCGGCGGCGCTCGGCGCGATCGCATGGAAGTGGGAGGCATGAAGGCCGAGATCCTGACCATCGGCGATGAGCTTTTGCGCGGCGAAGTCATCGACTCGAACAAGGCCGTGCTCTCGGAGCGGCTCCTCAGGCTGGACATCGAGACCCGCTTCCACACTTCTGTGCGTGACGATCCGGCGGACATGGAAGACGCGTTCCGCCGCGCCGCCGGGCGCGCCGACGTGATTCTCGTCTCGGGCGGGCTCGGGCCCACCCGCGATGATCTCACCACCGAGGTGCTAGGCGCCACCTTCGGCCGCCAGCTGGTGCTGGACCCGCCCTCGCTCGCCGCCCTTCGTGCCTTCTATGCAAGCGTGGGCCGCGAAATGGCCCCGAACAACGAAAAGCAGGCATGGTTCCCTGAAGGTGCCGAGGTGCTACCGAACCCGATCGGAACGGCTCCCGGCTTCATGCTTGTGGTGGGCTCCGTCGTGTTCTTTTCCCTGCCCGGCGTCCCCCGCGAACTCGTGCGCATGATGGACGAACAGGTGCTGCCGCGGATCGCCGCACGCCGGGCGCCGAGCGAGGTCGTTCGGGCGCGTCTTTTGCGAACCTTTGGAATGGGCGAGTCCAACCTCGACGACGTTTTGAAGGACATCGCCTCGAGCGGCGACGTGACGCTCGGCTTTCGCACGGCCTTTCCCGACAACTACCTGCGCCCGCTGGCCCGCGCCAAAAGTGCCGCCGAAGC
>DATFYN010000277.1:0-17623 GCA_035315025.1 Myxococcota bacterium
GCTTGGCTGGAAGAAGACCTTGATGATGCTCACTCCGGGCAAGGAGCGCGACTCGATGTGCTCGATGTCGTTTCCGAGAGTGAAGAAGCGCTCGAAGCGCGTTGTGATGTCGCGCTCGATCTCAGGGGGCGGCATTCCGGGATAAAAGGTTCCGACAACCACCGCGGGAATCTTGAGATTCGGGAACACGTCCACCGGCATCCGGGTAAAGGCGGTGAGGCCGAGGAGCGCCGTGATGAGGGCGCCCACGATGATGAAGTGGGGGTTGCGAAGGGAAAAGCTCGGCATCGAGTGAGGGTTTCCTATATCGCTTGCGTACAAGGCAGAACGAAGACGCGAAGCGGGACCTTTCCTCCTGCTCGCCGCGCGGCGGATCGGTTCCGCAACGCCTCGAGCTCGGCGAGCACGTGGCTCGCCTTGTCCTCTTCGAGCGCGGCGAGGATCACCGCGTTCGAGGCTGGTGAATCGAAAGTGCCACGCGCTGTCCCAGCCTCGCCCGCACCGTGGACGTTGGGGAGCTGGGTGGAGGCATCAACCCCAAGCGAAGCCAGGAGTGCCAGGAGATCGTCGAGCAGGGAGCTGCGCGAGACGATCATCAGCATCTGCATCGGTTCTTTCCATCCTTCTCTTCACTGGAATCGGAGCGTCGCTTGCGGGGATCTCGGACTGGGGGGGCGGTGGGAGATCGCCTCGCGCGCGTGCGCGCCGCGCACATGTGACCCCTGGCGCAGGAGGTCATCGGGGAGCGAGGTAGCACGCCCCAAATCGTGCAGGCAATGAGACCCGATCCGCGGCTTCACCGAGGCTTTAGGTCTCGCCCCCTTCCTGCGGCGGGATTGATTTGCACCTTCCTCCGGGAACGCCACGGGTTCGCCGACGCCGGGGGCGGCGCTGGACGGGGCATGCGTCGCTTCAGGCGAGCGACCTCGGGAGCGACGGGCGTCGCCGCAGGCGCCAAAATGAGGCTCTCCGTAAGGACGGCCGTCGCGGCCCCACCCTCGGCCTTCGGGCGGTCAGGAGCGGAGCGAGCCCTCGCGGCGCGCGTGGAACGAAGTGCATGCGGCCGGGCTTCGCGCCTCCGCGAAGACGTGCGGAGACTCTTCACCGGCATGCCCTGAAGCGGCGGATCTTCAGAAGAGGAGCCCCCGCAAGTTTTTACGGTCCGAAACGAAACGTTGAACGAAGCTTCACCGAGCCTCCATGAAGCTCGCTGCCATCGGCTCGAAGAGAATCTTGAACCAACAAGTGTCGCGCTCTCCCGGGCGGGAGCGCGCGTCGCCTCCGTCTTGTGCTCCGTTCTCCCGGTGGCCAGCTCGCCGCAAGCGAATGTCTTTCTTTGACGTGACGCTTTAGGCGCGCTCAAGCGCGCCCATGTGCGGCTTGGCTCTTCTCAGACACGCTTCGAAAGCGAGCTCGCGATCTTGCGTCGTACCCGAAGCTCGAGGAGGCGACGCCACGCCATCCGTCACTGGACCGCGTTGCCTTCGGGACTGAGAGCCCAGGCGGGTGGGCTTCCGACCCTCTGCGAGAGCGATTCCCGAGCGCTTCTCGCACCCTGACTCCCCGCGCTCACGGCGACACAACTTCACCGTTTCGCCACATTCGCGTTACGCAAGCGACATGAGATCGCCATAGGGTGGCCGCGTCGCCACCGGGCGAGGTCTGTGCGTGAGCTGGGTTCAGGGGTGACTGAGGATCGAGCGCTCGCTCGGGCATTCCAGCCCGTCGGCACAGTTGTGCGCGCCCCGGTCGCTCCCCCACCAACGCGATGCGTCCATGAGCGTCGAACGCCGCCGCTCTCTTCTCTCTTGCGGATGCACGTCGCCCTCGGGTCACGCGCGTTCCGCTGCAGTGTCCGCCAACCCCAAGAAGCAAGACGCACTCAAAACGGAGGGGCCATCATGAGAAGGATCACGCTTGGGATCGCTTTGGCTCTTGGGACCAGCCTCTGGATGCAGGCCGGTCCCGCGCGTGGAGACGAAGCCAATGCGCAGGAGCCGCCTGCGAACGTCGCGGGCCAGCTCGAGGAAATGAAGAAAGCCCTCGAATCTCAGCAAAAGCAGATTCAAGAACTGCGCAAACAGGTCGAATACCGCGATCAAAGCATCGAACAAATGCAGCAGCAGATCGATAAGACCGAGCTCACCACGTCGGAGACCGCAAGGATCAGCGCCGAGCAGCGGGAGGAGAAGAAGGAAAAGAAGGCCTTCACTCTCACTCCCGGCGGATTCCTCGAGGCGACAGCCATCTACCGCACCGCGAACCAGAATGCAGACGTAGGCAGCACCTTTGGGAACATTCCCTTCGACGGAACGGCCAACTCTCACCTGAGTGAGTTTCGCGGGACGGCGCGTCAGTCCAGGTTGTCGCTCCTCGCCGAGGGCTTCCTCGATGACACCAAGGTCACCGGTTACTACGAGATGGACTTTCTTGCCGACGCGCCCACGGGCAATGAGGTGGAGAGCAACAGCTTTAGCCCCCGAATTCGCCAGCTCTTTACCGACGTCGATTTCGACAACGGGATATCGCTGCTCGCCGGCCAGGCGTGGAGCCTCATGACCACAAGCCGCCAGGGGATTACGCCGCGCCGGGAGTTCGTGCCGTGGACGATCGATGCCCAGTACAACGTCGGTTACAACTGGGCGCGACAATGGCAGGCGCGGATCACCGACAAATTGGGGGACAACGTCTGGGTCGCGATCGCCGCGGAGAACCCCGAGACGACTCTCAACGTCGTAAACCCGCCCGCCAACGTGCTCGGATTCAACACCAGTCAAAATGCGCAGTCGCCGGGCTCCCAGTTCACGCTCAGCAACACGCCGGGTGCGAACGGGGTCTCGACGGACTTCCTTCCCGATCTCACGGGCAAGATCGTGTGGGAGCCGGGGTTTGGGCACTACGAGTTCAAGGCCCTCGGCCGATTCTTCCGGGATCGGTTTAACGGCAACAACGACTACGCGACGGGCGAGGGGATCGGCGCAGCTGCCATCGTGCCCGTCGTCGAGGGGCTGAACTTCACCGTACAGACCTTGGACGGTTGGGGCATCGGCCGGTATGCATCGGGTCAGGGGGCGGACGTGACGCTCCGGCCCAACGGGCAGATCGTTCCCATTCCGACGCTCGATTTGTTCGGAGGCTTCGAGGGGCATCCGAACGACGATTGGGACCTCTATACCTACGCGGGAATTGAATATTACGCGCAGAAAGCGTTCCAAAACGGCAAGCAGGGTGTCGGCTACGGGACGCCGGGTGCCAACAACTCGGGCTGCGAGTTGGATGTTACCGGGACGTGCCAGGCGCAGAATCGTCTGGTCTGGCAGATCCAGCCCGGCTTCTGGTACCGCTTTTACAGAGGGCCCGCTGGAACCCTTGCCGTCGGCATGTCTTATTCGTTCGTGCACCGAGATGCATGGGCAGGTCTCAACGGTCTTTCTCCCGCAGGCCATGACCACATCGTGATGACTTCCTTCCGGTACTATTTGCCGTAGTTCGACCGAGCGGCTCCAGGGGCGTCGAGGAGACTCCCCTGGAGCCGCATCTCTCATGAGATTGCAAGTCTCTGGCCTCTTCACCTTCGGAACATGACAAGCAGTGGGGATGCCCGCGCTCCCGGTTCGTGGTGGCCGTCGTACGCGCGGAGTGGCCAGGAATCCCGCAGAGTCCCGAGGATCTGGGCGGAACTACCCGCTGTCCGGTACTCCCTTCGCTGCAAGCACGCGAAGGATGCCGCAGAAGACCTGGCTTCGTACCCGGCTAATAGTCGACTTGGAATCTCAGCTGAAAGAACTGCAGGTTTCCGTTGGAAGCTCCGCTGCGGATCGCCTCGAAGCCGTATTCGAATTTCGTCTTCCAATGGCGATTCAGGTACCAAGTGAGGTCTCCTGTCACGCCGTGGATCACGCCTCCGTGAACGGATTGGCTCGTGAGGTCCAAATACGAGAGACGGGTTCCAAACTCGAACGCCCCCCAGCCGGGTCCACGCAGAGAGAAGGCCTGCCGGGGCGTGACCGGACCGAAGATGCCCCGTGTCGCATCATAAGGACGACACTCGTCGGTGAGAAACCAGCTCGCATTGACGTAGGCTCCGCCGAAGTTGAGGGGACTCGCTCCGGGTTGATCGACGAAAGAGTGAAGGACCTCGGACTGCAGCGAGAATGGGCCTTCCACCCAGGCGGCCTCGAGGTCGACGAGCTCCGCCTCTCCTGCGCGGAGGGTGCCGGTGTCGACCAGGTAGGGGGCCAGGTGGCTCTCGGGGCGCGAGCGGTATTCCAGACTGTCCTGGCTCGCGACGGCGGTCACGCTAAGGCCGAGATGCACCCAGCGGCGCGCAGCCGCATCACGGGACACGAGCCACGTGACCCGGCCCGCAATCCGGCCGGCATCGCGGGTCGTGTCCCCTACGTCTTGGGTCTGCACTGCTGTGAAGAGTCCTACGGACCAGGTCACGCTCTCGTCCCATACGGGAGTCCCGATCGCCACTCCGATGCGGCGACCCGGAGCGAAGGCAGCAACGGGCGAGGCCTGCTCCATGAAGGTCACGTCGCGGCTGCTGATCAGCGCCTCGAGGGAGAACGGCGGGTCGAAGTTGCCGACCTTGAGGCTGCCGATCCAGGGGAGCCCCTGCCACAACAAATACGTGTCGGCCCACTGTGGCTTCGTTCCCGCGAGCTCGAAATTCATGGCATACAAAGGGCTGCCGAGCGCATGGATCTCTCCTGCCACGCCGAGCTTGAAACGACGGACCTCCCAACCGCTCTCGACGTGTTCGAGACCGTCACTCGTGACGTAGTTGTCGGAATCGACCTGGAGGCCGACATTGACCTTGCCGGTGATCCAGAAACGCTCCTCCCCCACAGACTCGGTGAGGCCATCCTCGGGGACAGGCGGCTTGCGTCCAATACGAAAGCGGAGCCCGTCGTCCCAGTAGATGCGTCGCAGGCTTTGAGAATCGGTTTCCTGCGTACTTGACGACGATGGGTCCGGGGTGTCGTCGGCGAAGACCGCCCGGGATGTGACGACAAGCGCCAGAAAAATCGCGGTGAGGATCTCAGATCCTTGTCGCCAGCCGGCCATTCGTATTTCCTGCGGGCGAAAGAAGGGCAAGGCTCGACCTGAGACCCTGCACAAGAGGCCCCGTGCCTCCTCTAGCAAGGGGAGACCGCCCGAACAAATCCAAGCGCTCCCGTGAGACCATCCGGGATGTGCCGGTGCCGATGCTCGCGCCATCCCGCCTTGGGGTGTGAGGATGACCTTGGCGACGCTCGGCCCCATGGCGAGACGACAGCCTACGCGTGTGACAGCGCCGACGCTGGATTCGCTCTCTTTCGCTCCGCGGTATCGCCGAGACGCGCGTTCCCACGGCTGGAAAGAGGTCTTGACGCTCGGTGACCCCAGCTGGTTATATCCCCCGACCAAAAGCGAGATGAGGTGGCGGAACCATGCCCGAGCAGCCGAGCTTCTTCGAGAGATCGGATCTTTTCATTGGAGGCGAGTGGGTTCGCCCCGAGGGCCACGGGAGAATCGAGGTCATCGGTGCGGCCTCCGAGGAGCCCATCGGGCGCGTTCCCGAAGCGTCACCCGCTGACGTGGATCGCGCGGTGGCCGCGGCGCGCCGTGCCTTCGAACACGGTCCCTTTCCGGGCTGGGCACCGGAAGAGCGCGCCCGTGCGATCGGTCGTCTGTCGAAGGCGCTGCAGGCGCGGGGGCCAAAAATCGCCGAGCTGATCTCCCGGGAAAACGGCTGCCCCGCGCAGCAGTCGCTCCTCGCGCAGGTCTTCGCCTCGACCATGGTGCTCGATACCTACGCCGATCTCGCGCAAAAATACCTGTGGGAGGACGAGCGGGCGGGTGCGATCGGCGGCCGTGTGCGGGTCCGGCGCACCCCCGTCGGTGTATGCGCGGGCATCATCCCATGGAACGTTCCGCTCTTCATCATGGCCATGAAACTCGGGCCAGCCCTCGCAGCGGGCTGCACCCTCGTGCTCAAGCCCTCGCCGGAGACCGCTCTCGACCCCTATCTGTTGGCCGAGGCGATCGAAGAAGCACAGATTCCGCCCGGGGTCGTGAACATCGTGACGGCAGGTCGGGAGACGAGCGAGTATCTCGTCCGGCACCCCGGCATCGACAAGGTGAGTTTCACGGGAAGCACCGTTACAGGCGGGCGTGTTGGTGCCCTGTGCGGCGAGCAGATCAAACGCTGCACGCTTGAGCTCGGAGGGAAGTCGGCAGCCATCTTGCTCGAAGACGTGGACCTCGCTGCGTCGATGCAGCAGCTCTTGATGTCCGCCCTTTTGAACAACGGTCAGGCCTGCGGCGCGCAGACACGGATCCTCGCACCGCGATCCCGCTACCACGAGATTGTGGACGCTCTGGGCGCAGCCGTCGGCGGGATGAAAGTCGGCGATCCCCTCGACCCGCAGACCAACGTGGGGCCTGTGGTGAGCCGGCGGCAGCGAGACCGTGTGGAGGGTTACCTCGAAGCGGGTAAGCAGGCCGGCGCCAAGCCCGTGTGCGGCGGCGGTCGTCCCGCGCACCTCGAAAAGGGGTGGTTCATCGAACCCACCGTGTTCGCACAAGCCGATAACCGGATGAAGATCGCGCGCGAAGAGATCTTTGGCCCCGTCCTCGTCGTCATTCCCTACGAAAGCGAGGACCAGGCCGTCGCGATCGCGAACGACTCGCCCTACGGCTTGTGTGGATCGGTCTGGACAAAAGACGTGGAGCGTGCCGCCTCCCTGGCGCGCCAGGTGCGAACCGGCTGCGTGACGGTGAACTCCTCCATGCTCCTCGACTTCCGAGCTCCCTTCGGTGGGTTCAAGCAGTCCGGAATCGGGCGTGAACTCGGACCCGAGGGCATCGATCCCTACGTGGAGTACCAGTCCATTATCCTTCCGAAGTAAGCCTTTTGGAGCGCCGCAAGCTCTGCGCGGCGGCGAAACCGAGCCTGCGCGCAGGTCTGCGCCGTTGTCTTTTATGAGCCCCCGAAGATCGGCCCGTGATGGAGCGCTGGCAGGACGGGCGTGAGCTTGAACTGAAGACTCATGCGCTGACCGAAGTTGTCGGGCCGGATCACCATGTAGTCCATCTCGACCCCAAGCTTGAGAACGATGCCCTCCCCGAACTTTAGGACCTTGCCCACGCCGAGCCCGATCGGGAGTGTCAGCTGCTGGCTCTTCGCATCCTTCCAGTTCACTTGGATGGTCGGAGACATTCCGATGCTCCAACCATCGTCCAAGAAGTACGAGAGGAAGTACTGAGCGTTGAACTTGCTCACGTCCTTCCGGAACATCGAACCTGCGAAGGACCACCACTGCTGCGCAAACACGGCGGCGAGCCAACGGGAGGAGCGATAGCCCACCACCGCGGCCGGTCCCACCTCCCACTTCCCATCGCCAAGCTGATCGCTCGTCGCGGTGGGGAGAACGAAGGTGGGGCCTGTCCCGAAGAGCCAGTGCTCCGCCGAGGGCACGAGGACCACGGGAATCTGGAGGTCGCCGACTCCGATCGAGCGATCGATCTCCCCATTGTTGTCGTAGGGCTTCGAGTCGAGGAGGTTGATCTTCGGCTTCGTCATGAGCCACAGGGAATCGGTCAGCTGGAAGGGGAAAAGCGGCTCGACCTCAATGGTTTGCTCGACGCGCTGCGTGCGGAACGCCACCGCCGAGAGCCAGTACGTCGTGGTCCGGAGGTTGAAGTTCGTGGTGGTGCTGATCGGGTTCGTGAGCTCCCGGTCGATCGCTGTGAGCGAGTCGTCTGCGGAATCGGCCGCTGCGCCCGCACTCGGTGTCCCGCCAGTGGGATCGGCCGTTTGGCCTTGCGCGGACCACACAGGCAGGAGGACGAAGAGCGCCAAAAGTCTCGCGCACGATCTTCGGTGACGCGGAGCGGTCTTGGGCACGCGCCCCGAACACCGCTCACTCGAAAGCTCCCGCGCGGAGCCTCTCCCCTTGCTTTGAGTGGAGAAGACCTGGTGTCCGATGACGCTCGACCTCCCCCAAGGCCCGTCGTCTCCGAGCCCGATCACTCGCCCCAACATTCATTATGGACGGATCGCTCGCGCGCGGCTCAAGAAAGAATAGGGTCCTGCGGCGGCAGGATTCCAAGCGAGCATCGTCTCCTGGCGGAGCGTCACCCGACACAGAAATTGAGGAGTTGCTCTTGCCCGATGCCGGGATGCGATGGCTCCGCAAGGCTCCGATCGATGGATTTGCCGGACCGATTGGGCGCGCTGCCTTCCCGCTCGTGACGCGGCACCGTGGCATTTCCGCATCTCATTCTGAGCGCGGCAGGAAGAGGAGCAGCCCGACGCAGCTCCGAGGCCCACGCGCGGAGCGCTCGTTCGTCCTGGTCCCACACGAGAAAGCCCGGGCCCTTTGCGCGGAAGCCGCGAGGCCTGGGCGCGGCTTCGGTACGTCGCCTGTGCATGACCCAAGAGTCGGCCGCCCCCGTGGCGAAGCCATGAGGTCAATACGGCGTTTGCGTCACGTCTGCGGTTCGTTCTCAAACAAGAAGCGCGAGACGAGCTCCGCCGCGCCGTCCATCGCCCGATCGGCGTCGACCTCGGCGTCCCCGAGGGTGAGCCGAACGGTGGTCCACTGGATCGCGGCGTGGATCAGAAAGGCGGCGGTTGCGGGATCGGAAACGCGCACCCGGCCCTCTGCAAGAAGTCTCGCAAGGAGCGTCTCGAGGGCACGACGGACCCGGGTCTCGATCCGCAGAAGCACCGCCCGAAAGTCCGGGTCCTTGAAAAAGCGCTCCCAGAGGATGCGCTGCACGCCGGGACGGATGGTCTGGGCGTGAACGATTCGGTGGACGAGGCCCCTTACCGACGGGCGCAGGTCTGGCCCGCGCCAGTTTTCGGGATCGAGCTCTCGGACCACGAGATCCGCAATCTCCTCCACCGTGCCGTGGAGGAGTTCGAGAAGGATGGTGCGCTTGTCGTGGAAGTAGCCGTACAGGCTCCCCACCGCGAGATCCGCCCGGCGGGCAATCTGCGTCGTCGTGGTCTCGTCGAAGCCCGTCTCCTCGAAGCAGGCGACCGCAGCCTCGAGGATCCGCTCCCGGGTGCGGCGGCTCCTCGCCTGCTGGGGCGTCCTGGGTACGCGGCTCGGCCGGGGCTTCGCAAGGGGCATTGGTCCCATTCTATACGACAGGATCGCAAGAAATAAGTTGAATCTGACGTCAGATTCTGATTACACTGAGAACTGGCTATTCCGCCGTGCTTTCCACCCATGCTTCTGCCCCCGGAGGGAAGAGACCTTCGCCCCGGGGCCGGCCTAGGAGAGACCATGACCCCGATGCTCGCGGGCGCACCGTCCGAGAATGGATCCATCGACTCGGAGCTCGAGTCCATCCTGACCTCCTTCGACACGAGCTATGTCTGGAACTACGGCTGCGTGAAGGAGGGCCTAAGGGACCTCTACGAGAAGGCCAAGCGCGAGCAGTGGAACGGGACCCAGCAGCTCGCCTGGGAAACCCCCGTCGATCCCGAGAGCGAGATTATTCCCCAGTCCTTCAATCCTCTCGCCGACTGGGCACCCTTCCGCAAACTCACCCCGAAGGAGGTCCGGCACTTCCAGCACGCTCAGCTCTCCTGGTCGCTCTCCCAGTTCATGCACGGGGAGCAAGGCGCCCTCATTACCGCCTCCCAGCTCGTGGGCGCCGTGCCCTGGATCGACGCCAAGTACTACGCCGCGAGCCAAACCATGGACGAGGCGCGACACGTCGAGGTGTTTAGCCGCTACCTCCGTGAAAAGCTGGAATGGGAATGGCCGATCAACGAGAACCTGAAGAAGCTCCTGGACATGATTCTCCAGGACTCGCGCTGGGATTTTAAATACCTCGGGATGCAAATTCTGGTCGAGGGGCTCGCCATGGCGGCCTTCGGGAACATGTACCAGATGGCCCGCGAGCCGCTCATCAAGGAGCTCATCCGCTACGTGATGCGCGACGAGTCGCGTCATGTGGCCTTCGGCGTGCTCTCGCTTCGCGACTTCTACATCGACATGCCGGAAAACGAGCGGCGCGACCGCGAGGACTTCACGATCGAGGCCTGCGAGCTGATGCGCGACCGGCTGATCGGTGAGGATGTGCTGCGCTCCTTCGGTTTCGATGCGAAGGCCGGCCGCGAGGTGATCCTCGCATCGCCGGTCATGCAGCTTTTTCGCCAGCTCCTCTTCATGCGGGTCGTGCCCAACATTCGGCGCCTCGGGCTCCTGACACCCCGTGTGCGTGCAGCCTTCGAGGAGCTGAAGATCTTGCAGTTCGAGAACTTCGACGCCGAGGCTGTGGACCGTCAGCTCGGCCTCGCCTGAGCGAGAGGGAGCCTTGCCGGGTATTAGCTTCTCTGCTTCACGCTAAGGACGGGACAGGGGGCGCGCTGCACGACCCGTTCGGCGATGCTGCCGAGCAGAAGATGCTTTAGACCGGAGAGGCCTCGGGTTCCGATGACGATGAGGTCCGCCCCGCTCGCCACGGCCTCCTCTTCGATCACGGTAGCGGGATAGCCTTCGCGCACCACGCACTCGGCCTCGATCCCCTGCGCCCGAAGGGGCGCGGCGTAGCGCTCCAGCGAGGCCGCGGCCTCGCTTTTCACGTTCACCCAGAAGTCCGGCGGAAGATACGCGGCCTCGAGCTGCTGGAACTCGACGGGGAGGTGATAGGCGTGGAGGAGAATCAGCCGACTCCTATGCTCCTTGGCCAGGTGTGCGGCCCATTCCATGACCGCTGCCGCATTGGGCGAGAAGTCGATCGGAACGAGAATGCGCCGGATCTCGATCACTCCCCAGAGCCTGCCCCGGGAGTCGCCCGGCGTCCAGCGGGCAGGCGTCAATTCTCTAGCTTCCGCGCTTCGTTTGACGGACCCCGGGCCCGGGCCTACCGTCGCGGCCCACACGTTTCGGGGCCGTAGCTCAACTGGGAGAGCGCTGCGTTCGCAACGCAGAGGTTGGCGGTTCGATCCCGCTCGGCTCCACCACCTGGATTTTTCGATGACGGGCTGCCCGCCCCTTGGGGCGGCCCGTCGCGACTCGGCCCCGCGCGAACGAGAAGTCGAAGGTAGCCTTCGCAGCGGGTTGGCGAGCATGGCGGAAGAGGGGAAAGAGGAGGTCGAGACGCATGGCTCACGGCATCCACGAAATTGTCGAGCGCCAGGTGCGATTCTGGCGGATGCAGGGCGGATCGTCTCGAACGGCACCGCCGAATCCCTGCGTCGCCCTCTCGCGGCTTCCCCATTCCGGTGCCGCAGAGATCGGGCGCCGGCTCGCCGAGCGGCTGGGCTACGGTTATTTCGGCATTGAGATCGTGGACCAGATCGCCCGAGAGCAAGGCGTCGCCCGACAGCTGGTCGAAGGTCTTGACGAGCACGTGCGAAACGTGATCGAGCGCTACGCCGTCGACGCGTTGCGGGGCCGCATGGTGACCGAGGCCGAATACCTGAGCTCGCTCGTGCGCGTCATCGCAACCCTCGGCGAGCGGGGGGGCGCCGTCATCTTGGGCCGGGGAGCGAGCTTCATCTTATCGCCCGCGCGGGCGCTACGGGTCTTCTTGGTGGCGCCGCGCGAGGGACGCGCGGCGCAGCTCGCCCGCGTCCGAGGGAAGGGGGAGGAAGAAGGGCTTCGACTGCTCGAGGCCGAGGATGCCGATCGGATGGCGTTCCTGCGTCACCACTTCGACCGCAACCCGGACGATGCGGTGTTCTACGACCTCTCGATCAACACCGGGAGCTTCTCGCCTGCGCAGGCGGTGGAACTGATCGTCGAAGCCCTCGCGCGGCGCTTCCCCGGTTGCGCCGCGGCAGCCTCCCGGAGCGCTTCCACGAATACGGGAAGTGCGGCGCGGATGGAGTAGTGGGCCTCGGCGCGAGCGCGCCCGGCCTGTCCCATGCGTTGGCGCAGGTCGGGGTCTGCGAGCAGCGCGGAAAGGCGTTCGTACCACTCGATGGGCGAGCGCGCGAGGTAACCACACACGCCGTCGCGAACCACCTCGGCATTTACGCCCACCGGGCTTGCGACGACGGGAATTCCGCACGCCATATATTGAATGGCCTTGAGCGCGCACTTCCCGGCGGCAAAGGCATCATCGCGCAGGGGCATAAGGCCAATGTCGAAGGCATTCAGGTCGCTCACCTCGTCTTCGAGGCTGGCGTAGTGCCTCCAAGGTCGACAGCGAACCTCGACCCCCGGGCACTCGAAGTGCGCGGGGCCGAGGAGCAAAAGGCGCAGGGGAAAGCGCTCGGCCAGCTCCTTTAGCACCGGTCGCAAGGGATCGAGATAGACCACGTTCGGCGGCGCACCGATCCAGCCGATGGTCAGCGGTCCCGTTCTGCGTACCGGACGGACCCGGTAGCTTCGGGTCTCCACGACTGTTGGGAGCAGGCGAACGCGTTCGCAATATGCGCCGGCATAGGCTGCGAGGTTTGGGCTCCCTGCAAGCACGCTGTGGCAGCGCGCGAGAAGTGCGGGGAGCGCGCGGTCCCGGCGCGTGAGCGCATCGGCGAAAGTCCGAAGCCGGCGCCCGAGGCCATAGGCCAGGTCGGGTCTTAGGTAGATCGCGTCGTCAAAGTCGAACACCGGGCGAAGACCGAAGTGGGAAAGGAGACGTTCCATCCCGAATGGGAAGGTCTCTTTCTGCAGCAGGAGGAGGTCGTAGCGCCGCGCGTCCCACAGATCCCACAGCCGGCGCAGGCAGACGCGGGCGAACTGAAGCGCGGCCCAGCCCGCCCGAATGGGGCCCGGAAACGGATGGAGCCCATAGCTAAGCTCGAGATAGCGCCGACTTGCCCGCGGCCGGATCTCGACCTCGATAGCGCTTGCCCGAAGCGGCTCCAGCCACTGGTGGATGCGAAAGCGGCTGCTCGGCTCTGAGTCGGGGCCCACCGTGAGACAGAGAACGCGCATCGCTCCTCGAGGGCGCCATTTCGCGCCGCTTGGGGTGCGATCGGTGTTCTCCCGGCGGTGCTTGAGCCAGCGCTCGTCCCCCGGGCCGGTGGATCGGCCGTCAGGGGAGGAGTAGGATCGCCGGGCGAGGAATGCGATGACGGAGACGAGAGCGCCCGGCGGCTCCATCGGCTACGCCGACCAGCACCGCTTCGGCCGGGTGATGCGCATCCCGACGCCCACCCCTTTCCCGGTCGGGGACATCAACTCCTACCTGATCGAGGACTCCACCCGCCGCGGTGAGCTCACCCTGATCGATACCGGGGTGAAATCGCCCGCGGCCTTCGAGGCCCTGCGCAAGGGCTTCAAGGAATACGGCTACTCCCTCGAGCAAGTGCGGCGCATCCTCGTGACCCACGCCCACATGGACCACTATGGCCAGGCACTGCGTCTGCGCGAAATCTCGGGCGCAACGGTCTACGCCTCGGAGCCCGAGGCCGAGCGCATGAAGACCCACTGGTCGCCCTCCGCACAGCGCGACGAACGGATTCTCGCTGCGTTCGAGCGCTGGGGGGTACCTCCCGAGGTCGCGCGGAGCGACGGGGGCATGAGCGATCTCTCCAAACAGCTCCAAGATCCGATGGAGGTGGACGTCGTTCTCGGCGAGGGCGACCGCGTCGAGATCGGCGACTGGACCTTCGAGGTCATGGAGACGCCTGGTCACTGCGAGGGTCACATCGTCTTCTACGAGCGCGATACGCGGGCACTCTTCTCCGGCGATCATCTGCTCACGGACATCTCGCCTGTCCCTCTTCTTGCTTTTCCCAAGCGCGAGAGCGAGCCGCGGCCGAAGAGCCTGGCTCGGTTCATGCAATCGCTCGTCAAGGTCGAGGCGCTGGAGTGCGAGATCACCTTCCCCTCGCACGGGGACGTGATTCTCGACCATCGCAAGCTGATCGCCGGCTACCGCCTGCACCACGAGCGAAGGGCGCTCCAGCTGGCGCGCATGCTGGCCGCCGGACCGCGCACGGCCTTCGATCTCGCGACCCAGATGTTCCCGCGCCACTACGCGACGCAGCTCTTCCTCGTGCTCTCGGAGGTGATCGGTCACCTCGACATTCTGGTCGACGAGGGCTCGGTGCGAATCGAGGAGAAGGCGGGTGTCGAGTACGCTCGCCTTGTGCACCCATGTGGGTAAGCAAGGTCAACGAGCTGATCGGTTCGTCGAGCGAAGGCTTCGAGCAGGCGGCGAAGGAGGTGATCGCGCGGGCGAACCGTACGCTGCGCGGGATCACCGGTATCGAGGTGATCGAGAAGCGCGTCAAGATTCAGGAAGGCGAGATCGCCGAGTACCGCGTGCGGCTGCGGCTCGTCTTCGACATGGCACCTGAGACGGTCCTCCACTGGTAGGGAGTCCATCACCCAATGGCCATCGCTTCGGTTTCGACCATCACCGCCGCCTCGCCGATCGGCTGGCAGGACGCCATCCAGCGCGGCTTCGAGCGGGCGCGCAAGACGCTGCGCAACATCACCGGGCTTCAGGTCGTCGAGGAGAAAGCCCGCGTGGAGGACGGCAAGATCACCGAGTTCCTCGTCACCCTCCGCGTGATCTTCATCCTCGACGAGAACCCCCGCTAGAAAGAGGCCGGAAGGCTCGGAGGCAGGCGTGCGCGAAGAGCCGCGAGCCGTCCCGGCAATCGTGGCTGCCGGTGACCGCCGGGCGGCGAAGGCCGTCCACGGAGAAAGCAAGGTCTATCTCGAAATCGGGGGCCGGTCGCTGGTCGCCCACGTGGTGGCGACGCTGCAACGTGTTCCCGAAGTGTCCGAGGTATGGGTTGTGGGCGATTCGGACCGCCTTGCGGCCGCCCTCGGCCGCGAGGATGTCGCAGCGGAGATTCGCAAGCCTCTCCACATTGTCCCTCAGTTCCGGAACCTCTACGAGAACGCCTGGCAGAGTTTCCGGCGGGCTCTACCGGGGGCTCCGCCCGAGGGCCGCGATCCGGTGGGGAGTGACCTCGACCAGCGCGTCGTCTACCTCTCCGCCGATCTGCCCTTCGCGACGGCGCAGGAGATCTCGGAGTTCATCCGACGCGGGATGGAGCTCGGCTGCGACTACGCGGCCGGGCTCGTGACCGAAGAGTCGATGGCGCCCTTCTATCCCACCGAGGGCGAGCCTGGAATCCGCATGGCGTATTTCAATCTCCGAGAAGGCCGCTTCCGGCAGAGCAACCTGCATCTGGCAAAGCCGGCGCGTCTTTTGAACCGTCACTACATCGAGGACCTGTACGAGCACCGCTACCAGCGGCAGTGGGGCCAGATCCTGGGCCTGGCGATCCGCTTGCTGCGGGCGGAGCAGGGCGGGCTGCGGATCCTCTTCTATTACGCACTGATGCACCTTGCCGGCGTCGCGGACCGCTCGGGCTTGCGCAGGCTCGCGGACTGGCTGCGCCAATGGCTCTCGATTGCGCGGGTCGAGGGCACGCTCGGCTCGCTTGTGCGCGCCTCGCTGCGGTTTGTGGTGACCGACGTCGGCGGTTGCGCCGTCGACATCGACAACGAGCACGACTGCGACGCAGCACGCGCCCGCTTTTCCGAGTGGCGCAAGCAACAGGAGGCGCGGGCCGAAGAACTCTACGGCCCGCTCCTCCTGCCCCTAGCGCGCGCGCCCGGGCCGCAGCTTCCGGACCCGTCCGGGAGGGAGGAGCGCTAGTGCGAGCGCAAGACGCGGCGGCGCGGGTGCGCAGGGGCGCGGGTCTTTTCGACTTTCCCGCGCGTGGAGTGCTTGCGGTTCAGGGGGCTGACCGCGCGCGCTGGCTCAATGGGATGATCAGCAACGACGTGGCACGTCTTGAGCCCGGTCCCCGAGCTTCGGGCTGCTACGCGACGCTCTTGACCCCGAAGGGCCGAATCGTCGCCGACCTCCACGTGCTCCTGCGACCCGAGGAGCTATGGCTCGAGCTCCCGCAAGCCGAGATCGCCGTCGTCCGCGAGCGCCTCGCAAAGTTGATCATTGCCGATGACGTGAAGCTCGTGGACCGAAGTCACGAGATCGGACGTCTTGGCATCGAGGGGCCGAAGGCCCTCTCTCTCGTGTGCGACGTCCTCTCGCCCGCCGACCAGGCCGCGGCGGCCGCGCTCTCCCTCGACGCGTGTGTGGATGCGCGGATCGTAGGAGTGCACGTCGTCCTGTGCGCCTTCGGCTGGACGGGGGAGCGCGCGCTGCAGTTCTTCCTGTCCGGACCCGCTGCCGCGCAAGGCCGCGTGCGAGAGGCACTTCTTGCCGCAGGTGCGCGCCATGGGCTCCTCGCAGGGGACGATGAGGTCCTCGAGATTCTGCGCGTCGAAGCGGGCATCCCGAGACTTCATGCGGAGCTCTCCGAGGACGTGCTTCCACCCGAGGTGCGCTTGGAGCGTGCGATCTCCTACACCAAAGGTTGTTACACGGGACAAGAGATCATCGCGCGTCTTCGCTCCCGCGGGCAGGTCGCGCATCTTCTCGTCGGGATCGCAACGGATGCGGGAAGCGCGCCGCAGCGCGGCGACGCGGTCAAGGTCTCCGGGGAAGCGGTGGGTGAGATTACGAGCGCGGTGCACTCGCCGTCCGCTGGGCCGATCGCCCTTGCTTTTGTCCGCCGGCAGCACGCGGAACCCGGCACCATCGTGACGGTCGGGGCCGGCCCGGGACGGGTGGTGGCGCTGCCCTTCGTTTCGCCTGCGCCCGCGGCTGCGTCGTGAAGGGTGTGATCCTCGTCTTCGCCAAGGCGCCGCGGCCGGGCCTCGTCAAGACGCGCATGACACCTCCGTTTTCGCCATCCGAGGCCGCAGAGTTCTACGCCTGCCTTCTCGACGATGTGCTCGAGACGACGGCTGAGAGTGCGCAATGCCTCGGACTGGACGCGGTGGTGGCGGTTCATCCCGCAGAGGCCTGCGGAGAGATCGCGCGCCGCGCCCCGCCCATTTTTCGCGTCGTTGCGCAGTGTGGGCAGGATCTTGCGCAGCGTATGCGCTGGGCGGTCTCCGAGGCCGCAGCCGGCGGCTTCAGCCCGGTACTGCTCCGCGGAAGCGATAGCCCTGCCCTTGGCCCAGGCACGATCGAAGAAGCCCTTGCGAGCCTGCAGTGGGTAGATGTGGTGATTTCACCAGACCTCGACGGAGGCTACAACCTGATCGGGCTTCGGACTCCTGCGCCTGCGCTCTTCGACCATCCGATGAGCACGGGCTCGGTGGTCGCCGACACCCTCGCCAGCGCCTCACGCCTCGGCCTGCGAGCGCGGGTTTTGGCCGGGGGCTTTGACCTCGACACCGCAGCGGATCTGCGCTGGTTGGCCGAGGCTCGGCACAGTGGCAGCCCCCCGTGTCCCAGGACCCTCAGCTTTCTAGACGAGCATGCCCTGTGGCGCCACGCCACGCTGCCGCCTCGACCAGTGTAGGCGTGCTTGCCAGGAGCTTGCCAGGAAAATGGGCAGGCCTTGGCGTGGATTCTGGCAATTTTCCGGCTGCGAACCGCTCTGGGATCATGTACTTAAAGCCTGCAGTGGCAAGCCGATTGCACATCGGCAACCTACGGCCCTTGTCCGTGACGGCAGAAGTGCGTTAACAACCCGTGGAGGGGGTACTCACATGCGATGGCATCGCAAACTCTTGACCTTGGCGGCGCTCGGAGCGCTCAGCGCACCGCAGCTGGCCGCCGCCGACGATGTCCAGAACCAGCTCCAGCAGATGCAGCAGCGGATGAACCAGCTCGAAGA
>DATFYN010000278.1:0-3640 GCA_035315025.1 Myxococcota bacterium
AGTGGAAGCACAGTTCATTCACGCGCTCGAGGCCCGCGTCGGTGAGCCCGGCCACCTCGTTGTCGGTGGCGTCGACCAGGTCGAACAGCGTCGGGAACGATCCGCAGAGCGGAAGACAACGACGGCACTGATGGCACACCTCGGCCACACGCCGCAGCTCGCGGCCGAGTGCGGCGGGGTCGAGGTAGGCCGAGTGACTGTACCCGAGCTCAGCGCTCGGGTGATCGGCCCGCGTGACCTGCATGAGGCCTCCGCGCACGCGCACGCCGTGCGCCTCTTGGGCGTGTGGAGCGAGCGCTAGAGCTTGGCGAGCGTGTCGAGCGCCTTTTGGAAGCGGCCCGCGTGGGACCGTTCGGCCTTCGCAAGGGTCTCAAACCACTCCGCGATCTCGTCGAGCTTCTCCTCGCGTGCCGTGCGGGCCATACCCGGGTACATCTCCGTGTATTCGTAAGTCTCGCCGGCAACGGCGGCTGCAAGGTTCTTGTCGGTACTGCCGATGGGCTTTCCCGTCGCCGGGTCGCCGACGGACTTGAGAAAATCAAGGTGGCCGTGGGCGTGACCGGTCTCGGCTTCCGCGGTGTCGCGGAAGAGCCCGCCGACGTCGGGATGACCCTCGATGTCGGCCTGGCGCGCGAAGTACAGGTAACGGCGATTCGCCTGGGATTCGCCGGCGAAGGCTTCCTTCAGGTGGTCATGGGTCTTCGTTCCCGCAAGCTTGGGCATCGATCCCTCCTTTGGGCATTGACTGCGATTTAGGCGGAATCTTGAAGGACGACAAGCCGCCGGTCAATCCGGGCCACGCGCATGGCCCGGATCGCGGGAGACTGCGGTTAACGGACGTCCTTCAATCCCGCGAGCGTCAGGCGGGTAATGTGACGCTTGGCCTCTTCATCGAGTTCACGCGTCGGGCCGCGCCCCCGGAAGCGCTTCCAGCTCTCGATCGCCGCCGCGGCGTCGTGCGACTCCTCGAAGCGAACCGCTTCCTCAAAGGACCGCTGCATCTCCGCTTCGTCCGCGAAGGGCGGAGCGCTGACAGCGGCCCGGATGGTCGACGGCGGCGTTGCCTTCGCTGGCGCGGGGGCGCTCGAGGCGAGCCGGGGGACCGCAGGCGTACTCGCCGCCGGTGGCGTCGGCGCGTGTGCGGGCGCCGCAGGGACGTGGGCCGGCGCCTGCGGTGCGGGGCTGCTGGTGGTGGCGGCAGCGGGGGGCGGGGCTGCGGCCGGTCGCGGCTTGGGAGGAGGCTCCACCGATGCTGCTTGGGCTTTTGCTGCCGGCTCAGTCGGCGGCTCGGGCCTCGGTTCCGCGGGCGGACTCTTGGCGGGCTCGCCCTCCGAGGGCGCGCTGGCGAGCAGTCCGGGAGGCTCGTGCGCGGGGATCGTGCGGCTTCCGGTCCACCACCAGACCGCGATACCCGCCAAAACGCCGGCAAGGAGCGCGAGGCCGACGAGCGGAGCGATGCCGCTGGCTCCTTCCCGGGCAACCTCACCGGGGTCGTCCTGTGCTGCGGAGCGTCTGGGCGCTGCCTCACGCCACTGGGCGGTGTCCACCGGCTCGAAGAGGCGCGTTTCCTCCGGGCTGGTCGGCGCAGCGAGTGGGAAGGGCGCGAGCCTCGGATCTCCGGAGTGCCACGCCCACTCAAGAGCGGCGGCCAGGGCCCGAGCGTCCGAAAAGCGGCGCGCGCGGTCCTTCTCCAAGCAACGCAGGATGACCTGCTCGAGCGCCGGCGGGATCGGAAGGTCCGGACGCACCCGGGTGGGTGGGGGCGGCGGTTCGAACGCGTGGAGGGAGAGGTAGCCGATCTCCGTGTCCGAGTGGAAAGGCAAATCGCCGGTCACCATTTCATACAGGATGAGGCCGATCGTATAGAGGTCGCTGCGCGCGTCGAGGGTTTCTCCGGCGCGGAGCTTGCCCGCTTGCTCGGGCGAGGCGTAGCGCGGTTTTCCGAGGAAGTCCCCGACGCGGGTGAGCGTCGCCTCGCCGGCGAGGGTCATCTCCGATTCCGACACTGCGGCGCGCGCGATGCCGAAGTCGATGATCTTGACCCGTGACGCGTCGGGACCCGCTCGCAAAAGGATATTTTCGGGCGAGAGGTCTCGGTGCACGATGCCCATGTCGTGCGCGTAGGCGAGGCCCGCGCAGCACTGAATGCCGATGCTGCACGTCTCGTCGATCGAAAGCGCACCGTGCTCTCGGATACGTGCCGCGAGGCTCTCGCCGACCACGTACTCCATGACGAGGAACTGGTCGCCACCCTCGATGAAAAAGTCATAGATCAAGACGAGATTCGGGTGGCGCAGGCGCACCGCGATGCGCGCCTCGCGCTGAAAACGCTCGAGCGCTTGGGGCACAGAGCCGAAGCGCTCTGCCCGAATCATCTTGAGGGCGCGGATCTCCCGCAAAAGGACATGCTCTACCTTGTACACGGCGCCCATACCGCCGCGACCGATCCGCTCGAGGATCCGCAGATCGCGCACCTGCCGGCCGATCATCGGATCGGGGGCATTGTCCCGCGGACTGTCCATGGCATCGCGCATGGTGCATCCTGCAGCCACGCGGCGAGCACCGGCTCGCACTGTGGGCAAGCCGGCATTCTACGGCCGCAGGCAGGGAGGACCAAACGGGATGCACGGGCACAAGAATTGCGGACTCGCGCTCGCCTTGAGCCTCGCCCTCTCGGGGACGCTCGTTCCCGGTCCGGCTGCCGCTCGTGAGCCGGACGAGGAGCACATGAATGTGCTCATTATCCTGGACAGTTCCGGGAGCATGGCCGGCAAGATGGGTGGGCAGGTCAAGATGCAGGCGGCGCAACGGGTGGTGAAGGACCTCGTGGACAACATGCCGAGCGACATGAGCGTCGGGCTCCTGGTGTACGGCTCCCAGAACCCGTATCAGAAGAGGGACTGTGAGGACATCACGCTGCTCGAGCCCGTCGGCCCGGTGAACCCCGCGGAGTTCAGCGCCAAGCTTGCGCAGGTGAAGCCTCGCGGGATGACACCTATCGGTGCGTCGCTGCGCCGGGCCGCGGAGGCCCTGCACGGCCTTCCGGGGAAGTCCACCATCGTGCTCGTCTCAGATGGCGCGGAGACCTGTCAATCGGATCCCTGCAAGGTGGCTCAGGAGGTGCGCTCGAACATGGGGATCGACGTCAAGGTGCACGTGGTGGGCCTCGACATCGAGTCGCAGGATCGTAGCACTCTCGAGTGTGTGGCCGAGGGCGGGGGTGGCAAGTACTACGGCGTGGCGAACGAGGACCAGCTCAGGACGGCGATCGCCGAGGCAACGCAGCCGCCACCCCACGTGTGCCGCGGCCAGGGTCCGATGTGGGCCTCGATCGGGCATCCGGGCCTGGGGGAGATGATGAACGCCCACAAGGGCTGGGCCGGCGTTCCGCAGCGGAAGTTCTGGCTGGGTTTCATTCCCGGGTTTGGCTGGCCGGGCTACCTGCAGGTGGTGAGCGCGATCGATGCCGCACACTGCCGCACGAACGACTGGCCGAACGACTAACCTGAAACTTACCCGGACGTGTTCTCGGGCCTCGGCATCATTGGCACCGGCGGAGCGGGGCGAAGCCGAGCGAGCGGGTCATAGACTCACCTCCCTGAAACGAAGGCCCTCGGCCCGAGGTGGCGCAGTGACGTGG
>DATFYN010000279.1:0-17152 GCA_035315025.1 Myxococcota bacterium
TGGGAAGTCGAATACACCGTAGAAGAGCAGCGCGGCCGAGAGCCGCGCCTCCCCGCGCTCTTGCGCCAGGGCGATGGCCGCAGCGGCGGCGAGGTTCGCACCGGCCGAGTCGCCCGCGATTGCCATCCGCGCAGGGTCGCCGTCGAAGCGCTGGGCTTGCCGTGCGGCCCAGCGCACCGCAAACAGGCAGTCCTCGAGCGGCCCGGGGAAAGGTGCCTCAGGCGCCAGCCGATATCCAAGATTCACGACGACGAAGCCGGCCTCCGCAAATCGGAGCGCGAGCTTGCGATGGCTGCGCGGGCTGCCTGAGCACCAACCTCCTCCATGGAGGTAGACGAGCACGGGATGCGGTCCTGCGCTGGCCGGCTCTGCCACATCGGCGGTGACGCGCCCGCTGGGCAGATCGCGCACCAGAACCCTTTCATGCAGCGTTCCCACCGTGGGCGGCGAGGCGTTGATCAGGGGAGAAAGTCCGTCGAGCATCGCGCGAAGGTCGGCGACACTCTTGGGCGGGGGGAGCGACGCCAGGAGTTTTTCGAGGGCAGAGAAGTCGAGGCCGGGTGCGGAGGCTTGAGACATGGCGGGCACCTCGCGATGCGGGGGAGTTGATTCTACCGTGCGGCGCCCTCGGGCGGGGCGTGGGCCGAGCCGGAGCGCTTGCCGGGCCCGAGCGGCTCGAGGCGGATCGGCACGGTTTGGCTACGGTCGAAAATCCGAGCGATCAAGCCGTCTGCCTGGCCGTACTTCTCCGCCATGCCTCGGTTCACCGCCTCCCTCGTCGCAGGATCGTCCAGCGGCACGGCGCGGTAGGGGGTGGTCGTTCCGCCGCGCTCGATCTTCACCTCCGGGTGTGCGCGAAGCCGCGCGAGCCAGCGCGCCGCGGGGCGCCCCGCCCGGAGGTAGAGCTTTCCATCCTGCTCGATGATCCACAGTTGGGTCTCAAACTGGGCGCCTCTCGCATCGACGGTCGAGAGGTTCACCACCTCTCCCTCGTCGATTCCGAAGGCCGTGACGAACACGACCAGAGCGACGGAGAGGCCAGACATAATCAGCAGGACCTTCATCTTCCCCCGAACTCCGCGCTCTCCCGGCTGCCGGGCTGGGCGCGCGCGCACGCATCGCTCAATGCTTACCATGGCGCAAGGCGCGCGTCGCGCCGCGGGGGAGGGTTCCACGATGCAGCGCGTCACAAAGCCAGGGCACACCCTGCGCGGGCTCGCCATGTGCCTTGCCTTTGGGATCTGCGTCTCGGGCGGGACTGCTCGCGGCGCGGACGCGGTGCTCGACATCTGGGCGGCCGCGAGCCTGCGTGAGCCGGTCAGCCAGCTGGCGCGGCGCTTCGAAACGCAGGCCCAGGGCCGGAAAGTCAACCTCGTGTTCGGGGCCTCGAGCGCGCTGGCGCGGCAGATCCAGGCCGGCGCGCCGGCGGACGTCTTCCTCTCGGCGGACGACGTGACCATGGACCGGCTGCAGGCAAACGGGTTCGTAAGGCCTGAGACACGCCGGGTTTTTGCGAGCAATCAGCTTGTCGTCGTCGCCGCCCGCGAGCTCACGGTGCCTCTCGCCGTGCCCAATGATCTTCTGCGCCCCGAGGTCAAGCGGATTGCCCTCGCCGCTCCCGAGGTACCGGTGGGGCGCTACGCGCGCCAGTGGCTCACGTCTCGCGGGCTTGCCGAGGGTGTGAAGGCGCGTGCCGTCGTGCTGGACGACGCACGAGCGACGCTGGCGAGTGTCGATTCCGGGAACGCTGAGGCCGGCATCGTCTATGTGACCGACGCACGGGTAGCCAAGACGGCTCGCATCGCATTCGCCGTGCCCGACGCGGAACAGCCCTACATCGTCTATGTCGGCGCGGTCATGGTGGGTGGCGACCAACCCGAGCTGGCGGACGACTTCTTGCGTCTGCTGGTGAGTCAAGACGGGTTGGCCGCGCTGCATGCCGCAGGATTTCGGCCGCCGCCGGCCCAGGCGGCGTCTTCTCCCGACGCGCCATGAGCGGGGGCGAAGCCATCGCCATGGCCACCCTCACGCTACGCGTGGGGGTCGTCGCGATCGCCCTCGCATTCCTGCCCGCTCTGGGCCTTGGTCTTTGGCTCGCGCGGCGAGAGTTCCGGGGCAAAGCACTGGTCGAGGCGGTCATCGCCCTGCCCATGCTGCTTCCGCCCGTCGCCGTGGGGCTCGGGCTCCTGCTCCTATTCGGACGGCGCGGGCCGTTTTTCCCGCTGCTCCACGCGCTCGGCGTCGAGCTGCCCTTCACCTGGTGGGCCGCCGCGTTGGCGGCAGCGCTGGTCGGCTTCCCGTTTCTCGCGCGGGCTTGCGAACAAGCCTTCGCGGACGTGGAGCCGCGCTTCGAGCAGCTGGCTCGGTCGCTCGGCTACACGCGCGCATCAACATTCTTTCGTGTCACTCTGCCGCTCGCCCGTCGCGGAGTGCTCTACGGCACCGTGCTCGCCTTCACCCGCGGGCTAGGCGAGTTCGGGGCCACCGCCGTCGTGGCCGGGATCCAGCCCGGGAGGACCGAGACGCTCGCCCTCGGGATCTGGTCACGGATCCAGCTCGGAGATGATTCTGGCGCTCTCGCGCTTTGCGCCGCGTCGTTCGCTCTGGCGCTTGCCGCGACCACCTTGGCCGAGGGATGGCTGCGTCGCGCGCCCCGTGCGGGGGTGAAAGCGCGGTCATGAGCCAGACCGAGCTTGTGCTGCGCGGCACCGCTCGCGGCTTTCAGCTCGACGTGGACGCCGCGTGGAGCGAGCGCGTGGCGGTCTTGTTCGGCCCGAGCGGCGCGGGCAAGACGACGCTCCTCGAGGCGATTGTGGGGCTGCGCAGGGAGATGCGCGGACGCGTCCGCTTCGCGGGAGAGTGGCTCGAGGACTCGGAGCGAGGACTTTTCGTGCCCGTCGAGGCGCGCGGACTCGGATGGGTGCCTCAAGACCCTACGCTCCTGCCGCACTTGAGTGTCAGCGGAAATCTTCGCTTCGGGCAGCGACGCGCGGGCGCGAAGGGAGCGGCTCTTCTCGATCGTGCGATCGAGGTGCTGGAACTCGGCGAGCTGCTGGGTCGCCGCGTGGAAGAGCTATCCGGGGGCGAGCGCCGGCGCGTCGCCCTGGCACGGGCGCTCGCGTCCGGACCGCGGGCCGTCTTGCTCGACGAACCCCTTGCCGCTCTCGATCTTGCGCTTCGGACCCGGGTGCTGCCCTTCTTGCTGCGCGTCCGCGACGAGCTTGGGCTGCCGATGCTGTACATCACCCACGATCCCAATGAAGCGATGCTGATCGGTGACGTCGCGGTGGTGCTCGCGGCGGGCCGCGTGATCGCCCTCGGCCCGCCACGGGAGGTGCTGTGGAGCCAGGCCGTTCTCCCGTTCGCGCAGGCGCTCGGCGTCGAGAACGTGCTCGAGGCGCGCGGCGTGGGCGGCGCGCTCGTGGAGACGTTGCGGGGCCTGCGGCTCGTGGTCCCCGCGGACCTTCCCGCCGGCGGGCGGCTGCGGCTTGGCCTGCGCGCTGAAGAAATCCTGCTCGCCGCGGAGCCGCTCGGTCGGATTTCCGCGCGCAACGTCTTGGCGGTGACCGTGACGTCGTGCGAGGTGAGAGCGGGCCAAGCGCTGGTGCATCTCGACACGGGGGCCGAGCCGCTCGTGGCGAGAGTCACTGGAGCCGCGGCCGAGGCGCTGGCACTGGAGCGAGGCGCGAAGCTCTACGCCGTGATCAAGGCCCAGTCTCTTAGGCCGCTGTAGCGGCCGAAGCCTCGGAGGCGAAAGGGCCGAGCTTGCGCTTGCCCAACTCTTCCGTCATGAGCTCGCGGAAGCGGCGGTTCCGGAAGAGCACCATGTCGACCATCCCAAAGTATCCGGTCGGAAGCTTGGGGCTCTCCTCCCAGTGACGGAGCTCTTGAAACGGACGCATCGCGAAGGCGTGGTGGTCGGCGTGCCGTGAAAGACCGACGAGTGTGTAGAGCGTGAACCAGGAATCCGTATCCCATGAATCGACGGGCGAGACGCGCTTGCCCGTCCTCACAAGTCCCCAGTGCTCGAAGTAGTTCACGGCCTCGAGCAACCGCACCGCAACCACCGCCTGCCCTACGTAGAGCACAAAAGCGCCCAGTCCACAGAAGGCTGCAATGGCGAGGGCGACGCCCCACTCGACGACCAAGCCGTGGACGACCCGGCTGCGCAGGAGCCGGCGGTCGAACAAGCCCATCTCCTCGTCGCCGAGGCGCTTCTTCTCCAGCTGAAAGGCGCTGCGGAACTGCCCGGGGACGGTGCGCCGGAAGAACGCGTGGAAGGTCTCGCCGAAACGCGCGGTCGCGGGGTCGCTTTTCGTACCGACGCGCGCGTGGTGGCCGCGCAGATGTTCGGTGTAGAAATGTTCGTAAAGCACGCTGGCCATGAGCAGCCGCCCGAGGAGCTGCATGTGCCGCTCGCGGCGGTGGATGAGTTCGTGCGCCACCACGATGCCGGAGTAGCCCGAGTTGACACCCACGAGGAGCCACGCCACCAGCGTGTCGGTTCGAAAAAAACCGTTCCCAGCCACCATCTTGACCGCCAGGCCCAGGTTCAGGATCTGGAGCGCCACCAGCAGGTACAGCAGTGCATCGAACGGCCAGGCGGGGAGCTCGGGTGCGGGTTGGCGCCGCTCGCGCGGCGAGAGGTTGTCAAACAGGACGGAGGCGAAAAGCGGGAGGAACCAGAGCAATGCCCCCCACCAGCGATGCGGCGCCGTGGAGAGGAAGCCGAGCGTGGTGAGCGGGAGCACGAGGCAAAGCAGATGCAAAGCGAGGACGCGTGTCGCCCTTCCGGGGGTAAAAGGGGTGGAGATCGACGAGACGGGATGAGCGGCGGCCATACGCATCCTCCGGAGCGAATCCAAGCGCGCGTCGGCACATACGAGAGCGTATGTGCCGACTTGATTCTCCACATACGAAGCGGTATGTCAAGGCCAATGTCAGAGCGCAAGCGGCCTCGAGAGGTCGCGAAGGAAGAGACCCGCGAGGCGCTCCTGCGGGCCGGACTCGCCGAGTTTTCCGAGCGCGGTCTCGACGCGCCGAGCCTCGATTCCATCTGCGCCCGCGCCGGCTACACGCGCGGCGCATTCTACGTACACTTTCGCGACCGCGAGGAGTTTGTCGTGGCCGCCATGGAGCGGGTGCTCGGGCCGTTCCTCGATGCGGTCGTGGCGCGGGGCGAGCAGGCCCACGACCTCGCTCGCACGATTGAGCGCTTCGTCGCAGCCCTTGCCGCCATGGCCCAGCTCGTCCGTACGCCGGACCCCGGTCTCCCTCCGAAGATCCTTCCCCTGCATCGGCTCCTAGACGCCTGCGAACGCTCACCGCGCCTTGCAGAGCGCTTCACCGGGATCGTGAGAGAAGCGATCGCGCGGGTCGAAAAGTCCACCCGCCGAGGTCAGGGTGAAAGAGAAGTGCGAGGCGACGTCGACGCCGGCCAGCTCGGCTCCGTGCTGGTCTCGCTGGCCCTCGGTGCGATCGTGGCCATGGAGCTTGGAATTGCGCTCGATCTCCAAGCGGCAGGCAAGACCGTGCTCGCGCTGGTCGCAGAGCCCGCCTCCGTTTGAGGAGGGGAGTGGCCTCACGCCCTTGCGTGGAGTCTGCGCGGGTTCTCGACCATCATGATCTCGAGCTGTCGATCGGTCGCGCCACACGCCTTGAGCCACGGCAGGATATTCTCGTACACATGGCTGTAGCCCCAGCCACCGTAGGCCTTGTAACAGGTCTTCCACCCGATCTCTGCGCAGAGCAGCACGCGATCCTCGAGCCCGGCTTCAAGCAGCTGCATCACGAGCGCGATTTCCTCCTTGTCGGGGGAAAAAGCCCGGCCAGGGCCGATGCCTTCCGCGTACTCCTCGTGGCCGAAGTGGTCGTAGGACACAAAGCCAACGCCCCGGGCCAGGAGGCGCTTCGGGATCGCGACGTCGGGGAAGAGGCCTAGGTGCGACATGTAGACCTTTGCCAGGTCGCAGCCGTCCTTCTCAAGAATGTCGAGATAGAGATCGAAGTGGTCGAAGGGCTTCTCGCCGTAGATCAGAAGCTGTCCGTTGGGGTGGACCGTGAGTGAGGCGCCCGTCGACGCCTGTGCACGAGCCGCTGCGCGCAGCACCTTCTCCTCTGCCGGCTGAAACGGCTCTTGGGGCATCCCGGAGAGCCCGATCTCGCCGATATTGCCGGCACGAACGCCAGTCCCATCGATGCCTTCGGTGAGCTCCCGGATCATGATTTCGGCCAGCTCTTCCACGCTCTTGCCGGCGATTTGCGGTGGATGACAGGCCTGGATGTAGAAGCCCGTCGAGGCGACGATGTGAAGGCCCGTCTCGCGGGAAATGCGCTGAAGCTTGCGTACATCCCGGCCCATGCCGGGGAGGTCCACATTCACGAGGGCTCCGCCGCCGGCCCTCTTGTACTCGGCAACCTCTCGGATCGTGAGCTCGACGTCGTCTTGCACAAGGTTCCGCCGCCATGCGAGCCCGTTGCGCCGGACGCGCCCGATGTTCGCGAGCGTGAACTCGCCGTCCGCTTCCTTGGCTCTCTCGGGGTTGCCGTAGGGCATGTGCCAGCAGAGGATGTCGATGGTGAGATGGACATGCGACATCGTGCCACCGAGCTCACGCGCATCGATGGGACCGAGCACGGTCTGGACCGTCGCCATCGCGGCTCCCGCTTCCTTAGAAGTTCACTTCGACGGCCTCGGAGTAGAACTGGCGATACCACTTTCGGAAGCGGCTGATATCGCCATCCCCTTCGGCCAGCACCGGCTGCGGACGGAAGACCTTGGTGTTCCAGAGCGGGATGTCGAGCTCCCAGTCCTTTGCGTAGAAATCGAAGAAGCCCTCTGCGACCTCACGGTTCGACTGCTTGTGCAGGTAGTAGTTGTGGGTGAGCTCCATCTTTCCCGGATCGATCGGCGTCAGAGATTGCACGGAGACTCCCTCGATGAGCCCCGACACGCGGGTCAGGGACAGACCTGGCCCGTACATGAACGAGCGGATCGTGGCCATCCCTTCCGCACTCGACTGCGCGGCCGCGTCGCGCACGAACTCAAGATGGAGCTTCATGATCGGGCCTTCGGCCGTGAGATTCACGCCCTTCACTTCCATCCCGTGCAGCGTTTTGAAGTGTGCTACGTCGAAGCCGTTCTCGTAGAGATCCTGGAGGTGTGCGTTGATCTCCCACTTGCGGCGGCCGAACAGCGAGTAATCGGGGTGGCCCACCTCGGGGATCCGTTCCGGTGTAAAGCTCGGCTCGGCCTTCTCGGCATGGAACCAGCTCGCGATGAAGCCGTTCTGCTCGAGCACCCGCCAGCATCCGGTCTCGGCCTTGGGCGGAATGCGTTTGGCGTAGGGCACCTCGGCGCAGCTCCCGTCGCCGTTCCAGCGCCACCCGTGGAATGGACACCGAATGGTGTTCCCGACGACCTTCCCGCCGACGCCGAGATGAGCACCGAGATGCGGACAGTAGGCATCGAGGATGCGCGCAGTGCCATCCTCGCCCCGGAATACCACGAGATCCCGGCCGACCACGTGCACGGGCCGCACGCCGCTCGCCGTAAGCTCCTCCGAATAGCAGACCTTGAACCAGCCGTTCGGGAACGGCGGAAGGGGAAAGCGCTCCATCGGGTCTCCTCCGGCGGCGGCTCCGCGGGGTTGCGGGAAGCCGGAAAAGTAGAACATGTTCTAGTTCCATTGTGACCCAGAACCGGGGGGGCTGTAAAGGTCTGTGGTTACGCCGCGCGCCCCCAAAGCGGCGTTGAGAAAGCGGAGCGCAGTCTCGGGGGTGCAGGCTCGCAGGAGGCCCTGGGGCCGCCGCCGCCGGTCGCGGCGCAAGGACGCAAACACACCGCGTCGGCCGGCGCTAGCCCTCGAGCTGCAGTGCCTTCGGTTCGAGGAACTCCTCCAAGCCGTAGCGTCCGAGCTCCCGTCCGTTGCCGGACTGCTTGCAGCCGCCGAAGGGTGCGATGGGATTGAAGGGTGCACCGTTGATATCGAGCTGGGCCGTGCGGATTCGCCGCGCCACACGCTTGGCACGCTCGAGGTCGCGGGACCACACCGCTCCGCCCAGCCCGTAGATCGTATCGTTCGCGATTCGAATCGCGTCGTCCTCGTCCTCGTAGGGAATGATGGTGAGGACTGGTCCAAAGATCTCCTCCTGGGCGATCCGCATTTGGCTGCTCACGCCGGCGAAGACCGTGGGTTTCACGTAGTAGCCCTTCGGCAGCCCCGCCGGCTGCTCCAGGCCCCCGGTCACGAGCTTCGCCCCCTCCTCCAGGCCGCTCCGGATGTATGCCCGCACGCGTTCTTGCTGCGCCTTGGACACGAGGGGCCCGTAACGGAAGTTTCCGCTTCGCGGGTCGCCGAGGGTAAAGCTCTCGGCCTCCTCCTTGGCAAGCCGCTCGGCTTCGCCCTGGCGCGTGCGCGGAACCAGCATTCGTGTCCACGATGCACAGGTTTGGCCCGAGTTGATGAAGGCATGCGCAGTTCCTGCGCGCACGGCCTTCTCGAAGTCGGCGTCGTCGAGAATCACGTTCGCGCTCTTCCCGCCAAGCTCGAGGGAGACCTTCTTCACCGTCGTCGCCGCAAGTTCGGCCACGCGGCGGCCGGCGGCGGTCGATCCGGTAAAGGACACCATGTCGATTTCCGGATGCGTGGCGAGCGCCTCGCCCACGACGGGGCCCGCGCCCGTCAGGAAGTTGAAGACTCCGGGAGGCACACCCGCGCGATCAACGATCTCGGCGAACATGAAACACGAGAGCGGGACCACCTCGCTCGGCTTCACGACGACGGTGCAGCCCGCAGCCAGGGCGGGACCGACCTTCGCCACGATCTGGTGGAGGGGATAGTTCCACGGGGTGATGGCTGCGACGACGCCGACAGGCTCCTTGATCACGAGGGAGTTGCCGATCCTCTCCTCGAACGAATACTCGCCGAGCAGATCCGCGTAGAAGCGGATGGTCGAAACGGGAAAGTCGACCATGAACTGCTCGGTCATCGGCCGGGGTGCCCCGAGCTCGCTGATGATCACCTCGACCAGGTCCTTGCGCCGGGCAAGAACGCCGTCCGCGATGCAGCGCAGCGCCTCCGCACGATCCTTCGGCTTCGCCAGCGCCCAGCTCTCGAAGGCCGCTCGCGCCGCGCGTGCAGCATGATCGGCGTCGACGGCGTCGCCTGCCGGGACGCGGCCCACCACCTCCTCCGTCGACGCGTCATGCACATCGAACCAGCCAGAGCCGTGGGGCCGGACCCAGCTGCCGCCGAACAAAAACTTTTCGAAGATGAGCATGAATAGTCCTCCTCAAGACTCGCGATAGGGCTGACCGAAGGGGATATACGGATCGCCCGGGATCTCGATCAATTCGATCAGCGTGCCGTCCGGATCGCAGACGAAGACGAGCTTCGAACCATAGTCGGGGTGGTGGACGTAGGTGTCGTCCAGCACACGCGCAGCGGCAGATCGGAAGCGCTCGAGAGACGCGTCGAGATCGTCGACCCGCAGCATGAGCGCCGCCATCCCGAGCTGATTCATCGCTCGAGGCTCGCCGCCGCCTACGGGCGGCGGCGCCAGGAACGCGAAAAGCGCGAGCCGCAGACCGTCGCGCTCGAGAAACACGGTGCGCTGGTCGACACCCCGCAAGCGCAGGAGGCGATCCGATTCCTCACCCTTGACATGCACCTCGGTGAGTGGCCGAAAACCGCAAAGGTCCCGGTAGAAGCGGACCGAGCGCTCGAGGTTGGACACGCAGATCCCAAGGTGCCCGACACGCAAGACGGCCATCAGTTCTCCTGACTGCCTTCGAACAAGGCGCGCAGTTCTGGCTTTCGGATCTTGCCCATCGGTGTGCGTGGCATCGCCGTCACGAAGCGGAACTCCTCGGGGACCTTGTAGCGCGCGAGCTCTTCGGCGCAGCGTGCGCGCAGCTCATCCGGCGATGCCTCCGCCCCCGGTACGAGTTCGACGAACGCCACGACGCGCTCGCCGAGCCGCGGATCGGGCTTGCCCACGACGGCGCATGCCCGCACCCGCGGATCGGAGTGCAGCACCCGCTCGATTTCCGCAGGGTAGACGTTCGCACCGCCGCGCAGGATCAGTTCCTTCTTGCGGCCACGAATGAAGAGCGTGCCCTCGGGATCGAGCATGCCGAGGTCCCCCGTGCGGTAGACCCCGTCGCGCAGCGCCGCGGCAGTCTCCTGGGGCTTCTTCCAATAGCCGAGCATCGGCGTGTACACCCCCGCGAAGGGACCCGATCGCGCCGGCGCCACGCAGATCTCGCCGACCTCACCCGGTTTGAGCTCTGCCCCCCTCTCGTCCAGGATCCGGATCTCGACCCAGGGCAGCGGCTTGCCGCAGATCCCCGGGAGATTGGGTGACCCTGGCAGTGCCCGTGTGACAGCAGTCGGTGCCTCCGTCATGCCGTAGCCGATGGATACGTCCTGTCCGAAACGCTCGCGGTAGAGCCTGCGGAAAGCGTCGGGACAATCGGCACCGCCGACCTCAGGCCGGGTCAGCGAGGCCAGGTCCTGCGGCTTCACGTCCGGGTGTGTGAGGAGATCGTGCAAGATGGCGGGCACGGCGTGGAAGGTCGCGATCCGCTCCTCCCGCACCCACTCGGCGATTCCCAGCGGGTCGATGCGATCCATCGCCACGCATGCGCTTCCAATCTGAAAAGCGGTGAGCGGAACCAGCACGATGAGATTCAGGATGGTGAGGGGCAGCAGCACACCCATGCGCTCTTGGGGGCTCCACCAACCTTCGGCACACGCCACCGCTCCAGGTACGAGCAAGTTGTGTTGGCTGTGGACGGCACCCTTCGGGAAGCCGGTCGTGCCGCCGGTGTAGGCGATTGCGGCCGGAGCAAACGGGTCCACACGCGAAGCCGGCGGGCGCCTGGCCGACGCGCTCGCGAGGAGTACGCGCCACGAGAGCTCGCCCCGGCCGAGCCCGCTCGCCGAAACGCCCCCCGGATCGGCACGCACGACTTGGCGAAGGGCCGGCAGTTCACTCCGCCGCGTCCCAATCTGGGCCGCCTGCGTCTCGTCTCCCAAGAAGACTGCCGCTTGGCAGTCGGCCAGCATGTAGACCTTCTCCGGCGGCGCGAGTGGACGGTTGATGCCCACCCAGACCGCGCCAAGCCGCTGCGTGGCGAGAAAAGCCACGACGATCTCCGTGTCGTTTGGGAGCGACGCCCCAACCCTCGTGCCAGGCGTCACTCCGAGGGCCGCAAGCGCGCATGCCGCGCGGTCTACGGCACGGTCGAGTTCCACGTAGCTGTAGCGGCCGTGCCGGCCAATGAGCGCCTCGCGTCCGGGATCCGCCTGCGCGATCCGGTTCAAGACGTCGGCGATCGTCTGAGCAGCGCCAGGGATCTCGGGGCGGGCGCCGGACTCGACGAGGCCGGTGGAGCGGTCGACGGCGGGAGGGCGGGTCATGCTCGCCCGCGCCTTAGGGCCGCATGTAGAAGCCGCCGCTCACGTTGACCGACTCCCCCGTGATAAAGCCCGAGCGGCGGTCGGAGGCGAGAAACAGGATGCACTCGATGACGTCGGCAGTCTGTCCGTAGCGCCGCAGCGGGGTTTTTTCGATGAGGGGTCGAAACTGCGCGTCAAACTTCTCGACGAAGCGCGACCAAATCAGACCGAGCGCGATGGCGTTGCAGCGCACGCCAAAGGGCCCGACCTCGTGGGCGATATTGCGTGTCAAGGCGAGAAGCGCGGCCTTCGATGCGGCATAGGCAGGCTCGCCCCGCTCGGGGTTCGGGTCGCCGACCCACGCTGCGATCGATCCGATATGGATGATCCCACCGCCTCGGCGCTCCACCATCGCGGGCAGCACCTTGCGCGAAAGGTAGAAGTTCGCGCTGAGCGAGACCTCAATCGTCCGGTCCCAATCCGCCGGATCGTAGTCGACCATGTGACCGAGCTTATTCTCCGCTGCGTTGCAGATCAGGATGTCGACGGGGCCGAGCCCGCGCGCCGTCTCCGCGATCATGGCGTCGACTTTTGGCCGGTCGGCGATGTCGAGGTGGAAGTCGAGGACGCGGGCGGAGGTCTCCTTGCGGATGCGCTCGGACCACTCTCGGAGACGCCGCTCGTGCATGTCGCAGATCGCAACGCGCGCGCCCTCTTGCGCGAAGCGCAAGGCCGTGGGACCGCCGATGCAGCCGCCCCCGCCGCCCGTCACGAGCACCACCTTGTCCTCGAACTCGCGCTCCGGGGGGGCCAGCGCCACGGCTTCCCTCTAGACCGGTAGGTTGGAGAGGCCGCGCGCGTTGTCGCGCATCACCCGGCGCAGGTCCTCCGGTGCGAACTTGCCCTGGATGTCTTGGAGCCACTCCTCAGGATGGGGCACGCACTCCGGATGCGGATAGTCGGAGCCGTAGATCACATGGTCCACGCCGATCAGCTCCGCTAGGGCGACGTGGTCCTCTTCGTGATAGGGATTGACATAGACGTGCCGCTTAAAGATCTCGCTCGGCCGGCCATGCACGCGCCCGCCAAGCCAGGGGCCGTTGCGACCCATGCCCTTCATCTTGTCCATCACCTTGAGCAGGTAGGGCACCCAAAGCGAGCCGTTTTCCACCGAGACGACGCGCACGTTCGGAAAACGCCCAAACAAGTTGTGAAGAATGAGCGCAGAGATCGTATCCATGATCGGCCGGTCGCCGTAGAAGTTGGTCCATTGGAAGGCCGACTGGCTGTGAGAGGAGGGATTCGGCTGCTCCCCCCAGTGCACGGACATCATCTCGTTGTAGCCCGACTCACCGACGTGGTAGGCGATCGTGACACGCGCTTCGTTGACGCGCGCCCAGAAGGGATCAAAGAGGGGATCGGCGGGGGATCGCCCATGCGCGGGGCCCACCCGAATATTCACGAGGCGCGCGTCCCGCGTGAGCGCCCACTCGAGGTCCTTCACGGCTTCCGCCGGATCGAGCAGAGAAACGATCGGTGAGGCCAAGATGCGTCCGCGGTAGTTGAAGCCCCATTCTTCATCGAGCCAGCGATTGAACGCGCGTAGGTTGGCATAGGTCTGCTCGGCGTCCTGCTTCATGAAGTGTTCCACGCACACCCCGAGCGTCGGGAACAAGAAGATCGATTCGACCGCCTGCTTGTCCATGAGCGCGAGCCGGGCATCCCGGTTCACGAAGGCGGGGTCTACCGGGACATGCACATCGTCTGCATCGGCGGGGCTCTCGTGCGCGAGTGTGCGCAGGAACTCGCGCAGGGATCCGGGGCGAAGGGTCGTGTCGAAGTTGAGTTCCATGTCGGCCAGAAAGGTGAATGCGCGGTCTCCGATCCGGATCTCTTCGCTCCCGTCGGGGCGCCGCAGCACCCGCACCGCCTTGTCTCGATAGCGCGGTTCGAGATGGCGAGTGAAGGCGTCCCGGGGTTCGTAGTAGTGGTTGTCCCCGTCGAAGAGCGCAAAGGCAGGTTGGACCATGGCATGCCTCCCCCTTCTGGGAGCCTGTCAAAAATGGAACATGTTTCAAAACGCATTATCCGGAGGATGCGCGGGTTTGTCCAGAGCGGGCCGGATTTGCGCCTAGCGCAAGCCTAGCCTCTCGAGCTGGTCCGGGGGCGCCTCGATCTCCACGAGCGCCGCGCGCAGCCTCTCGGCCGTCTCCTTCTCGCGTGCTGTTGCAGCGAGGTTTTGATCTTCGGTGGGATCGTTCGCCAGGTCAAAAAGCAAGTTGCCGGCAGGCACGCCAAGACTCCAATAGGGCAGCGGATCGCCCTTCACGAAGGGTTGTCGGATCACGGGAATCCGGGAGCCCGGCATCCGATCGAGGAAGGCCCGCTCGTCGGGTGGGGGGAGGCGAAGCTCGGGCATGCCCGAGATCGGCATCGTGGACCAGCGATTCGACCAGAGGCTAAGGGGTGCGTTGTCGCCCGCCGGTCCCCGCACGTACTTGAGGCCCTCTTCCACAAGCTGCACGTGCCGGCCATAGATCCCGGCGAGTACCCACTCCCGCACGCGCGTGGCCTCGCCCCGGAGCAGCGGTACGAGAGAGCGGCCGTGGCTGTACGCGTTCGTGGCCACACCGAAAAGGTCGGCGAGTGTGGCGTGAAGGTCGACGCTCGTCGTAAGCGCCGAGCGCGCGCCCGCAGGAACGCCAGGCCACCACACGAGGAGGGGGATGTGGCCGAGGGGCTCGTAGACGGGGACACCGGGTTTGCCCCAAAGATCCTTTTCACCGAGGTAGTGGCCGTGGTCGGTGGATAGGATGACCGCGGTCGTGCTCCACAGGTCGGAACGATCGAGCGCATCCAAAACGCGTCCCAGCCAGGCATCGATCATCGTGAGCTTCGCGCCGTAGCAAGCCCTCACTTGGCGAGCCTGCGCGTGGGTCAGTACGCCCTTCGCAAGGCCCCCCGCGACATAAGGCGGCCAGATGAGATGGGCCTCGTTCCAGTCGGGGTCATACATCGAGGCGTAGGGTTCCGGCGTATCGAAGGGCTCGTGCGGGTCGAACTCGTCGACAAAGAGCAGGAAGCGATCGTGGTGCGAGGCGTCAGCCTCGAGCCAGCGCGCTGCGGCGCGCATCGTCCGCGGGCCTGGAAAGTCCGCTTCGTCTCGGAAGTAGCCGCGCGAGTCATCGTAGGGCATGTGCCCGCGCCCGAAACTTGGCGCCCCGACCCACGAGGGGTCGGGACGCGTGCGCCAGGGGTCGCTTTCATGACCGCGCTCGTACTCCCACGCGGTGAAGTCCGTGTGGTAGTTCTCCCCGCCGCTCTCGAAGAGGTGCGGGTGGTCGGTCACAAGCTTCGTCACGACCCCTGCGCGGCGCAGCGGTACCGTGATCGGCTCCTCCCAGAGCTCGATCGAGCCCCAGGGCTTCCACAAAAAGTCGAGAGCCCCGCAAAGGATGTCATGGCGCGCGGGCATACATGGGAGCGACCCGACATAGTGTCGATCGAAGCGCACCGCACGTCGCGCGAAACGTGCGAGGTTCGGTGTGGCGAACTCGCACCCGCCGTACGGCTCGATGAGATCGCGGCGGAGGCTGTCGAGAAGGACGACGACAGCGCGCGTCGGGCTGGCGGAGGAAGGCGGTGTTCGCACGATGGAGCTCTCCTCCGAGCGCATGGCGAGAGCGGACCCGAAGCGTTGTCCGCAGGCTCCTATACTGCCGCACGTGCGCGTCTGAGGCCCGAGCCCGCGCGCCGGAGGCAGAGTCCGGGGCAGGCGCGCGATCGACTTCGCAGCTCCGCCGGCCCGCTGCGAATCGCCGGCTCGTGGGGTGCTCGTCGGCGCCGCAAAGTGGCTGCGGGCGTCCGGCGGCTCGCCGGGCGGCGCCGGATCTCTCCGCAGCGCTCGGACTGGCGGGCGGCCCCGCCTCGGATTACCTCTCCGGAAAGCTTCGGAGGTCTCATGGTCAAGCTCGCGATTGAGTTCGAAAACCCCGCGAAGCTGTGGTGGGAAAGCGGGGGGCGCGAGCTGTGGGACAGCATCGCCTACGGGTTCGACGGGAACGAGGTACTGGTCGACGACGACGTCGCCCACTCCTGGATTGCACGGGCCGCAACGATTCCCGGTTGGGAGGGAGGGCCGAACTACGCGCCTCACCCCGTGTTTGTGAAATCCGTCGGCGAAGACGAAGAGCTGTAGAGGCATCCATGCCCGATGCGCTGGGTGCCCATCGTCCCTTGGGTCTGCGCTACTGGCCCTTGCCCGAGGACGCGCCTGGGGTGGCGATTGGGCGCGAGCCCGTCCGCCTCGTCACGCCCGACGGCGCCCTGGTTCGGGGCATCCTCTGGACGCCCCCCGCCGGCGTGCGCTGGAAGACGGCGATCGTACTCTCACACCCCCGCGGCGATTTCTCTGTTCACTATGCCTGTCCACTGCTCGCCGCCGCAGGGTACGGGGTCCTCGGCTTCGCTACGCGCTACCTGAACAACGACACCGATTGTCTGCACGAGTCGTGCGTCGTCGACGTCGAGACGGCCGTCGCCGAGATGCGTCGGCGCGGGGCGCAGGCCGTGGTGCTCCTCGGCAATAGCGGCGGCGGCTCTCTCATGGCTCTGGCCCAGAAGGAAACCCGCTGCGGTGACGCCTGGATCGGCATCGCTGCGCACCCCGGCGAGGGGGTCTTCATGAGCCATGTGATTGATCCGTCGGTGGCCGAGGAGAGCGATGCTCATTCCGTCGTGCGCGAGTTGGACATGTACGATCCCGAAAACGGGTGGCGCCCTTGGCCAGAGCCCTGTCGCTATGAGCGCGAATGGCTAGCCCGCTACCGCACGGCTCAACTCGCGCGCATCGCGCGCCTCGACGCGATGGCAAAGGAGTCGCTCGAGCAGGCGCAGGATGCCGGCGCAAGAGCGCGCGTGCTCGACAAGGCCCGGGACGCCAAGTCATGGCGCTACTGGCGCCAGCGCGCCGTACACACGCGCTACCTCACGATCTACCGCACGCTCGCGGATCCCGCGTATCTTGACCTCTCGATCGATCCCGATGACCGGCCCATGGGATCGCTCTTCGCATTCCCGGACCCGCTCGATGCGAACTACGGACGCGGTGGGCTGGCGCGCGTCATGACTGCTCGCGGCTGGCTTTCCACCTGGTCCGCGCTCTCCTCCCGGGCGCGCCTCGCAGACACCATGCCCCACGTCAAGGTGCCGACACTGATCTTGCATCCCACTGCGGACACCGAGATCCGTTTGCGGCAAGCCTGGGAAATCCGCGATTGCGCCGGCAGCGAGGACCGGACATACCACGAGCTCAAGGCTGCCCCCCACTACCTCGAGGGCAGAAGGCGAGAGGCCATGGAGCTTGTCGCGAGCTGGCTGGAGGAGCGCTTCCCGAAGCCATAACCCGCCCCAGCTAGGCCCCGCCGAGGAGGACCTCGTGCGCGAGCTTGGTATCGAGATATTCCTTGAACTCGCGCACCTTGCCCCCTCGCACCACGAGCAGGAAGTGGTAGAGGTTGTTGTAGAGCTTCCCGTTGGCGTGGCGGCCATGGGACTCGGCCTCGACGGCGACACGATCGCCCTCGGCCGTCATGCCTTGAATGGTAAAGCGCAGCCCTTCGGGGAATGCCCCCAGAATTCCTTCCATGAGCGGCGCCACCTCCTGCTTCGACCGCCGCCCGGAAAAGGCCAAGCTCCCCGCCGTCCACACGGTGGCGTCGTCCGCATAGAGGTCGAGGACGGCTTTC
>DATFYN010000280.1:0-3476 GCA_035315025.1 Myxococcota bacterium
ACCCACGCGCAGCGATGGCACGCCCATTACCACTCGTCGGGGTCCGGGCATCTGTACCAGGGGCGGTACAAGTCCTTCCCGGTGGAGTCGGACGAGCCTACGGCAACGAGCTGTGGTGCGAACGGATCGCCCAGACTCTGGGCCTAGAATCCACCGTACGCCCACGGGGCCGGCCCCGTGGTACGGCTCTATAGCTTGAAAAAGACTCCCGTCCCCTTTTCCGCCCTCCGTCCCCTTTTCCGCCCTCAGGAGACGCAATCGCCACAAGTCAAATTCTATAGAATCTCGGGACGCTCAGGCGACTGGCAGGAATTACTTTACCTGCAGCTCGGTCGTTCCCGGCTTGCTGGGCGGCCCTCTCATAAATTTGCGTCGCCTGAAGGTGTGACGTGCTTCGTGGTCAGGTCGAACCATTCGCCGTTCTTCTTTCGATCGTGGAGAGCGAGGGCTACCGCCGCGGGGGAACTGCCGATCGGCGCTCACACCGCGCGTACCCACGCGAGCGCGAGCTCCGAGACCGGAACGGGCGCGATCGCCTCGTCACCAGGATACTCTGCGCGCACCTCGTCCTTCAGCGCGACGAGCCGCGCGTTCGCCGCCTGGCGACCGATCACGAATGCCCGCCGCGCCTCCTCGACGTCAACCCGCGACGGCCCCTGCGTGGCCTCGGTCACGTGCTCGACGAGCTCCGGCTTCGACTTGGCCACGTCGCCGCCGACCGGGACGACGAACGACGCGAGCTCCCGCCGGAGCACGAGCGACCGCTTGCTCTCGGCGCGCGCTACCTGAAGCTCGAACAACAGCCGTATCCCCTGCTCCCAGTGCACCCATCCGAGGTGCTCCGCCGGCATATCGAGCGACGCGACGGCCGAAAAATCACGGTATTGCACGTGTTGCACCATCGCCTCGAAGTTCGCGGAAAGGGGGGTCCGGGCGCGCTAACCGGGGGAGAAACGCCGGCCCCTTTGAGGCTTCCTACCAATCGACGCAGATCCGCGGCGTAGTGGCGTGTTCCGCCGAGACTCAGCGCGAAGCGCTCGAACGCGCGGCTCACATCCGGCGCGCCGAGGAGGTTCACCCAGAGGCCGAGCTCGTGGTTCTGCGTGAAAGCCCGCTCGGTCAGGTTCGCGGAGCCGACCAGAAGGGTGGCAGTCCCGTCTGGGAGCTTGGCGAAGACTGCCTTCGCGTGCAGGAGGCCCGCGCGTTCACGGACGATGCGGACCTCAAGCTTACTTGGGAACGCTTCCACCAAGTTGGCGAGCTTCTCGAAGACATCCGCCGCGTTGAAGTGTTGCCGGTCGAGCGCGAGGACGAGCGTTCCCTGGCCGCGCGCCTCAAGGCATTTGCGCATCGCGGGCTCGAGCAGGGCGATACCGTCCGAGGTGGCGAACGCGGTGACGAGCACGAAGTGCTCAGCGCGCTCGATGTCGTGTTGAATGCGCTCAAGGTACGCGCCGCGCGCGGCGGGTGTGAGGAGCTGCACGTTCACATCGACGTCCCCGCCAGAACAACGTTTGGTTGGCCTGAGCCGCTTGGGTTGGTCGGCAGAGCCACTCCCCTTTGGGGTTTCGATCCGCTGCCCCGTCTCCCTGCTGGTGCGATTCTACCCGCGTCTTGCCGCCCTTCGCAAACGCTTGCCTCTTTCTCTCCCTCTGGCCTGGTCCCCTCCACCCGGACACCGGCCGCCCCGGCCGCCTCTTTACTCGGGACTCAGCCCCTTGCCCAGACCCTGCTTCCGGCCTGCACGGCGCGCATCGCCCCCGCCCCAGCGGGCCGCTCTCGTCCCCGACACGTCCACGCCATTTCCGGCCACCGCGACCCGCCGCCCGAGAACAGGACAACCTCCTCGAAGTCGGCTCGGGCGGCGGGGCCGTGTCCCTCGAACAGGTCGCGGGCCAGGCTCGGCGAGCCGGCCGAAGGCGAATTCGTAGTCTCGACGGACAAAAACCCCAGCACGACGGGATACGGAACACACAAGGAACACACAAGGACAGGCATCGCGGCGGAACACGCAAGGACAGGCATCGCGGCTGCTAGACATCATGCAGGCGCGACTGAAGCCACCGGTGGGACGTTGGGGCTACCCACGTCTCTCAGGTGGCAGAAAGCGGGTGGCCTCATCCGCTCAAGGGCAGGCTGCGGAATGTGGCACTGAACGGATGATTTTGCCCGCGCGAATCTTTCGGTTCGGCGCATACTGAGATAGAAGGGCCGCTTGCCGAGAACGGGCCCCGTTCGTTCTTTGTCAATTAGGTGGTCGTTGACAGGCAGTCGCCAGCGGGGCAAGGTCTGCGCACGACCGACCCCCGCTGGCTGGGCGGATGGATGAATGGGAATCGTGGCAAGGAATCACGGCGAGGGACGGTGACGGTGGCGGGTGGCGGGTGGCGATAGCAGAGTGGTCAGTGGCCAGTGAAGCGGAAGGCAGAGAACTGGCGGTGCCAGAAAAGCGCCGAACAAAGCCAATTGGAATCTGCCGTTAATCACTTGCCATCAAAGAATTAATGTCGATAGGCTGGGCATTGTTTATGCAAAACAAAGCCAATTCCCAACCGTCGGCAAAGGTCGTGAAGCGGGGGACGTTGGGGGGCGTTACGGGCCAACCACGCGCCCCAGCCGCCCGAAAGTGAGAGGCCCCGAGCCGCGATTGCCCCGGAAAAGGGTTCGTGGCCGAAGCATTGCGCGACATTGTCGTAAACTATGTATGTCGGGATCGTGCCGACCCTCTTTGGCAATTCGGTATCAAAAGCAAGCCCGCGTGCCGCCCAGGCCAAAGGGCGGTGCGCGGGTGTATGCTCATTGACACGAGATATGTAGCAGGAAACGTAGCAGATATGTAGCCGATACGTAGCAGGAAATGTAGCAGATATGTAGCAAAATGTAGCATGTTTGAGCCGCCTTTGGAAAGCATGAGCTCGATGGGCAATAACACCACAAAGCCTTTGTTCGTAATAGAGTTACGCCAAGAACGCGGTGGTGACGCGAGGCCAGGCTAATTTCGGTTCAAGTCGTTATCCGTCAATAACTTGTGTAAACAAAACGACGGCTCGCCATAATTTCAGAAACCTGACTGATCTGGGGTGGTGTCGCCCTGGTGCTGATTCTCACTGCGATCGCTTTTCTTGCGCCCGATGGAACCTGGCTGGTGGGATGTATCCTCATGGCCATCGGTGGCATCCTGGTTCCGGTGGCCTATTTCGCTGGAGCGTACGGAGCGTTCAGCGAGGACGCCCCCCTGGCCCGGAAGTTCCCCTGAGCGGTCTTCAATCGGACCAGGGCCAATCGGATCGTCTTGCTGCCGGTGTTTCACGGCAAACGCAACCCGGTCATCTGGAACCCTCGAGCTTGACTCGCGGCTCTCGTTTCTTCGTTTCCCGGTTCGTCGTCTCAGACCGCCAGAACACCGGTACGGATGAGGTACGCGAGCCGCTGCCGCTGTTCAGGGCTCAAGAGCGCGTGGATTTGCTGCAGGGCAT
>DATFYN010000281.1:0-10867 GCA_035315025.1 Myxococcota bacterium
GCTTCGCGAGCGCTTCGCCCTGTTTGGGCAAGAGCACGTATTCCGCTTCTGGGAAGCGCTCGGCAGCTCCGCCCGAGCGCGCCTCGCGGCACAAGCGGCCGGGCTTGACCTTGCTGCACTCGCCGCCGCGGATCAGGCTACGCGGGCTCTCGCCGCTCCTGGAGCCCGGCGCCTAGAGCCTGCTCCGATTCAGCGCCTTCCCGGTCAAGGTGGAGATCCCAGGATCGCCGCGGCCGCGATCGAACGCGGAGAGGCGATGCTCGCCGCCGGCCGGGTCGCCGCACTGGTCGTCGCCGGGGGCCAGGGTACGCGGCTCGGCTTTGAGGGACCCAAGGGGGCGTTCGCCCTCGGCCCGCTCACCGATCGCACCCTTTTCGAGCAACAGGCTCAGAAGATTCGGGGGCTGCGTCGCCGTTACGAATGCCCCCTTCCCTGGTACATCATGACGAGCGCCGCAACCGATGCGCAGACCCGCGCCCTCTTCCGCCGCCACGCTTTCTTCGGTCTGCCGGAAGGCGATGTCTGTTTCTTCCAGCAGCAGATGATCCCCGCCCTCGATTTCGATGGACGCCTCATCCTCGATCAGCCCGACCACATCTTCGAAAGCCCGAATGGGCATGGAGGGTCCCTCACCGGCCTCATAACGTCGGGGGCGCTCGACGACATGGAGCGCCGTGGCGTGAGCTCGATCTACTACTACCAGGTAGACAACCCACTCGGGCGCATCGGCGATCCCGTCTATCTCGGCTTCCACGCCGCGGCGGGTGCGGACATGTCCTGTAAGGTGATCGCGAAGCTCGATCCGCTTGAAAAAATGGGCGTAATCGCGCGCGTTGACGGTCGCGTCGGAGTGGTCGAGTACACAGAGCTCGACGACCAACACCGCTACGCTCGCAGCCCGGATGGGGAGCTCGAGTACTGGGCGGGAAACATCGCCATCCACGTGATTGAGGTGGAGTTTGCCCGCCGCGCGGCCGCAGACGCCGACCGCATCCTTCCCTACCACGCCTCCGCCAAGAAGATCCCGACGCTCGACGACACCGGTCGTCCGGTGCTACCGAGTGCGCCAAACGGTCGAAAGCTCGAGCGATTTGTATTCGACGCTCTCCGCGCAGCGCGTCACGTGACGGTCCTCGAAACGCGTCGCGATGAGGAATACTCCCCGATCAAGAATGCAAGCGGAGCCGATTCTCCGCAGACCGCTCGTCGCGACCTCATGGCGGTGTATCGCCGGTGGCTGGAGGAGGCGGGCGTCGAGGGGGTCGACGCTGAGACGGCGATCGAGATCAATCACGCTGTGTTCGACGGACCCGACGACTTGCGCGCGAGCCGGATCCGACGCGTCACTGAGGCTGGCGATGCGATTCGCATCGCGCCCGGAGTTGCTGAATGACGACACCCCGAACCAAAAAGTCGAAGCAGAGGAGCAAGCCGGTCGAACGTGGCCGCACCGCGAGCGATGTCCAGAGCGAGGACCGCAGGGCAAAGCTGGGTACGAAGTACGTCTGCTACTCCTGCGGGGCTCGCTTCTATGACCTGAACAAGCCGGAGCCCCTGTGCCCGAAGTGTGGCACTGATCAGCGCACCAAACCGAAGGACTCCCCGGCCAGCGCCTCCCCCCCGCCCGCTCCGCCGAAGCGTCCGCCGCCTCGCCCGATGCCGGCTCTACTCGATGAGGAGGAGGAGGTCGTACCCTTCGAAGAGGACATGGACCTCGATCTTGGCGATCTCGATACGACCGGCGACGAGCTCTTCGAAGAGGACACGGAGCCGCCGGAGGCAGGCGAGGATGAGGCCGAGGAGCCCTGAGAAATCGAAGTAAAATCCATGAGCTGCGCGTCAGAAGGTAAAGGCAAGCCTCAGCACCCGCATTAGCTCTCCCTCACCTTCCCCAGCACGTTTGGCGCGTTCCTTCTCCAGCTGTTGCTGCATGACCTCAAGGTCTGCGAGTTGCCCCGTAAGCTCTCGCTCGCGGGTGCTTTGGCGGTGGACGCGCTCGAATTCCTTCACCTGGTCAGCGATGAAGCCGTTGCCCCGCACCTCCGTGTGGGTGAGCCGCGCCTGTTCGACGGTGGGTCGCATTCGGGCAATTTCGGCTTTCTGGGCAACGATCATCTTGTCGAGGTCCGCGGTGGCGTACCCGCGGAACGGCCGGGGTTCGCTGTTTTCCGCGGCGGTATTCTTCTGATAGTTCCAATAGCCGACCCCGCCCGCACCCCCGAGCAGGACGAGGATCAAGAGAAGCCCACCCTTCGCGCTGGTCGCGGCCATTGCGGCACCTCCACCTGCCTTCTTGCTCTTCGGCCTGACGGGGACGCAGATGGAGGGCCCGCTGCGCGCGGAGGCCCGCGCCGACAGGAAGAACCCGGACGGATTCGACGCTCGTCGAATGGGAGAGGCGCCTCGTGCACCCGAGTTGATTCCGGGCGGGTCTTGAGACGAGATGGCTCGCGAGTCGTCCGGCAGCCCGCGTCGTGCTCTTGCCGCCGTGATCGCGTCCGACGCCGCTCAACCTCGACGCGACAACCGGCGCCCCTTCACTTTCACTGTGGGTAGAGTGCTCGGTAAACGTGAAGGCTTCGCAAGACTCGTTTCACATAACCTCGAGTCTGTTCATAAGAAATGTCCTCGACCCACTCGTCGTCCGCGAGATCCCCGTGCGCCTCGAGCCACCTCGACACGGCCTCCGGGCCCGCGTTGTAGCTGGCGATCGCCGCCGAGAGGCGACCGCCGAAGCGCCGCACAAGGTCGTCGAGATACACGGCACCAAGTCGCAGGTTCGTCTCCGGCGTGAAGAGAGCCTCGGCTGAAAAGCCTTCGATCCCGGCGAGCCGTGCCAGGTGCGCTCCCGTAGTTGGCATGAGCTGGAGCAGACCTCGGGCGCCGACCGGGGAGATCGCGGAAGGTTGGTACCCGCTCTCCTCGCGCATAATCGCGTAGACCAGAGGCTGGAGGTCGGGGCTCTTGCCAGCCACCGCTCGTTCCACCGGTTCCCGAAACGCGAGAGGCCAGGCAAGACGCCATGGCTCCTCCCCGCTCGGCGGCGGCGCCTTGGCCAGCGCATCACCGAAGCCATCGACCACCAGGCTTTGTCCGAGGTGCGCATCACCCGCACGCGCAAACAGGTCGGCAAGCTCCAATCGGTCGGTGAGGCTCAGTCGTTGGCCGTCTGCCGAACCCCGCCGGAGCAGCCGTGAAACCTCCTCCGAGGCTGCGCCGTCGAGGCCCGCCTCGAGCAGGATGCGGGGCCGCTCGACGTCGGCGTCGCTGAGCACGCGCGGACCAAGCACCAATGGAGCGGGCTCGGCTTGCACCGCCGGCGCGCGTGCCCGCGCGCGCCAGCCGTAATAAGTGAACGGAAAGTCATTCACCAGCGCGGTGTACATGGTTTGAGCGACGTCCGGTACGCCAGCCCGCTCTGCAGCCCGGGCGTTCCAGTAACGGGCCTGCGCACGCGTCGCACTGTCTCCCGCGGCCGCCTCGAGCCGCGCCAGCCAGGTGCGCGCGTCGCTGAAGTCACCCGCTCGATACGCTGACCAGGCGAGTCGCCAGAAGGCCTGGGGAACCAGGCTCAGATCGGCCGCTTGCTGCGAAACCGCGATGAAGTTCTCCCGCGCGCGGTCTGTTTCGCCCGCGCCATCCAACAGCTCGCCGGCATACCAGCGCGCGAGCGCCGCCCAGTGGGGGCTGGCCGTGGCTGCGAATTTTTCGAGTTCGGCCGCGCCGCGCAGGATGTCTCCCGCGCGGGCGGCGGCGCGACCACGGTAGATTGCGGCCTCTTCGTCCGAGGCCAGCGCCGCGAAGGCCTCCTCCGCCTCTGAATAACGGCGAAGACGGAATAGACAGATCCCGCGTTGCTTTGCCGCATCCGTGCGCGCCCCAGCCTCGAGACCGTGCTCGAGCGCCCAATTGAGGTCTCCCAGGGCTTCTTCGGTATTGCCGTTGCGGAGCAGGACCTCCGCGCGCACGCGGTAGTCACTGGCCTGACGCACGGGCGCGCCGAGGCTTGGTTCCAGGAGTGCGATCCGTTCCGCGGCGCGTCGGCCCTCGGGTGTGATGGGCGCGTCACGCCAAAGCTCGAGGTAGACCTGTGCCGCAGCGCGTGCGTCCCCGGAAGCAGCAAGCGAATCCGCAATCCGTGCGCGCAGTGCCGCCGCGCGGGACGGATCGGCCGTCTCCGACAGCGCAAGCTCCCATGACTTCCGCGCTAATGGATCGTCTCCGAGGCCCGCCTGAGCGTCGCCCATGACCCGGTGTAGATCCGGAGCCAGCGGGGAGGAAGGACGTTGTGCCTCCGCGTCGCGCACGGCGGTAATCGCCAGGGCGAACTGCTGCGCATCCAGCAGGGCCATCGCGCGAAGAAGTTGGGCGTGATCGGCGATCACCGGATACTCCTTCGCCACCGCTGCGAAGAGTTTCGCCGCACGATCGACGTCTCCCGCCTTGCGGGCTTCGATTGCCGCGCGGAGCGCTTGCCCGGCGCTCTGTGAGCGCGCCTCTGCGCCCGACGGCACGTCCGCGAAGGCGACCAGCGGAAGGAGGATGAGAGCCAGGGGTCGGAGGAGCGCAGCGCCGCCATGCCGGCGTGGGCCGCCGGCACGCGAATACCGTCTTCGAGACCCGTTGCGCAACCACCCCCACATCGGCCTTGAGTGTGCGAAAGCGGCCGCCCTCCTTCAACGCAGCCGCGCTAGCCTCGGAAATCGTGGGCATCCCGGCTGCGCGCCGCGCTTTCATCTTCGGGCTCCTCTCATACAGCCTGGCCCTGGTCGGCGCTTGTCGATCGACCGTCTCCCCGCCGCCCCCGGCGTCTTCTCCGGCCGCGCCGCAAGGCTCCTCCCACGCGCCTCGGGTGGGTCTTTGGGTGCTGTGCGAGGGATCGCAGCGCGTTCTCGAACATCCCGAGCGCGTGGCCCATCTGCTGGCCGATGCGAGCCGACTGGGTGTCACCGATCTTTTCGTCCAGGTCTACCGCAATGGGCGCGCATGGTTCGATTCCTCCGCGGCCGATGCGGCGCCGTTCGTAGCCGCGCGCGATGCCGCCGGTGAAGATCCACTGCACGCTCTCATCAGCGCTGCCCACGAACGGGGCCTGCGTGTCCACGCTTGGGTGAACGTGTTGTCGCTTGGATCGAATCGAGAGGCCCCGGTTCTCAAGGACCTCGGTCCGGCCGCCGTGCAGGTGGACCGGCGCGGCCGGTCGATGCTCGACTATCCACAGCTCGAGCTTCCGGCACCAGACTCGCAATTTCTTCGGCTCGGAACCCCTGCCCTATGGCTTGATCCCGGTGCCCCCGGCGTCGCGCAACGCCTCGCTCGGATATTCGCGCAACTCGCGGCGCGGTATCCCGAGTTGGATGGGGTGCACCTCGATTACATCCGTCATCCCGACGTACTGCCCTTTTCCCCTGGGTCGCGCTTCGACGTGGGCCTTGACTATGGCTACGGCGCTGCCACGCGCGCTCGATTCACGGGAGAAACGGGGCTTCCCGCGCCTCTCGGTCCTCCTGGGGCTAGCGCAAATGCGTGGGATGCTTGGCGACGAGGACAGGTTACCGCCCTCGTACGGGCCATCCGCGACGCGGTCCGTAGAGAACAGCCTACTCTCGCGATCTCGGCGGCGGTGTGGCCCTTCCCCGAACGATCATACTTTTCTGTGTATCAAGATTGGCCGGGATGGCTCGACGATGACCTCTTGGACTTTGCCGTTCCAATGCTCTACACGACGGACGACCGTTTCTTCCTGACGGAATTGCGTGCTTACCATGGGATCGCAGGCGATCGTATCTGGGTGGGGCTCGGCAGCTGGCTTTTCGCCGACGCGCCGGATCGCGCAGCGAACCAGCTCCGGAGAGCGCATGCTGCTGGCCTAGCCGGCGTGTCGCTCTTCTCTCATGACGCGTTCGCGGAGCATCCGGCGCTGCTTGAAGCGCTGGTCGATCAGACGGCCCGTGAGCGCTAAAGCGCCGTCCGACACGCACCCGCGTCGGGGCGTCACCGATCACCGGGGGGCTGCGGCCGGCAGACCTGCTCATGAGCTCGACGCATATGACTTCGCAGTTCCGCCGGAACTTGTCGCGCAGGAGCCCGCGCCCGAGCGTGACCTCGCAAGGCTCCTCGTCCTGGATCGCGTCCCTGACGCGACGCTCACACACAGCCGCGTGTGTGAGCTGCCACAATGGCTTCAACCTGGCGACCTCCTCGTCGTCAATGAGACGCGGGTCTTGCGGGCGCGGTTGCGTGGAAAGAAGACGACCGGCGGAACGGCCGAAGCACTCCTCCTTGGGCCGGGAGACGAGCGAGGCTGCTTTCGGGCGCTGCTGCGCTGCCGAGGACGCCAGCGTGTGGGGCAGCGCTTCGTTTTTGGCCCGTCTGGCGGAGAGATTCCGGCGGAACTGATCGCGCTTGGCCTCGAGGGTGCCGTCATACTCGGCTTTCCGCGAGGAATCTCCCCTTTCGAGGTTGGTGAAGCGCCCCTTCCGCCCTATATCCGTCGCGATGCTCCGCGCGGAGTCGACCTCGAGCGCTATCAGTCCGTCTTCGCGCGCGTGCCGGGCTCCGTGGCCGCACCGACCGCGGGCCTGCACCTCTCCGAGCAGCTGCTAAATGAGCTCGCCGCGGCGGGCGTTGAACGCGCAGAGGTGGTGCTGCATGTGGGCCCGGGTACGTTCCGTCCGATACGGCCCATCGACCTCGCCGCCGGCCGCCTCGACGCCGAACGCTTCGAGCTGCCCGTGGCAACCGCCCACGCGGTAGCGAGGACGCGAGCACGTGGCGGGCGGATCATCGCCGTGGGCACCACCACGACGCGCGTTCTCGAGAGCTGCGCAACTGCCGACCGGCGGGTCTCGGCAGGAGCCGGCGAGACCCAGATCTTTCTGCGACCGGGCCATAAATTCGCGGTCGTCGACGCCCTGCTCACCAACTTTCATCTCCCTCGCTCTGGCCCTCTCTTGCTTGTTTCGGCCTTCGCCGGGCGCGAAACTGTGCTCTCGGCGTACGCGGCGGCCATCGCAAGCGGCTACCGATTCTATTCCTACGGCGATGCGATGCTCATCCTGTGAAAGCACGGGGCTTCGGATTCGAGGTCACCGCCCGCGATGGCCTCGCCCGGTCTGCTCGGCTTGTTACACCCCATGGGGTCGTCGAGACACCCGCTTTCATGCCTGTCGCCACCCTCGGTGCGGTCCGGGGTGTCGCGCCCAATGAGCTCGAAGAACTTGGCGCCCAGATCCTGCTCTCGAACACCTACCATCTTCATGAGCGGCCAGGAGAGGAAGTCGTTGCCCGCGCCGGAGGGCTCCATGGATTCACGGGTTGGCGGGGACCTTGGCTGACCGATAGCGGTGGCTTCCAGATCACCTCACTGGCTGCGCGCGCGCGGATCGACGAAGACGGGGTGACCTTCCGTTCACCGCACGACGGTCTGTGCCGAACCCTCACGCCAGAAAAGGCGGTGGAGGTGCAGGAGAAGCTCGGAGCCGACGTCGCAATGGTGCTGGACGAGTGCGTATCCGACGACGCAGCGACGCCGACGTTGCGTGCGCGTGCGGCGACGGAGCGCACCTTGCGCTGGGCGGAGCGCTCAATCCGGGCACGCCGCCGCGCCGACCAGGCGCTCTTTGGCATTGTCCAAGGCGGGTGCTCATCTGCGCTGCGTCGAGCGAGCGCGCGCGCCACCGGCGCCCTCGGCTTCGATGGCCACGCCCACGGCGGTCTCGGTCTCGGTGAGGAAGGCGGACAACGCGAGGAGCTGATCGCCGTGGCACACGAGGAGCTCCCCAAGAATCGGCCGCGCTACTTGATGGGCCTGGGCCGCCCCGCCGACCTGATCCAGGCCATCGCACTCGGGGTCGATCTGTTCGATTGCGTGATCCCCACGCGAAACGGTCGACACGGGCTTCTCTTTACGCGTTCAGGAACATTGGCGGTACGCAATGCCCGCTATCGAAATGACCCGTCACCGCCCGAGGAGGGCTGCGACTGCCCCACCTGCTCGCGCTACTCCCGCGCCTACTTGCGGCACCTCCTGCACGTGAATGAAGCATTGGGTGCGCGCCTCGCATCAATCCACAATTTGCGGTTCTACCTCCGAATGCTCGAAGAAGTGCGCGCCGCGATCCACGGCCGCACCTTTTCGGCCCTCCGAGCCAGCGTGGTGGACACGCCCGGCGGCGCGCCGTAGGCGTTTCGGGCGGAACGCGACCCCCTCGAAGCGGCTCAAGCGCATCCTCCGCCTCGCCGATTTCGACCCTGCCACCATTGTATTCTCATGCGGGATGGGGGATCTCGTTTGAACAGGTCGCAGAAGGGCGCGCTTTTGGTGAGCGCACAGCGGCGCGTCGTGCTCCTCATGGCTTGCGCGCTGGTGCTCGTGGCTGCGGTCGTTGGGGGGGTGCAGGTCGCTCGCGCCGTAAGCGATGCGCGAGAGGCCAGCCGGGAGTGGGTGCGCGCTGCCGCGGCGCAGCTCGCGCATCTTGCCGCGCAGCCGATGGCTTCTCCCGCATCGGGCGCGGCTCTGGTACCGGTCCTCTCGGCAGCGAAAGCCCTCCCCGGCGTGGTCGACGCAGCTTTCGTCGACGCTTCGGGTCACATCGTGATTTCCACGCGCACGAGTGAAGTGGGTCTTATGGCACCGGCGGCGTGGCGCGAAGCGGGTGAGGCTGCGGTCTTCCCCCGGGGCTCAGAGGAGGTCGGGGACTCTGCGACGCTCGTAGTTGCGCCGGTTCGCGCCGGCACGGCCGCGATCGGAAGCCTCGCGCTGCGGATCGCCGAACCGAGCGTGGCGACCACGGCTCGGCGAGCTCTCGCGGTTGGAGCGGCCGCCGCTGGGGTCGCGATCGCCACTTTCCTGGCAATCCTGTGGCGCCTTTTCGGGGCGCTTCTCTCCCCGGTGGCTGAGAGCGAGCGCGTGCTGACCGCCCTCGCCTCTGGCGACGTCAGCGCACGGCTCGATGCGCAAAAACTCGGTTCCTTCGAGGGCCTTGGTCGCGGACTCAACACCTTGGCCGAGGCGCTCGGCGGCGTCCTCTCGCGGGTGCAGCACTTAACACAGCGCATGCAGAGCGCGCCCGAGCGCGTAGCACAGGTGATGGATGAGATCGCGACGGGGGTGGAAGCTCAGACGGAGGCCGTCGAAGAAACCGCCTCTCTGCTCGCGAACATCAACACATCGATCAAAGGCATCAATGCTGAGGTCGACAGCCTCTCTCGATCGGCCGAGGAAGCCTCGTCGTCCGTCCTCCAGATGGGAAGTGCGATTGATGAGGTCGCCCGCAGTGCCGCCTCGCTTCATGATTCGGTTGACTCCTCGACCTCGTCAATCCATGAGATGGGCGCAAGCATTCGACAGGTTGCGGACAGTGCTGACGCAGTCCAGCGGATGGCCGAGGAAACCGCGTCCTCAATGACCCAGATGGACCGCACGATTCAGGAGGTGGGTGAACACGTACGAGAAGCCTCCGTGCTGACGCAGCAAGTGAGCCAAGGTGCTGAGGTTGGGTCGAGTGCTGTGTCCGATACGATCGAAGGAATCGAGGAGATCCGGAACCTCACCCGGGGTGCCAAGGATGTGCTTGAGCGGCTCGCGGCGCGGATCAATGAGATTGGCGAGATCGTCAACGTAATTGGCAGCATCAACGACGAGACCAATCTTCTTTCGCTCAATGCCGCGATCATCGCCGCGCAGGCGGGGGAGCAGGGCAAGGCTTTCGCCGTGGTGGCGAACCATGTGAAGACACTGGCTCAGCGCACCGCAGGGAGCACCCAAGAAATTGAGCGCCTCATTCGTGCCGTGCAGGCGGAATCGGATAACGCGATGCGCGCAATGGGTGCTGGGATCGATTCCGTTGAGGCAGGCGTGGCGCGGTCGTCGCGTGCAGGAGAGGCACTCCAGGTAATTCGTACGTCCGCTCGAGACGCAAGCGCCCGTGTGGCCGAAATCGCGCGCGCGGCGCAAGAGCAGGCGCAGAGTTCACGCCACGTCGCGGAAGCCGCCCAGCGTACATCCCAGATGGTCCAGCAAATTTCCGGCGCAATCGGGGAACAGTCGCGCGCGAGTGAGGCGATGCTGAAGAACTCCGAAGGTGCGCTCGAAGTGTGTCGACAGGTCCATCGATCGACCTCTGAGCAACGAGAGACAGCGAAGTTCATCACCGCGAGCATCGCCTCGGTTGCCGAGATGATCAGATCCATACAAGAGAACACCGCGTCGCATGCGCGCGCGAGCGAGTCCGTCTCTAGCGCGGTGAGCCGTATTCTCGAAACCGCTCGCAAGAGCAGCGAACGCATCCCCGAGGTGCTCTCAACGGTGGAGGATCTCCGCACAGACGCCGACGCGCTGGCCCAAGAGGTGGGCCGGTTCCGCTCCTAGGTGCCTCTGCTCCTGTTTCCTTCGATCCCAGCGAGCGCGGCGCATAGCCCCGCGTAGTAGGGCAAACGCTCGCCGAGGGCGGCGGGCACAATCCGGACCCGCGAGGCGAGCCGTGCCCACATGTGTTCGCGCACCCGGCGCCGAATCGGTTCGAAGCAAAGTTGCTCCCCGACCGCTGTCGGGATCGTACCGAGCACGATGACCTCGGGTGCCACCGTGCAGATAATCTGGACGAGGGACCGAGCCAGATAGCCGTTAAATCGATCGAGCTGGGCTAGTGCAAAGGCGTCGCCCTCGCGAGCTGCCGCCACGAGGTGTTCGGGCTGAATGCGCTCTTTGCCGCCAGCGAGAAGAGCCACGCGGCCTTCAGCAGATGCCGTCGATCGTAGGTGCTCCGCCCAAGCCCGGCCCCCCACGTAGGCCTCGAGGCAACCGCGGAGTCCGCAGGCGCACGGCACGCCATTCCACTCTACGGGGGCGTGTCCTACCTCCCCC
>DATFYN010000282.1:0-5336 GCA_035315025.1 Myxococcota bacterium
AGCCTGAATGGGGGTGGGCGGGCGTAGTCAAGAATCCGTGCCCCCCGGAAAACCGTGACCGGGTCCAACGAAAACATCAATGACTTCACGCGGACGAGATTTACGGGAAGGACAACGGGCGTAGGTGGAGTAGGTGTGGAAGACAACGTCGCCGACGCGAAAAAAGACGCTGAGGCCGTGCTCCTCACCGAGGGGGTTGCGCACCCGCCTTGCCTGCATCTCCGCCTTGCTCCGATAGTTGTACTTCACAGGCGCAAAGTTCTCGTCCAGCGTGACGTGGAAGTCGTAGTTAAAGTCGCTGCCAAAGGAGGAGTACCAGGCGACCTTCCATCCCTTGAGCGCTTTGTATGCCTCGAGCTTCGCGAGTGGCGCACGGGAGACAAGCACGAAAGTCGTATCGCGGTCGTTCAACATCGACAGGTTGCCCAGGGCGTCCACGTAGCCCGTGCAGCCGGTGCAGCCCTTTTCCCACTCAGGGTCGAACATGAAGTGGTAGACGATCAGCTGGTGGCGCCCACCGAAGATCTCCCCGAGGCTTCGCTTACCCTCGGTGCCGTCGAAGACGTAAGGCTTTTCGAAGAGCCGCTGTCCCGCGAGGAGAGGCTGAAGTGAGCGTTTCGCAGCCGAGGGACTCGGATCTCGGCGAACGACCCGAAGTGGATCTCGCCGACGGTTCCAGAGAACCGATGTCTCTGGAGTCATCCGCGGACGACGCGACCGGGGAGGGCGCGTGTGGTCTCGTCATGGCGGATGACTTCGGTTCCCGCGACATACGTGTGTCGGTAACCGCGAGCACGTTGCATGAGGCGGCGACCGCCTGCAGGCAGGTCGAATACCATCTCTGGCAACTCCAGGCGCAAGTGATCGTGGTCGATTACGTTCACATCCGCGCGCATCCCCGGCTTCAGGGTGCCACGATCAGTGAGGCCATAGAGCTCGGCAGTGTCCTTGGTCATGCGCCTCACGACGAACTCAAGCGGGATGCGATCACCGCGGGTCCGGTCGCGCGCCCAGTGAGTGAGCATGAAGGTTTGGATGGACGCGTCGCAGATCATCCCACAGTGAGCCCCACCGTCGCCGAGGCCCAAAACCGCCGCCGGGTGGTAGATCATCTCCCGAATATGGTCCGCGTTCAGGTGGGAGTAGTTCAAGATCGGGAAGAGGAAGAGCTCGCGGCCGTCGCGCTCGAGCATGCGGTCATAAAGGAAATCCTCAGAATCGCGCCCCTCTCGAGTCGCGATCGCCGCGATCGAATCGCTTTGGTGGGGCTCGTAGTTCGGCGGGTCGCCCATCGGAAAGAGGCGGCCGAGCTGGTTCAGTAGCATCGAGAGGGTCTGGGGGTTGCGCTCTTCCAGAATGCGTCGCTTCACGGCAGGGTCTCGCAGCCGAGAGATTCGCTCCGCAAAGGGAAGCTCCTGCAGGGCGGCAAACGTCGGGCGGTCGGCGAAAGGGTGGATTCGGCTCGAGTGACCGATCAGCATGCCGAAGGGCCGGCCGGCGACCTGCGGGTAGACCTGCGCACCTTCTTCGACTGCTTGGGCCGAGAGCTCGAGTAGCTCGCGCCAAAGCCCTGGAGCCGCATCGACTTGCAGCATCGCGAAGGTGACGGGACGGCTGATCTCTTTCGAGAGCCGGCGCATCCAATCAAGTTCGGCTTTGGGGGCTGCGATGTCCTCGCCCGCTGCGCCGGCACCCGCCACTTCGAAGACACCTTTGCCGAGCTCGCCGAGAACCCGCCCTATCCCGAAGAGCTCATCCTCGGCAGCAAAGGTGCCCGGCACGGGCTCGCCAGTGATGGCTCGGTGCGCGAGAGTGCGCGATGTCGAGAACCCGAGCGCGCCCGCTCGGATGCCTTCCTTCACGAGTGCAGCCATCCGCGCAATTTCCTCTGGCGTGGCCGGCTCGTTGTTTGCACCTCGTTCCCCCATTACGTACACCCGCACGGCGGCGTGAGGCACTTGGGTCGCAACATCGAGGCCGAAGGTTCGCCGCTCCAGGGCGTCCAGATAGTCCGGGAAAGTCTCCCACTCCCAGGCCATTCCCTCGTGGAGTGCCGTCCCGGGAATGTCCTCGACTCCCTCCATCAGCTGGATCAGGAAGTCCTCCTGACCCGGACGAACCGGTGCGAACCCGACACCGCAGTTGCCCATCACGAGCGTTGTCACACCGTGATAGCAAGAGGGTGCTAAGTGGGAATCCCAGGTGGCCTGGCCATCATAGTGAGTATGGATGTCGACGAAGCCGGGCGTCACGATGAGACCGTCGGCATCCACCTCTTCTCGGGCGCTTCCTGAAACCCGGCCAACCTCGATGATGCGGCCGTCCTGCATGGCTATATCGGCGGTTCGCGGAGCGCTACCGGTCCCGTCGACGACTCTGCCGCCACGAATGATGCGATCGAACATGGCGATCCTCCTGGAATGTGGCGAGGTGTTTACCGCCTAGGTGATACGATCGGCATGGCTCCAGTGTCCAGGCGTAGGCTCGGCGCGTGGCAGAACATCACGCATCCAGCCCAAACCCGCACCGCCGGATGAGGGCCTCAGCCGATCCCGAACGCCAATTCAGGGTGGAAGGGGTATTCGAGCTGCCACTAAACGAGGGAGACTCCGACCCTGGTCCGAGAGCCGGGAGTCTCCCATCGGTGGTAGCGGGGGGCGCGCTCCACGCTCCCGATCGATGCGGTCCTGCCGTTCGCCCCGTGAAAGCCGCGCCGCGACGATGGCTTAGGGCACCAACGTGAAGGCTGTCCTTCTTAAAGCGTATCCGTCACCGCTTGAGCACGAGGAGCTGGTGGCGAAGAGAGAACCTCGGCGTGGAACGCGGCGGCTCAGGGCCAGAGAACCGTGCGAAGCGCGGCGAGGAGGGCCGTAAGGGCAGGGGCAATCGTCGACTCAGCTTGACCCGGTCCGCAAAAAAGATCAATGATTTTGAAGCCGATGAGATATATGGGAAGGACAGGCCACAAGTCAATGATTCAAAGACTCCCGGGCGCCTGGGCTTCAATCAGGTAGCATCTGTCCTCTGACTCTTCAGGGTGTGGCACTGAGCGATACGGGTATTCGGCAGCGACTCGCCGCCATTCTGGCTGCTGACGTGGCGGGCTACTCGCGCCTGATGGCCGCTGACGAGCGTGCGACGGTGGCGGCGCTGGATGCAGCGCGTAACGTCCTCAGAACATGGATCGAGTCCAATCAGGGCCGCGTCATCGACATGGCCGGCGATTCGGTGCTGGCGGTATTCGAGACGGCGATAGGGGCGGTGACGGCCGCGCTGGCCGCGCAGGCGGAACTTCAAAGCGCGATCGTCGATGTGCCGGAAGAACGCCGCATGCGTTTTCGCATTGGCGTGCATCTGGGCGACGTGATCGAAAAGGCCGACGGTACGGTGTATGGCGACGGCGTCAACATCGCCGCGCGTCTCGAAGGGCTGGCCGAGCCCGGCGGGGTCACGGTCTCGGACGCCGTTCAAGGTGCGGTTCGGGGCAAGGTCTCCGCGAGCTTCATCGACCAAGGCGAACAGACGGTCAAGAACATCGCGCATCCCGTACGCGCGTTCAGCGTTCAAGCCGGCGGAACTTCGTCTTTCCGGGTGGCGTCGGCCGCCAGCCTGCCTCGCGACCGACCCTCGGGAAAGCCGTCGATCATCGTGCTGCCTTTCGCCAACATGAGCGGCGCGCCGGAGCAGGAATTCTTCGCCGACGGGTTGACCGAGGACATCTTGACCGACCTTTCGCGGTTCCGCGAGCTATTCGTCATTTCACGCAACACCTCGTTCAAGTACAAGGGCCAAGCGGTCGACGCAAAGAGGGTCGCGCGCGAGCTCGACGTCCGGTACATCGTCGAGGGGAGCGTGCGCAGGTCCGGCAACCGGGTGCGGATCTCCGTGCAGTTGATCGAGGCCGAATCCGACCATCACATCTGGGCGGAACGCTACGACCGGGATCTGGAAGACATTTTCGCGATTCAGGACGAGGTCACTTCGGCGATCGTCGCAACGCTGCCGGGACGACTCGAGGCTGATGCGCGCAGCTGCGCCGAGCGCAAGCCGCCCGCGAACATGGCCGCCTACGAATGTGTCCTGCAGGCGAAGATCCTGCACCACCGGTCCAACCGCGAGGACAACACCCGCGCGATTGAGCTCATCCGGCGTGCAATCGAATTGGATCCCCGGTATGGGCATGCCCATGCGTGGCACGCCTGCATCCTCGGCCAGCAATGGGGCTACGGATGGTGCGAAGACCGCGCATCGACGGAAACGGTCATCGAGCGGGAACTCGAGGTTGCGCTCGGCCTGGACCAGAACGACAGCGACGTACACCGCATCCTCGCCGCCGTGGGCGTCATCCGCAACGACCTCGACAAGGCCGTCTTCCACCAGCAGCGCGGGCTGGCGCTCAATCCGAACGACGATCTGATCGTGGTGCAGCAGGGCGAAGTCCTCACCTGGCTTGGCCAGGCCGAAGAGGGCATTGAATGGATTCGCAAGGCAATGCGGCTGAACCCCTACCACCCTGAGCGCTTCTGGTTCCACCTCGCGCGCGCGCAGTTTGTCGCGAGACGCTATGCGGAAGCGATCGAGTCGCTGCGGCATATCACAGCGCCTGACAGCCTGCATCACGCCCTGATTGCCGCTTGCCACGCCCAGCTGGGGAATATCGCCGATGCGGCCGTGCACACCGGAGAGGTATTGAAACGTATTCCAGGATTCACCGTCCGGGAGCACTGTTTGCCGATTCTTCACTACCGGCGCGAATCCGATCTTGCGCACCACCGCGAATCCCTGCTCAAAGCCGACCTGCCCGAATGACCGCTTAGGGTGGGGAGCCGCCTGTGGCTTCCGAAAATGTCATCGGTCACCGTTTAAGCCGCCATCCGCTCGTATCGATGATGAAGTCCTCGCACCTCCGGGAACGCGACGACGCGCCCAAGATCTCGAGATTGGACACACCGCGCTTCGGGAGCATCCTTCGCAAGGACGGGATGGTGGTCCGTGCACGATTGTAGTAGCGGGCGTACTCTGACAAGACCCTGCGAGGACCAGGAGCTGGGGGCGAAGAGCGAGAACCTCGACGTGGAGTGCGGCCCGACGCCACAGCAGAGATCGGAACGCAGCGAGGACGGCCAGGAGGGCAGGGAACGCAAGTTGACCCAGGGCGGCGAAAACAGCAATCATTTCGATACGGACGAGGATTTCGGAAAGCAGTGCGTCCAGCAAAGGCTGGCATGTTCAGTGGGAGGCAGTCCCACCAGGGAAGGAGTCAGGAGCCCTGTAGCTTGGGTCGCAGCGGTAGAAGAAATGAAGCAGTTGAAGCCGACCGACAAAGCCATCCCTGG
>DATFYN010000283.1:0-4643 GCA_035315025.1 Myxococcota bacterium
CGATCGGCCCGTACGTGAACGAGCGAACTTGGGGTACGGTGCGTGAGGACTACGGCCCGAATGGCCGACCGTGGGAGTACTTCCCGCACGTAGCACGTGCGATTGCTGTAGTGAGGGTCGCGTGGCGGGAGTCTACAACACCACGGTTCGCGGCGTGTCGTGGGCGTGGGCGCAAATTGGGCGTCACTCCCATTGGTGGAACGCGTACGCCGAGCGTCTCGTGGGATTCCTAGATGCTTGGAATCACGGACAGCTTGGAGGGACGGCGCAAGCCGGTGGGTTCCCTTCCAGAAGGACGTGGAGACCGCCCCGGCGGAGCGAAGGTCCCTGCCCCCCAAGTGGGCTGTGCCACACCGACTTGGGTCAATTACCCAGGGCGGACGCGTCGTGACCGATCGTTCCCAGGCAACCACGACGAGAGGCGAGCTTTCCCTCGTCCACGCTTCTGATGGTACACTCGTCGTTCGCTTGGCAGGTCCCTGGCTCCTCAGCAGCTCGCGTCCTTCACCGCAACAAGTCGAGCACGAACTCGCGCGTGGAGGTGTTACGCGCGTCGCCTTCGACGCGCACGAGCTCGAACGCTGGGATAGTGGTCTGCTTGCCTTCCTGACGGACGTCCTCGGTCAGTGCCAAGAGCGAAAACTCGCCGCCGATCCTGCTGGTCTTCCAACCGGCGTGCAGCGCCTCCTTGCCCTCGCGGCAGCAGTCCCCGAACGCGCCGGGGCTCGTACCAGCAAGGTGCGGCCTGCGTGGCTCGTGCGCGTGGGAGCGGCGACGCTCGGCCTTTTCGAGGGGGCGGACGAGTGGTTTCGCTTTATTGGAGAGCTCACCCTGGCCTTCGGCCGACTCGCGCGGTTTCGGGCGCGCTTTCCCTCCGCGGACTTCGCGGTCCTCGTTCAGCAGGCCGGGGCGGAGGCGCTCGGGATCGTCACGCTCGTGAGTTTTCTCGTGGGGCTGATCCTCGCCTTCATGGGCGCGGTGCAGCTCCTGCGGTTCGGCGCGACGATCTATGTCGCCGATCTGGTCGGCCTTGGCATGGCTCGGGAGATGGGCGCGGTTATGACCGCAGTCGTGATGGCCGGTCGTACGGGCGCAGCCTATGCGGCGCAGCTTGGGACGATGAAAGTGACGCAAGAGATCGACGCCCTTACGACGTTTGGATTTCGTCCGATCGAATATCTGGTACTGCCACGCATGATGGCGCTCTGCCTCATGATGCCGCTGCTTTGCCTGTACTCCGACCTGATGGGGCTCCTCGGGGGCGTCGTGGTCGGGACGGGCATGCTCGATCTTTCCGTCACGCAGTACTGGCATGAGACGGTCGCGGCGGTTCACCTGACAGATTTCCTGCTTGGCATATTCAAGGCGGGGCTCTTTGGGGTGCTGATTGCCCTGGCCGGCTGCCTGCGCGGCATGCAGTCCGGAAGCAGCGCGTCCGCGGTGGGCGATGCTGCCACCCAGGCCGTGGTCACCAGTATTGTGCTGATCATCGTGACGGATGGAAGCCTCGCGGTGATCTGCAACGTCCTCGGCATCTAATCCGTGGCGGTTTTCGCGGCCCCTGCGCCGAAGCGCGAGCCGCACATTGTGGTGCGCGATCTTACGATGGCCTTCGGCGATTTCATCGTGATGAAAGACCTCAGTTTCACGATCGGGCGAGGCGACGTCTTTATCATCATGGGGGGAAGCGGCTGCGGGAAGAGCACGCTGCTCCGCCATCTCGTGGGTCTGACGGAGCCTGCTCGGGGGGAAATCTTCTATGGCAAGGAGAGCTTTACAAAAGCCGACGAGGCACGGCGCAGCGAGCTCCTCCGGCGAATCGGCGTACTCTTTCAGTCGGGAGCGCTCTGGAGTTCGATGACGCTGTCCGAGAATATCGCGGTGCCTCTTGAGGCATACACAGACCTTTCGCCCGCCGAGATCCGCGACGTCGCATGCCTCAAGCTTGCCCTCGTGGGGCTCAAGGGCTTTGAGGACTACTATCCGAACCAGATCAGCGGAGGCATGCAAAAGCGTGCGGCCCTGGCGCGGGCCATGGCGCTCGACCCGGACGTTCTCCTCTTTGACGAACCCTCCGCGGGGCTCGATCCAATCAGTTCACGCCTGCTCGACGATCTGATCCTCGAGCTGCGCGAGAGTTTGGGCTCAACGATTGCGGTGGTGACCCATGAGCTCGCGAGCATCTTTACGATCGGAGACAACAGTGTCTTCCTGGACACAGAGACCCGCACGATGATTGCGACCGGCGACCCGAAGGAGCTGCTCGCGCACTGCGACGTGCCGAGCGTGCACCGATTCCTGACGCGGGGAGGGAATGGGCGGGCGACCGAGAGGAAGCCGTGAGTCGGCGCTCAAGCCCGGCCATGATCGGCGCCTTCGTGGTCGGCGCGCTGGCTCTTCTAGTCGGGGGCTTGGTCGCGCTAGGCTCAGGACGCTTTTTCGCGAAAACCTTCACCTTCGTCTGCTACTTCGGAGGCGACGTGAACGGACTCTCGGTCGGCGCACCCGTGAGGTTCAAGGGCGTGGAGATTGGAGCAGTGTCTCGAATCCTCTTGCGTTTCGACCAAGCCCCCGATGACTTTCACATTCCCGTACTCATCCAGCTCGACGCCGACAAGCTGAAAAGCGCCGGGGCCGAGGTCAGTTTTGAGCCGGAGCTCATCAAGCAAAGGATCGAGCATGGGCTGCGGGCCCGGCTCGAGTCGCAGAGCCTCGTGACCGGGCTTCTGTTCGTGCAGCTCGACTATTTCCCCGATTCGGTCGCCCACTTCGTGGGCGTAGGCGAGCGCGTCCAAGAGATTCCCACGCTTCCCACCCCGCTCGAGGAGGCGCAAGCGACTCTCAAGCAATTCATTGTGCGGGTGAACCAGCTGAATGTGTCGGAACTCGTCGACCGTGCGACGGGGGCATTCGATGCGGTGCAGCGTCTCGCCTCAGCGCCAGAGACCAAGAATGCGATCGTGTCGCTGAACCAGACTCTCGTGAGCTTCGACAAGCTGGCGGCGGCGCTGACCGGGAAGGTCGGCCCAGTGTCGCAGGGTGTCGAGGGTGCGACGAGCGAGACGAAGGCGGCTGCCGCCGAGATCGAGCAGGCGACGAAGACGCTACGCACGCTGATCGAGCCGGGCTCCCCGATGGAGGTAAAGCTCACGCAGACGCTCGACGATGTCGGTGCCGCGGCGCGTTCACTCCGCGCTCTCGCCGACGCCCTTGAACGCAATCCCAGTTCGATTGTGCGTGGAAAAGACTACCAGCCGAGGGAGCCGTGAGGGACGTGCCCCTGTTCGTGCGTTTGTTGTCTCTCCTCGGTGCCTGCGCGTTCGCCGCGGGTTGCTCGATCTTGGCCCCACTCCCGGATCCTTCGCGCTTCTTCGTGCTGGTGGCAGTGGCCCCGGTAGACGGAGCGGCCGGTCAAGACACGGGGCCGGCATCCATCGGCGTGGGTCCAATCCACCTCCCCGACTACCTCGTCGACCGCCACGAGATGGTCACCCGCCTAAGCGCGACCGAGGTCGCACCGTCGAGGATCGACCGCTGGGCGGAACCTCTCGACGACTCCATCCCTCGCATCCTCGGACTGGATCTCTCCTCACGCCTGGGGACGCACCGAATGGTCTTCTATCCCTGGTACCGGGGGGAGGAGCCTGACTATCAGGTGGCGGTTGACTTCCAGCGCTTTGAGCGGGACACCGAAGGGAACGCGGCGCTCGTCGCTCGCTTCGAGGTGCGCGGGCTCCGTGGTGCTCAGCGCACGCTGTTCCGCGAGACCCGCGCGTCGCGGACGCCAGCGACAGCCGACTCCGCCGCGCTCGCCGCGGCGCTGAGTGAGACGCTTGCGGAGCTAAGCCGTGACATTGCGTTGGCGATCCGGGAGCTCGAGGCTACGTCATAAGACGAGGCGCTTCCCAAGCTGAGGGTCGCGGGTTCGAGTCCCGTTTCTCGCTCCACGATCCTACGCCTCCGCTGATTCGTAGCGGGGACGTTCTCGTTTTTCACGACTCTATCAAGGCGCTGTGGTTAGACGGACTGTTTGGCGCGACTTCCACAGCTTGCGCGACCGCACGCACGGATCTTCAGCTCGAGGATCGTGTGTCTGACATCTTCCTCCGTCATAGACTCAAAAGCGGTCTTCGTCTGCCAGCGGCCCGCTTCGGACTTTGCGGAGTACTCGCTGGAATTTCTGCTTGCTACCCCGTCGCGCCCGCTTCTCGAGATGCTCCTCTGTCATGAGGGCGGCGAGCTTCTCCGCAACGGCTGTGCTGACAAGCTGGTTGATAGAGATTCCTTCTCGGCGAGCCAGTCTTTTGATCTCTTCGTGGAGAGAGTTGGGCAGCCTGAGACTGAGTGTGCTCATTTGACAACCCCGATTGTTCGAAGGAGTTCTTGAGGTGTGACGACACGTAGGGGCAACGGATTCGTTGTTTCGAAGTCTCGTTGTTGAAGGTGACGATGTACCGGCAACTACCCGAAATCGCTGCCTCGAGAACCATGTCATCTCCTGCGTCCCGCAGGAGTGGCCGCCAGAGAATTCGACGATTGCTTCGGCAGCGTCTCCCAGAACGCGAAGGCCGCTTCACGAGCCCCTTCCGCTCTGTGTGCTGACCGAAGCCGCGTATATTGCAGGCTGCGTCGTGGTGCGGCTC
>DATFYN010000284.1:0-2706 GCA_035315025.1 Myxococcota bacterium
GAGTGGCAGGGCCGAGCTCCACGGCGCCTGATGTGCTGCGCACTCGCGGACCGGAAGCGGGAAGCTCGCCGAGGACCCTGCGCGATCTGGCTTCGCCCTCTTCTTGGTGCAGCCGCGTTGTGAAATGTCGTGACAGATCCCCGAGATCTTGGTACATCCTCGCCCGAGGCTAGGCCGCTGCGAACGTCGATTGCCCCAGGGAACTCGGAACCCGTTTTGCGTCGGCGGTGTTCCGAACAAGAGCCGCATGAATCGGATCATTCTGTATCCAAGGAGAGAGCGAATGCAACGTGCATGGAATCGGACGAGACTGCCGTTAGTGACAGTTGGGGTCGCTTTTTTCATGGGGGGCTGCGTCACGCAGACCAAGTACAATGCGATGCTCTCCCAGCAGCAGCAGTTCGAGACGACGCAACAGCAGCTCGAGAGTGCTCTGCAAACGGAAGTCAGCTCCCAGCAGGCTGAGATCAAGGTCCTCGAGAATGGGATCCAGGTCCGCTTGTCCAGCGACCTGCTGTACGCCTCCGGAGCCGTGGAGCTCGGTGCGGCCGGTCGAGCCGCGATTGACAAAGTGGCAGGCAAGCTCGCGTCACAGACGCAGACCTATGAGATCGATGTTATCGGGAACACCGACAACGTGCCCATCGGTCCCGAGCTTGCGGAGCGTTATCCCTCGAATTGGGAGCTTGCCGGCGCGCGCGCTGCGATCGTCGTGCGCCGTCTCCAAGAGCGAGGCGTCGACCCATCGGCGCTCCGGTCGGTCTCAGATGGTCAATATCATCCTGTGGGGTCCAACGACACGGCGGCGGGACGGGCGCAAAACCGTCGCACGGATATTCTTTTGCGTCCGCGCCAATGATGAGTCCTCATCGTAGGGTGCGGCCCCTGAGATGATGATGTGACGTGAAGGGTTTACTTCTCGCCCGCCGCGCGTTTCTGATCCAATACGTGGCTGAGACAGGCTTTACCCGCAGCTGTATATCGGGCCGTGTCGAGCAGGTGCACTCCAGCAAGAGTGCCCACTTCTCCTCACGAGAGGAGCTCGGCCAGATCGTTGCTCGCATTCTTATGGAAAAGGAAAACCGGCGAGATGGAGGCCGCGCTTGATTCTTCAGCGAACAGAGGCAGATCCACGATGGCGAGCGATCTGGAACTCTCGATAGATCCCTCCGGAAAACATTGCGATCCCCGTCGCGTATCTGCGAAACTAACCGTGATGAGCGGAGGGGTTACCATGGGCTGGACGTTCGGGCCGTTTCTCTGGCAATGCGTGACGGCGCGAATCACAAGCGTCGCCCTGGCAGCGACAGTGGGTGCCTGGGTGGCCCTCCACCCGTTCATCACGTTCGCAGATTCTCCGCCCGAGGAGCCCGTATGGGAGGCGAAGCTCTACGGGGAGCTCTGGCTCCCGTCCGTCATCATCAACGCCACCGTGCGTGACTTCACCACGTACCAAACGGTCCGGTTCGAAGACCTTCTGCCTCATCTTCGATGGGGGATATTGGGCGGCCTCGAGGACCGGTACCGCGAGGCCCTTCTCTTGGTGGACGGGTTGGGTATGCAACTCGCGACCCCTGCGGGCGGGTCGGGGCAAAGTGTCCGCTTCACTCCTACGGGAGGCGGCAGGGGGCTAGCCATCGTCGGGCCGGCCGACATCGGTCTGCGTAACACCATCGTAATGATCGAGGGAACGGCCGGGTGGCGCGCGCTCTCGCTTCCCTACTCGAGTCTCTTCTCTCAGGTGGCGGCGGAAGACCCCCGGCGGTTTCGGCTCGATCTGTTGATCGGCCCACGATGGTGGTACTTGCGCAACAAGGTGCAGCTCAGCATCCCGCCGGCGAGGGTCACCGTGAACGGCCTGGTGGTTCCGAACGGCACCGTCACGCTTCCCGAAAACAGGTTCGGCAAGACCCGGATTCCGGGGGCCCTGGTTCTCTTTGGTGCGAGCACCTCGGCCGAGAGCGCCCAAAGCTGGGTCGATGGAGTAGTTGGCCTGCGCTTCACGGCGGATCTCACACGCACAGTCTCCTTCATCTTCCGCGGCGATATCGGAGGCTTCCACATCGGAAACTCATCGAACCTGACCTGGCAGGCACAGCCCCTCCTCGAATGGCGGTTCAGCGAGCATTGGTTCCTCGATGGTGGCTATCGGGCGATCGGTATCGAGCGCGGCCGGGTGAGCAACGGTTACCTCTACGGCATCGACTTGAGAGTGGGCTACCGCTTCTGAACGAGCGAGGAGTCGCCTGTCGCGGTGCAGCGTGTGATTGAGAATCTCGACGGCTGGCCAACGACAACAAGAGGACGGACCTGCTTCGGGAGAGTCCCGCAAGCGCCTTGCGGTCCACGGTACTGGGCTCATCTGAGAGGGACGAACATGAACAAGGTGAACGCGGACGGCGATCGACGCTCTCGTCATGGGCAGACCTGTCGGCTCTTGGGGACAGTAGCCCTCGCCGCCATAGTCTTCGGCTGCTCGACCACACAGGAAGTGGTGCCGGTGATGAAGGGGGGCCACTGCGTCTATCTGTCTCCCGAGGTCTGCCCGATGCTGGCGCTTGGGAGCGGCCCAAACCAGCCCGGCATGCGCTACGTCGCACAGAACGTGAACTGGAGTCAGTACACCAAGGTCATGGTGAGTCCCGTCATGGTCTGGGGGAGCGCGAAATCACAACTATCCGCAGCGGACTCCTGGACCTACCTGGG
>DATFYN010000285.1:0-5234 GCA_035315025.1 Myxococcota bacterium
GTCGTCCTTCCCGCAGACCACCTCATTCCCGATGGCGCCGCATTCGCGCGGGCGATTGCCAGCGCGTTGCCAGCGGTAGCCCATGCGCAGGTGCTTCTCACCCTTGGCGTCAGGCCTACGCGAGCCGAGACCGGCTATGGGTATATTGAACTCGGCCCGGCGGCACCGGGCTTCCCTGGCCTTCATCGGGTGCGCCGTTTTGTCGAAAAGCCCGATGTGAAGAGGGCCCGGACCTTTGTCCGGCGCGGCAGCTTCTTGTGGAACTCGGGGATCTTCGTTTGGAGCGCTCGTGCGATCCTCGAGGAGATCGAAGAGCACGCCCCGCAGATCCACGCGGCTCTTGCGCCGGTGCGCGCGGCGGGGAGGGGCCCGCTCTCGAAGCGAGCCCTCGGAGCCGCCTACGCGGCGGCACCGTCCGTTCCGGTGGATGTGGCGGTACTCGAGCGCAGCCGCCGCGTGTGGACGCTCCCCGTCGACTTCCACTGGAGCGACGTCGGGAGCTGGGCATCGCTGGCCGAGCACCTCGGGGTTGCGGGACGGACGAATCGGGCGATTGGAGGGGATGTGGTCTTCGAGGAAGCCCATGGGAACCTTGTCCTAAGCGCGCGCCGCACGGTGGCGCTCCTCGGCGTCGAAGGTCTCGCTGTGATCGATACGCCCGATGCGCTCCTCGTCGCCCGTCTTGAGGAGAGCCAGCACGTGCGCCGCATCGTCGATACCCTTAGGGCCCGGGGGCGGGAGGATCTCCTCTGACGAACTCAAATCCCACGCGCGGTAAGGAAGCCCTGGAGTCGCTGCGCGCGATTCCCCTCTTCTCGCAGGTGAGTGACACGGATCTCGAGCTCATCGCTTCGCTCCTCATCGAACGCCGCTACGCACGCAACACGACGATCGTCGAGGAGGGCCTCCCGGGCGACTACATGTACGTGATCCGGGAGGGTCGGGTAAAGGTGACAAAGCTCTCGGACGAGGGCCGCGAGAAGATCCTGAACTTCCTCGACGAGGGTGGCTTCTTCGGGGAGATGGCCCTCCTCGACCGGGCCCCGCGCATCGCTTCGGTGAAAACGCTAAAGCCCGTTCGGCTCCTCGCCCTCTCCAGGACGGACTTTCTAAACGCCCTGCGCACGAGTCCCGATCTTGCGATGGCGGTGATCCAAGAGCTTGTGCGTCGCCTGCGCGAAGTGGATGAGCAGGCAAGCTCCCTCTCCTTCCAGCGCGTGAAGGAGCGCACGAAGGGCCTTCTTCGGCGCCTCGCCCAGGAGAGCGCCGACGACCCCGAGCGGCGAACCACGGCGGCGCTCACGCACCAGCAGATTGCCGACATGATCGGAACCTCGCGCGAGACCGTGACCCGCGTAGTGAAGGAGCTGAAGCAGGACGGCTGGCTCCACCAAGACGGCAAGCGTTACGTCGTCCCCGCCTCCGAGGACTGAGCGCTCCCTCCCTAAGATCTCCCTCGGATCCGGCCGATACGGAAGCGTGGCGCTGTGTGATCCCCATTTCGCGAGCGCGCTCGTCGGCTCCATGAGGTCCGGGCTCGTCGCGATCGACGAGCACGGAAGGCTCGCGGCCTTAAATGCCGGCGCACAGCGCATCCTCGGTTGCCCGGCGGGCGCGCCCCATGCTGCGCTTGGCCGCGACTGCCGAGAGGTCCTCGGCCCGCAGCCGACCGTGAGTCGCCTCCTCCTCGAAGCCTTGGACGGGCACGAACGCCCGAGCCGCGCGGAGCTCGTACTCGAAGCCGCGGGGACTTCTCCCCCACGCACCATCGGCTTCACCCTCGGCGCCGTGCGCGACGCCGAAGGCGTTCTCCGCGGCGCGGCGCTCTTCTTCCGCGACTTGACCCCCGTCGAGCGCTCAAGCGAGCAGGAGCGGCTCCACGAGCGCCTGGCTGCCCTCGGCCAGATGGCGGCGGGCCTCGCCCACGAGATTCGAAATCCGCTGGCCGGCATGGAGGTGATCGCGGGCCTCCTGCGCCGGCGGCTCGAGGGTCGCCCCGAGGAGCTCGCCCTCCTTGCGGACCTTACGGGTGAGCTCCGTGCGCTCTCGGCGACGGTGACCCAAAGCCTTGAGTTCGTGCGGCCCCTGGCTCCCGTGCGTGCGCGGTTTGACGCTCCCGCAGTGCTGGAGGAGGCCCTCGTGACGGCGCTGGCACGCGTGCCCGGCCCCGTCGCGATCGAGCGCGAGTACGAGCCCGATCTTTCGCCGGTCCTGGGGGACACGGAGCAGCTCCGCACCGTCCTCGTGAATCTCCTGGTGAACGCCCTTGAAGCCATGCAGACGACGCCCGTGGGCGCACGGCATCTTCGCGTCGCTGCAAGGAGCGAGGCCGCAGAGCGGGCGCTTGCGGGCGAGACCTGGGCCATCGGACCCAAAAGACGCAACACGCCCCCGTGTTCACCGCCGGAGCGGGCGCTCGTGATCGCGATCGATGACAGCGGCCCGGGAGTCCCGGCCGATCTGAGGGAGCGGATTTTCTATCCCTTCTTCACCACCAAAGAGCGCGGCTCCGGCGTGGGCCTCGCCATGGCACAGAAGATCGTTGCCTCCCACGGCGGGAGCCTCTCGCTCGAGTCCGAGGGCGGTCCGGGGGCGCATTTTCGGGTGCGTCTCCCGCTTGAGGACGACCCGGCCGAGGGGGGATCGAGAGGCGCCGCGCCGAAGGCGACTCCGAAGCCCGCAGACCTGCGCGTAGGAAGCCCGCGGTGAGCGCGCATCGCCTTCCCGGTCGCGCACGCATCCTGGTGGTGGAAGACGGCGACGCGCTGCGCCGCGGCATCGCCCGGGCGCTGCGCGAAACCTGGGGCGATGTGGATGAGGAAACGAGCGGCGAGCGCGCCGTCGCGCGCCTTGGCGACCGCAGCGGGGAGCCTTACGACGTCGTTCTCACAGACTTGCGTCTTCCCGGCGTGGACGGCGTCGAGGTGCTGCGGGCCGCGCGCGATCGCGACGAGCGCACGAGCGTGGTCCTCATGACCGCCTTCGGAAGCGTGGAGACTGCGGTCGAAGCCATGCGCCTTGGTGCCTTCGACTTCGTGCAAAAGCCCTTCGATCTCGAGCAGCTCGAGGCGCGCGTGGCGAGGGCGGTGGCGCACGGCCGCCTCTTGCGGGAGGTCTCGAGCCTGCGGGCCGAGCGCGTCGCGCGTTACGCGCCCGACCAAGTGGTGGGCGAGAGCGCTGCGCTGCGCGCGGCCGTCGAGCTCGCGCGCCGGGTAGCGCCGACCCGTTCCACGGTGCTCGTGACGGGAGAAACGGGCACCGGGAAGGAAGTGATCGCGGGCCTCGTCCACGGTTTCTCTCGCCGGGCCGAGGCCGCTTTTGTGAAGGTGAACTGTGCGGCGCTCCCAGAGACGCTCCTCGAATCCGAGCTCTTTGGTCACGAGCGCGGGGCCTTTACCGGTGCGGACCGCGTGCGCGTCGGGCGCTTCGAGCAGGCCAATGGGGGAACGCTCTTCCTCGATGAGATCGGCGACATGTCACCCGCCACGCAGGCGAAGCTCCTGCGCGTCCTCCAGGACCAGGAGTTCCAGCGTCTCGGTGGGACGCGCGCCATTCGCACCGACGTGCGCATCGTCGCCGCGACAAACCAGGACCTCGAGGCTGCGATTCAGGCGGGCCGCTTCCGGGAAGACCTCTACTTCCGGCTGAACGTGATCTCCATCCATCTCCCGCCGCTGCGGGAGCGCCCCGAAGACGTGGTGGCCCTCGCGCACCACTTTCTTGAGGAGTTCGGTCGCGACCTCGGTCGCCCGCGAACGGGCTTTACCGAGGCCGCGCTGGAGCGCATTCGGGCGCACCCCTGGCCGGGCAACGTGCGCGAGCTCCGGAACGCCCTTGAGCGCGCCGTCCTCATGGCGGACGGCGCCCGCATCGACGCCTCCGACATCGGACTCTCCGACACCGCGCCCCTCGCGGCTCGCGCCGGGGCCTCGGGTGAGCTCGCGGGGCTCCTCTCGGGGGTCGCGCTCTCCCTCGAGGCCATGGAGCGCACCTTCGTCCAGGAGGCGCTCCGGCGGACGCGCTGGGTCCAGAAGGACGCGGCAAAGCTCCTCGGGGTCACGCGCCGCAAGCTCAACTACATGATCGCGCGGATGGGCCTCACCCACCCGACGTGGCGCCGTCACCGGGGGGCCCAGATCCGAGATCCGGCCGCCCGCGGCCTTCCTTGAATCGCGGCCACACATTCGGTACCTACGCCCGGCTCATCACCGGGGTAGCCCAATTGCTCTGTGTTCGGATTGGCCGTGCCCATGCTCTCCTTCTCGTCCTCACCTGCCTCGCGGGCTTCGCCTGCCAGGGCACCGAGGCAAGGAAGGCCACTCACCTTGCGCGCGGCGAGCAGTACGCGAAGGACGGAAAGCACGCCGAGGCGATCATCGAGTTCAAGAATGTGCTGCAGCTCGATCCCAATTCCGCTGCGGCGCACTGGGATCTCGCGAAGTCGTATCTCGCGACCAAGAAGGTCCGCGAAGGCTACTGGGAACTGCATGAGGCGGCGCGCCTCGATCCCAAGAACCTCGACGCGAAGCTTCAGTACGGTGACATCTCACGGCTCGCGGGCGAGACCGAGGAGGCCCTCAAGCAAGCGGACGAGGTGATCGCGGCCGACCCCAATCGCGGGGCTGCGTACGTCCTGCGCGGACAGGCCCTTGAGATTCTAAAGCGCCCCGAGGATGCCAAGGAAGCCTATCTCAAGGCCGTCGAGGTCGCGCCGAGCGACGCGGGCCCGCTGCTCATCCTCTCCGACTACTACGTGCGTACCGGCGACGCGAAATCCGCCGAGCCCCTCTTGCGCAAGCTCACGGAGTCCCAACCGTCGTTCGGTTCCTTTGGCGCCCTGGGAGGCTTTCTCTCGCGGGACAAGGCTCGCGACACCGAAGCGGAGGCGATCTTCAAGGAGGCTCTCGCCAAAGCAAAGCCCGAAGAGCTCTCGGTCGCTTATCGAACGCTCGGGAGCTTCTACTACTCGCGGGATCGCTTTGACGATGCGGAACGGACGCTGAAAGAGGGGCTGGAAAAGGTCCCCGGCAACCTCGACATCATCTACGCGCTCGCACGCTTTTATGCCGCACGGGGCGACAACGCGAAGGCCGACGCCATGGTCGAAGAAGCGACGAAGGCGAAGCCGAACGACGTGGCCCCGTACCTCACTCTCTCCGCGTACCGGGGCCGCAAGGGCGATCCGCAAGGGGCGCTGGATGCCGTGGAATCCGCGCTCAAGGTGGCGCCGGATA
>DATFYN010000286.1:0-2730 GCA_035315025.1 Myxococcota bacterium
ATTCGACGATCGAGAGTGAGGAATTCCGCGGACTTAGACCCAAGTCCAGCCGGGTTCGAATCCCGTTGGGGACGCCACTTTCTTCTTTTGATTCCGGGGACTTGCGCTCTTCGCCCAGAGTGCTGCACCAAGTCTGCACCAAAATGATCATACTTACGTGTCGGCCGGAAGATCGCCGCCGGCACCACCGGCTCGAGCTGCGCGTAGAGCTCCGTACTGCGTGCGTCACGGTGCCTCAGCGCGCGCTGGACCGCGTAGAGAGAGACTCCAGCCCGCACGGCTGCTGACGCGCTTGTGTGCTTCGTCCCTTCGTAGAGACGCAGGCCTGCTATGCCGGCGGCGCCACACGCTCGGCGCCATTCGTACTCAAGTGAGCTCATTGTCCATCGATGCGTGGATCCCTTCCTGCGGCGCGCACACGGATGGCGAAAGAGGGGGCTGCCGTCGACTCGTCTGACCTGGGGCACGTATTTCGCAATCCAGGCGCGAAGCTCGGCGTCGGCTTCGACTACGCGCCGAGTCTGTTCCTTCGTGGGCCCGCGGCGGGCGGAGTGACCTTGACCCTGCATCGCATGTTTCAAGTCGAGGAGGCCGCGAGTGAAGTCATATTCCGCCACGTCGAGAGCGCGCGCCTCGCCAGGGCGTAGACCGAGCCGCAGAGCGAGGAAGATCCCGCGCCGGTCTTCGGGGATCGCCGCCATGATTCGGTCCTGTACCTCGAGCGAGACCACGCGCGGGTGGTGACGGAGACGGCTACCGCGCGGGAAATCGGGAACAACAAAGCCCAGGCGCTTTGGTGTGCGTTCGCGGACAAACGTGAGGAGCCGGTGGAGTCCGCCCAGCACCTTTGCGATCGTGTTGACGTGTAGGCCTCGCGTGGCGAGCGCGGCCGCGAACTCATGAATGTGGCTGCGATCGAGCTCGAAAACCGTCCGGCCAAAGAGTGGCCGCCAGTGGTCGGCGGCCCACCGCTCGTACTCGGCGAGAGTGTTCGTCGAACGGTCGTAGTGATCCACGCGGCGCCGAAAGTCCTCGAGAAACCGCCGCGTCCACCGCTCGACCGTGTGTTCGGCACGCCGCGGAGCGCGGAACTCCTCGACCACCACATCCACCGGGTCGCGCATCGCGCGCGTTCGGATGGAGTCCAGCACGGCCTGGGCATTGCGCCGGTCGGTGAACGGGACGCCCCGATGTGAGTAGATGTAGCCGTGACCGGGCACGTAGACGCGCCAGCCGCCCCGATATGCCACAACCTTCCCCAGCGTCCGCGCCATAGACCACGGGATACCATGGTCGGCGTCCTTCAGGGAAGCGAGGATTCTGCGAGGGGAGGGCACGCCCAATTACCTGCCTCGGCTCTCGGGAAAGCGGTCCGAGTGGCTGCGTACCCATTCGGGCCAATTCGTAGTCGTCGGAGACACACGAGCGGCTCCATCCACGCGTGCGTCGCCAGCGACTCCCGAGCCGTTCGAGCGTGCCGAGTTCGATGCATCGCCGGGTCTTTGCCACGCCTGAGAAGGTGCCCGGTCGGCGTGCAGTTCAAGGACTGCGTGTTGATCTCTCATTCCCACCACCGTATGAGGGCGTCAGCAGTGGGAAACGTAGAGACTCGAAGAAGGCCCAACAATGGGAAATCTTGGGAAATTGACGGTCGACAGCGAATGGCGTATAGCGTCGCAAACTAGCGTACGTTGGCGTAGTCATCATCGATGACAGTGAGCCGTCGTTTTCGTCACCGACGGGCAACGCTGCAGGAAACTTCGCGACCGTCTTGCTCGCGAACGCGTTTGCGACCGGGGTGACCTCGGCGCCCTGATCGTGACGTCCGGGCCAATCCCTGGGGTGCACTCCAACTCTCGTGACCACGGGATTGGAGGCTCGAGACGAGGCGAACGGGCTGCCTATGCACGGACCTGGGAGCTCGATCGAGGCCGAGCGGTCGGCGGAGCCGCGCCACGCCGGCGTCCACAGTGGTTCACGAAGGACGCTCGGCCAACCGTGAGTCACGGCGCGGAGCGTGGACGCTTAGCCTCTGGAGCCAGGTTTCCGCTTGAAGTCTCGCTCGCTTGGGGCAGCATGCGTGGCGGAGCGGTGACCACGAGTCCAAGTACCGGGAAGCTAGGCTTTACCCCGGGGCGTCAGGACGGAATCCTGTTGTCGGGAGCGCCGGCCTAGAATGTGGCACCGCTCCCTTTTCATTTCTCCATCGGACACGGCCCAACCCCCTGCACGCGACCCGTCGGCGTTCGCTCGCGGGCAGCGGCTCCCATCAGCCAGCCGCGGGTCGGAGTGCGAGAGTTGGCATCCCACAAGACACTGCGGGAACCACCCTCCGATTGGACCTCTGCCATAAGGAGCGCCGATGGCCCGCATAGTCTTCGCCTGCGTTTACAACGGCGGTAAGGTCACCGAGCCGGGCAAGGCCAGCTCAGCCGACAACCAGCCCGCCGCGAGCCTCCATGGCCGGCGTGCTGGAAGTGATACGAGAAGTCGGCGTCGACGTCCCGACCCACGCCTCAGGTCCGAACCGACGAGCTCGTTCGTGGAGGCGCGGTCCTGGTCGCATTGGGGTGCGACCAGGGGTGCCGTGTGGTGCCCCGTCCGGCGCGAGGACCGGCGGCTAGAAGACCCAAAGGGCAAGCCACTCGAGGCCCTGTGCAGGACTTGGGACGGCGAGTCATGCGGCTCGTCACACAGCGCGCCCTCGGCGCGAGACCGACGCGAGCCGAG
>DATFYN010000287.1:0-2759 GCA_035315025.1 Myxococcota bacterium
CCTGGTACGTGAAGACGCGCGTGCGCGGCAGTGGGCGCGGACGGCTCGCCGGAAAGACCGTGGTTTTGAAGGACAACATCTTCCTGGCCGGCGTCCCCATGATGAACGGGTCGCGCACGCTCGAGGGGTACGTGCCGGAAATCGATGCCACGGTCGTGACCCGCATCCTGGATGCGGGAGGGGAGATCGTCGGCAAGGCGCATTGCGAATGCCTTTGCATGTCAGGCGGTAGCCACACAAATGCGACGGGATATGTGCACAATCCCCGCCGCCACGGCTACTCGGCGGGCGGCTCATCGTCGGGCTGCGCCGCTCTGGTGGCGGCCGGCGAGGCTGACATGGCGATCGGAGGCGATCAGGGCGGCTCCATCCGGATGCCCGCTTCCTTCTGTGGGATCTACGGCCTAAAACCCACCCACGGCCTCGTGCCCTACACAGGAATCGTTCCCCTGGAAGTGACGCTCGATCATGCTGGGCCCATGACACGCTCGGTGCGTGACAACGCGCTCTTGCTTGAAGCGATCGCAGGCTCCGATGGCTACGACGCCCGGCAAAAGGCCCCGATTTCGCACCCCTACTCGCAGCTCCTCGGGGGAGGCATTGCAGGGCTGCGGATCGGTGTGGTGCGCGAAGGATTCGACCTCGGCAATTCCGAGCCCGACGTCGACGCCAAGGTTCGGGCCGCCGCGGGGCTCTTCGCGAAACTCGGTGCCGAGGTCGAGGACGTGTCGATCCCCATGCACCTCACGGCGGCTTCGATTTGCAGTGCGATCGCCTTGGCCGGCCTCGAACATATGATGGTGTCAGGCGACGGTCTCGGCTTTGGCCGCGAAGACCTCTACCTCACGAGCTACATGGATTTTCATCGGAACTGGAGACGCCGCGCGAATGAGCTCTCCGATACCGTGAAGCTTGCCCTGCTATGCGGTGTGCACGCGCGTCAACAATCGGGTCAGCACTATTACGCGAAGGCGTTAAACGTCGGCCGCAGGCTGCGTGCCGCCTACGACGCCGCTCTTGCGGACCACGATCTCCTGCTCATGCCGACGACGCCGATCAAGGCGACGCCGCTGCCCGCGCCGAGAGCCTCCCGCGAGGAGATGATTCAGCGTGCCTTCGAGCACACCGCGAATACGCAGCCCTTCGATGTGACGCACCACCCCGCGCTCTCCATGCCGTGCGGCATGAGCGATGGGCTGCCGGTGGGCGTGATGCTCGTGGGCCGGCACTGGGATGAGCCTGCGCTCTATCGTGCAGCCTTCACGTTCGAACAGGCGGAGGATTGGACGTCGCTTTAGGCGCCCTTTTGCGCTCGTACCGCGCTCCCGAGCGGACCGAGCAGTACGCGCGCGCGCAGCTCCCGGTGATCGAGCCCACACGCGCGGTCCATCTCGTGGATCCATGCCGGGAGGTCCAGGGCGCAGCGCAAGGTCCTGTCCTCGACACCCCATACCGCGAGCCGCTCGGCCCACGCCGGCCACCACGGCGCGGCGGAGAGTGCAAGAGGCTCCAGCACGAGCAGTCGCGCGCCGCGCGCGAGCGCAGCTTCGATCCCGCGCAGCAGTCGCTCGCGGGGATCGGGAGAGAGCTCGTTCACCACCCAGCCCAGCACGAGGAGGTCTTCAGCACCCGCGCGCGGGAGCGCGGCCGGTAGGGCTGCACGGCGCGTACGCGACGTGAGGCCGAAGGCGCACGCCGTGAGCACGGCCTCACCGAGCGCCCAGCTGGAGAGGTCGATCGCGTGGAGAGTCGGCGGCTCCGAAAACAGGGTCGCGGCCGCTACGCCGGCTGCGCCCGTGCCACAGCCGAGGTCGTGGACCACGCGGACACCCGGGAAAGCTCCGCCGCGAAGCCCGGCCAAGGCCTGGTGCGTCATCAGGAAGTGGAGGGGTGCGTAGTAGGTGGCGAACGCGGCGCGCTTGCCCTCGCCCGCGGTGGCGCGCGACGCGATGCGCCCGCCCGATCGGCGCTCGACGTAGAGCGACGAGAGTGCCTGCACGCCCTTGCGGACTTCCGAAAACGTGAGCGGCGGCAGGTAGCGCCCGCGTGTGGCCTCGAGCCAGCCGTCGAACACCGCACGCAGCCGCCCCTCGAGGTAGGGCGTCACACGGAGCGTGGGTCGCCGAGGCACACCACCCGCGCGCCCGCCACGTAACGGTAGCGATCGGGGACGCAGGTGAGCACGATGATCTGGCACAGCCGCGCCGCCAGCGAGAGCACGATGCCCATGGCTTCGAGGCGCAGCGGGTCCGTGTATCCGAGTGCGTCGTCGAGGACGACGGGAACGCCCCCCTCCTCAGCCGCGCACATCGCGGATGCAAGGCGCATGACGAGCGAGATCTGCTCGCGGGCGCCACCTGACAACGCGTCGAAGGGAACGGGAACTCCGTTCAGGACGCGGGTTGCGACGCGCAGCTCCTCGTCGAGCTCCACGCGGAAGCCCGGGCCGAAGACGAGGGAGCCAAGCTGCTCGATCCGGCGGCGCAGCGGCTCCGCGTAGGCCTGCCGCGCACGTACGCGCGCGGCCTGGAAGGTGTCGTGGAGGAGCCTTGCAGCGGCCGCCCGCCGACGCAGCGCTCCGCCGTCGCGCGCGAGGCGTTCGTACCGCGTACGCGCGGCGTCGAGCTTCTCCTGGAGCCCCGCCTCGCCCCGCCCCGCGAGCTCGCCCGTGAGCGCGATGGAATCGGTGCGCGCGGCCTCGAGCTCCGCACGCAGCTTGGCAAGGGCCGCAAGACCTGCCTCGGCGCGCAGCTCGATTC
>DATFYN010000288.1:0-11117 GCA_035315025.1 Myxococcota bacterium
GAAGATCCGCAGTGCCATCGCAGTCCTTCCTCCTCTCTTGCTTCGTGTCTTCCGGCGACGCCGCGCTAGAGCCCGCGTGCCATCGCAAGCGGGTCCGTCCGCACGAGCTCACGCAGGCCAAGCGGCTCGAGCAGCCGCACCAGGGCCTGAATCTTGTCAGGCCCCCCCGTCACCTCGATCACGAAGGATTTGGGTGACACGTCGACGATCTTTCCCCGGAAGATCTCGGTCACACGCAGCACTTCCGCGCGCGCTTCAGGGGGCGGTGCGATTTTGAGCACCGCCATCTCGCGACCCACGAAGCTGCCCGACACATGATCGGTGACCTTGATCACGTCGATCAGCTTGTGCAGCTGCTTGGTGATTTGCTCGATCGTGTCGTCGTCTCCTTCGGTCACGATCGTCATATTCGACATGGTGGCATCGAGGGTCGGCGCGACGTTCAGGCTGTCGATGTTGTAACCGCGACCGCTGAACATGCCGGCGACCCGGGAGAGCACGCCGAATTCGTTGCGCACGAGGACGGAGATGGTGTGACGCACGGGAGTCCTTCCGCCTCGCGATCAACCGACGGGGTCGTGGAGAACCATCTTGGCTGAAGGTGCGCCCGATGGGACCATCGGATAACAGTTTTCGGTCTCCGCGACTCGGAAGTCCATCACCACCGGCCCGGCGTGGGCGAATGCCTTCTCGAGCACCGGCTCCACCTCGTCGGCCTCAGTGGCTCGAAGGCCCAGAGCACCGAACGCCTCGGCCAGCCGCACGAAATCCGGCGCGGTATGCAGGTCGCTCGCGGACACCCGGTTGTCGTAGAAGTGCTGCTGCCACTGGCGCACCATGCCGAGATACTGGTTGTTGATGATCGCGACCTTGATGGGCAGACGTTCTTCCACGGCGGTGACCATCTCTTGGATGTTCATCAGGATGGAGCCGTCACCCGCGATGCAGATGACGAGGTCACCCGGCCGCCCGATCTGCGCGCCGATGGCCGCGGGCAGGCCGTAGCCCATCGTGCCAAGACCGCCCGACGAGAGCCAGTTGTTCGGCGACTGGCAGTGGTAGTACTGCGCCGCCCACATCTGGTGCTGGCCCACATCCGTGGTGATACACGCCGTACCGCGCGTCAGCTGGTAGATCTTGTCGATCACGAACTGGGGGAGCAGCGGGCCCTTTGCAGCCTGGGTGTAGGCGATGGGATGCTCCCGGTCCCACGTTTCGATCTGGCTCCACCACGGCGCGATCTGTTCGTGGTAACGCGTGAGGTCTCGTTCGTCGCCGAGGAGCTTCAGCAGCTTTCCCACACAATTTCGCACATCACCGACAATCGGAATGTCCACGTGGACGTTTTTCCGGATGGTGGTGGGGTCGATATCGATGTGGATCTTGCGCGAGCGTTGGCTGAACTCGTCGAGCTTCCCTGTCACGCGGTCGTCGAATCGCGCACCGATCGCGACGAGGACGTCGCACTGGTCCACCGCGAGATTGGCGCGATAGGTGCCATGCATGCCGAGCATCCCGAGAGACTGCGGATGGTCGCCGGGGATTCCGCCAATACCCATGAGGGTGTAGGTGGTGGGGACGCGCAGCTTTTCGGCGAGCTGACGCACCTCCGCAGCCGCGTGCGAGGAGATCACGCCACCGCCGAAGTAGATCACCGGACGACGCGCCTGGAGGATGAGAGCAAGCGCCTTCTTGACTTGCCCCCAGTGGCCCTCGACGCAGGGCTGGTAGTGCTCGAGGTGGATCTCCTTCGGGTAGAAGAACTCACACTCCGCACCGGAGACATCCTTGGGGATGTCGACCAGCACCGGGCCGGGGCGACCGGTGGTTGCGATGTAGAAGGCCTCTTTGATCGTGCCGGCGAGATTGCGCACGTCTTTGACCAAGTAGTTGTGCTTGGTCACGGGCCGCGTGAGGCCCACGTTGTCAGCCTCTTGAAACGCATCGCTTCCGATGGACTTGGTCGCGACCTGGCCGGAGAAGATCACGATGGGAATGGAATCGGCATAGGCAGTCGCAATGCCGGTGATCGAGTTCGTAAGGGCGGGGCCGGACGTCACGATCGCAACGCCGGGCCGGCCGGTCGCCCGTGCAAAACCGTCCGCCATGTGGACTGCACCCTGTTCGTGGCGGGCCAGCACGTGCCGGAACTGATGGCGATGGATCCCATCGTAGATGTGGAGGACAGCCCCGCCCGGGTGGCCGAAGACCACCTCCACGCCCTCTTCGCGGAGCGCCCTCATAAGTACATCGGAGCCGTTGGCTTTCACGCGTCCCTCCTCGCGCGCAGGGGGGTTGCCCCGGTGCGGCGGCCCTCCCGTCCGGGTTACGAATCGGGAGGGTGGGTTGTGGCCAGATCGGAGGTCGGTTCGGGTTTCGAATCCCGCCCTCCGGGGATCCAAGCAGAATAAGGGAGCGACCCACCGGTGTCAAAGCGGCGGCAGCGGATCGAGCTTCTCTCCCGTGCGACGTGCCTCGGCCTCGGCTCGGCGCAGGTAGCGCGGGCAGAGTGCCGCTACCCCGATTCCGCCGCCAGCGGCGAGGAGCGCGTGGCCCAGGCGACCGACTTGAAAGGCGCGGGGCCGGGCGAGGGTCTCGGGGAGGATGCGAGCTCCAGCGCCGAGGGCCGCGCTCCAGACTTCGGCGTAAAGCGAGGCACCGTCGCCCACGAGCACGCACGACGCCGGCAGCCTTGCGGCGAGATCCGCTACCGTGTAGAGGCCGTCCGCCAGCTTGGCGGACGGCTCACCTTCCGTGAGCTCGTACACCCCTGCGTACACCTCTCCGCGACGCGCGTCGATGATGGCCGCGACCGAATCTCCGGGGATGCCCGCCGCGCAGGCCAGGGCTGCAAGCGTTGACACAGCCGCGACCGGCTGTGCTCCGCCGAATGCCAGCCCTTTCACCGTCGCAACGCCCACGCGAATTCCGGTGAACGATCCCGGACCGATCGAAACCGCAAACCCGTCGACCGCATCGAGGGTGCTCCCGCAAAGGGCGAGGAGTGCATCGATCCCCGGGAGCAGTTGCTCGGAGACCGGCCGCGTGGGGGGGAGCGTGATCTCGGCAACGAGCTCGCCGTCGCGCAGGAGCGCCATCCCCGGCGTGCGCAGCGCGCTTTCGAGAGCGAGTAAGAGGGAGGGAGCTTTCACCGCCACACCCGAGCGACGCCCCGGCGAAGCTGCGCCCGGACCCACCGCACCGCTAGAGCCCGGTGCTGGTGCGCAACCACTCCAGGAGCTTCGACCAGTGGCGGGATACGTCGTTCCAGAACGCGAAACCCATGAGCAAGACGAGCACCGTAAGACCGATTTGCTGGACCACCTCACGCGTGCGCAGTGAGACCGGGGAGCGCTTCACGCCCTCAATCAAAAAGATGACCGCCTGGCCCCCGTCAAGCACGGGGATCGGCAAGAGATTGAGCACGCCGAGGTTGATGCTGATGAGGACGAGCGTGCCGAGATAGGCCTCCCAGCCTCGCTGGAGCGCATTGTGCGCAATCTCCGCGATGCCGATCGGACCCGCGAGCTGCCGGGTCGACACCTCGCCAGTCACGATCTTGCGGAGCCCTTGGAGAAAGGTGCGGGTCTCGTCCGCCGTCAGGGAGACGGCACGTGGAAACGACACCAGGGGGTTCCGCTCGATGTCCTTGCCGAGCGCCCCGAGCATTGGCGGCGCTTCCGCGATGACGCCGATCAGATAATGATCCTCCGGCACCCCGAGACCCGTGTCCGTGCTCTTGAGCTCAGGCGCAATCCGCAGCACGCGCGTCTCGCCGTGGCTTGCGACTTCGATCTCGAGCGTCCGCCCCTTGCTCGTCCGCACGATCTCGGCGAACGAGGCGAAGCTACCGACCGGCGCGCCATCCACGCCGAGAATGAGGTCCCCGGGCTCGATGCCGGCGCGAGCCGCGGGCGAATCCGGACTGACCCGGGAGACCAGGACACTCGCCGGCAGGACCCCGAGGGCTTCGAGCGAGCCGAGCCCCGGAACGCTTATGCTCAGCTGCTCGGGGTTCGCGTCGTCCCCTCGAGCGATTGCGAGCTCCACCTCGCCTTGGGTCCCGGCTTGGGCGTAGGCGTGCTCAAACTGCACCCAATCCTCGACCGCGGTTCCGCCCACCTTGAGGACCCGGTCTCCTGAACGGAGGCCGGCCTTGGCGGCGGGGGAGCTCTTGCCGGGGATCCCGACGGTTGCACGCAGCCGCTGGTGGTCAAGACCCGACCAGCCCACTCGGTGAACACCGCCGAACTCGTCGAGCCCGCCACGCGCCGCGAGCTCGAACGAAAGCTCGTGTGGCTGGCCGTCGCGCTCAAACGCAACCTGAACAGATTGTCCGGGGCGAGCGCGCAGTGCTTCTTCGACATCCTCCCACCACGCGACTGGCTTGTGATCGATCGCGAGGATCCGGTCGCCGGGGAGAAACCCCGCCTGCGCCGCGGGAGAGCCGAGCTCGACCGTACCCACGACGGGGAGGGGCCGAGCGATGCCGACGAAAAGCGTACCCATGAAGACCACGACCGGGAGCGAGAGATTCATCATGGGACCCGCGAAGACAATGGCGAGCTTCTGCCACACGGGCTTCGCGCCGAGGGTTTCCGAAGGGTGCGCGCGTACCTCGGGGTCCCCTTCTACTTCGTCCGGGTTCTCGCCCAGCATCTTCACGAATCCGCCGAGAGGGAAAAAAGCGATCACGTACTCGGTCCCATTGCGGGTCCATGCGAGCTTCCAGCGCCCGACTCCGATCGTCGGACCGAAACCCAGTGAAAACTTCAGTACGCGCACGCCACACAGTTTCGCGGCAAGGAAGTGGCCAAACTCGTGCACGAACACGAGAACGCCGAGCATGGCCACAAAGGCGAAGAGATATGAGAACGCCGTCATGCCGACTCCACCTGCTGGAGGCCAAGCCGCGCCCGCGCCGTGGCACGGGCCCAGCCATCGGCTGCACGCACGTCGGCCAGGTCACGCACCGCGTTCGTACCAACCTGTGCGAGGTGGGCCTCCAGCACCGCGGCGTTTGTCGCGACAATCTCGGGGAAGGGGATCGCTCCCTCGAGAAAGGCCGCGACGGCGATTTCGTTCGCGGCATTCAGTACGGCGGGAGCCGTCTCCCCTCCGCGCAGCGCAGCGTACGGCAGCTCGAGGGACGGGAAGCGCGTGCGGTCGGGGGCTTCGAACTCGAGCTTCTCTGCCTTTGGTAGATCAAGCCGCGCAAGCCCAAGAGGCAGCCGTTCGGGGTGCGCAAGGGCCACAGCGATGGGAACGCGCATATCGGGCATGCCGAGCTGCGCGAGGACGGAACCGTCGATGAATTCCACCAGGGAATGCACGATCGACTGCGGGTGCACAACGATCTCGATCTGCTCGGGCGGGAGATCGAAGAGCCAGCGGGCTTCGATCACCTCGAGGCCCTTGTTCATGAGCGTGGCGGAGTCGACGGTGATCTTCGGCCCCATGCTCCAGTTCGGGTGCTTGAGCGCATCGGCGACCGTCGCCTGCGCGATGCGTTCCGCCGGCCAGGTGCGGAAGGGCCCCCCCGAAGCCGTGAGGAGAAGCCGGGCTACATCTTGGCGGCGCTGGCCCGCGAGGGCCTGGAAGATGGCGCTGTGCTCGCTGTCCACAGGGAGGAGCTCGACCCCGCGCGCCCGGATCTCGCGCAGCACGAGTGCTCCCGCCATGACCATCACTTCCTTGTTCGCGAGCGCAATGTTCCGGCCCGCGCGGATCGCCGAGAGCGTCGGCTCGAGTCCGACGGCCCCCACGAGCGCCGCGACCACGAGATCTGCGGGATGGGTGGCCACAGCCAGGAGGCCCTCGTCTCCTGTGACTACGCGCGTAGGTGCACGCCGGATGCGCGCGCGCAGGTCTTCGGCACAGTTCGCATCGGCGACGGACACGAGCGCGGGATGAAAGCACATGACCTGCGCGGACAGCTTCTCGATGTTGCGGCCCGCGGCCAAAGCCACGACCCGGAAGCGCTCAGGGAACTGCGCCGCGACCGCCAGCGTCTGCTCGCCAACGCTCCCTGTGCTCCCGAGGACCGTGATCTCCTTCGGCGCGCTCACAGGCCCTCCGTGGGGTCGCTCCGCACCTGCGCGCTCGTGAGACCGAAACGCCGCTCCCGTGACTGGTAGTCGAGCAGCGCCTCCACGAAGTGGCCCTTTCGGAAGTCCGGCCACATGACCTCGGTGGAATGGATTTCGGTATACGCAATCTGCCAGAGCAAGAAGTTCGACACCCGCGATTCTCCCCCGGTCCGGATCAAGAGATCGGGATCCGGGAGCTCGGGTTCGTAGAGGTAGGCAGCGAAGGTCTTCTCGTCGAGCCGCTCGGGGTCGACCTTCCCGAGCTCAAAGTCGCGGAGCAGCTTGCGCGCGGCGTCGACGATCTCTGCCCGCCCTCCATAGGAGATGGCAAACACGAGGGTCATCTCCCGATTGTCCTTACTCTCGTCGATCACGTGATCGAGCCTGCGGCGCACTCCGGGTGGCAGCAGGTCCGCTCGGCCGATGGCCCGCACCCGGATGCTGTTGCGCATCACCTCCTCGCGTTCCGCCTCGAGGTAATGCTCGAGCAGGTGCATGAGCTCCTCGACCTCGGTCTTGGGACGACTCCAGTTCTCGAGCGAGAAGGCATAGAGCGTCAGGTTCCGAATCGCGAGCTCGTGCGCCGCGCGCACCACCGCGCGCACGGATTCGAGCCCGGCACGGTGGCCCTCGATTCGCGAGAGCCCCCGCCGCTCGGCCCAGCGCCCGTTGCCATCCATGATCACGGCCACGTGGCGGGGCAGCCGATCCGTCCTGATTCTGCGCTCTTTCATCCCTAGACCTGCAGGATCTCCTTCTCCTTGGCTGTTGCGGTCTCGTCGATCTTCTTCACGTACTCGTCGGTCAGATCCTGAATCTTCTTGTCGGCGCGGTGCCGGTCATCGGCGGGAATATCGCCGTCGGCCTCCATATCCTTCAGGAACTGAAGCGCCTCGCGCCGGGCCTCGCGCACACCCAGCTTGTGCTCTTCGGCGAGTTTGTGGACCTGCTTGACGAGATCCTTGCGACGCTCTTCGGTGAGAGGGGGGATGGGGATGCGCACCACCTTCCCGTCGTTGTTCGGTGTGAAACCCAGATTGGAGGTCTGAATCGCCTTCTCGATCGCCTGTAGAGCGGCCTTGTCGTACGGAGCGATCACGATGAGCCGCGGGTCCGGGGTGGTGAGGTTTGCGAGCTGGTTCAGGGGGGTTGGAGTGCCGTAGTAGTCGACGCGGACGCCGTCGAGCAGGCTCGGGTTTGCGCGGCCGGTGCGGACCCGCTGAAGGTCGTGTTTTAGCCCACGCACCGATTTTTCCATCGACTCCTTCGCGTCCTCGATGACCGTCGCGCTGTCGTCGGCAGCCATGGCCCCTCTCCTCCCGTCATTCTCCGACGCGTGTACCGACGGTTTCTCCCAGCACGACCTTGCGGAGATTGCCGGGAACCGCGGTATCGAACACGATGATGGGAAGGCGGTTTTCGCGGCACAGCGCGATGGCCGTCTGGTCCATCACCCGAAGGTTCTTTCGGATGGCTTCGTCGTAGCTCACGCGCTCATAGCGCTTGGCCTCGGGATGCGTCCGCGGGTCGGCGTCGTAGACGCCGTCGACTCCGTGCTTGGCCATCAGGATGACATCCGCGTGAATCTCCGCGGCACGAAGCGCAGATGCGGTGTCGGTGCTGAAGTAGGGATTGCCCGTTCCCGCCGCGAAGATGACGACCCGGCCCTTCTCCAGGTGGCGGACCGCGCGGCGACGAATGTACGGCTCGGCCACCTCCTTGATCTCGAGGGCGGTAAGCACCCGGGTCTGCAGCCCTTCCTTCTCGAGCGCGTCCTGAAGTGCCAGGGCGTTGATCGCGCTCGCCATCATGCCCATGTAGTCTGCGCTCGCGCGATCCAGGCCCTGCGCGGCTGCATTCATTCCGCGGATCACGTTGCCCCCGCCGATCACGATTCCGATCTGCGGCCCGAGTTCGTGGACCTCCCGGATCTCCGCAGCCATCTGACGCAGGACACTTGTGCTGATCCCGAAGCCATTGTCGCCGGCGAGGCGCTCGCCGGAGAGCTTGAGAACGATCCGCCCGAAGGCCGCCTTCACGAAGGACTCGCCTCTCCCAGCTTGAAGCGTACAAAGCCGGTGATCTCGACCGGTGCCCCGAGCTTCTGGCTCGCCTCACGCAGCCGTTCGCCCACCGTTTGCTCGGGGTTCTTCACGAAAGGCTGCTCCACAAGGCAGACCTCCGCGTAGAACTTGTTGATCCGACCTTCCACGATTTTGTCCCAGAGCTTCTCAGGCTTGCCGCTCTGCTCGACCTGCGAGCGGAAAATCCGGCGCTCCCGCTCGAGCACATCGGCGGCGAGACCTCCCCGTTCCACCGCCAAAGGAGAGGGGTCGGCCGCCGCCACGTGCATGGCGAGATCCTTCGCGAGCGCTTCAAGACCGGGACCCTTGGCCGCGCTGCGCAGGCCGACCAGAACGCCGAGCTTCCCGCCTGCGTGCACATACGCTCCGATCACGCCTTCGCCTCCGAGAACGAGGCGTTCGACGCGGCGGAGCACCACGTTTTCACCGAGCTTTGCGACCGCAGCAGCCATCCGATCGCGGACCTTCTCGCCACCGACTTGCGCCTCGAGCAAGAGCTCAGCGCGCTCGAGCTTGGGATCCCCGGCTGCGGCCTGCGCCAGCTGTGTCACGAGTTTCTGGAAGTCGTCAGTCTTCGCGACGAAATCGGTCTCGCAGGCGAGTTCAACAAGGGCTCCGGCCGCTCCCTTCACGGCGAACGCCACCGAACCCTCGCTCGTCGCGCGCCCCTCGCGCTTTACCGCCTTCGCCAGGCCGCGCTCCCGCAAGAGCTCCCCGGCCTTTGCCACCTCACCGCCCGCGTCGCTGAGCGCGCGCTTGCAGTCCATCATGCCCGCGCCCGTCTGGTCTCGCAGGGCCTTCACGTCCGCTGCCGAAATCTCGGCCACCCCCATCCTCCTCGCTCTCCGGTCTTTTTACTGCGTCGGCCAAGCCTTTGGGTTTGGTCGCAAGGCGCGCGGGCCGCGCCCTGCCTAGGCGGTCCCAGCTCCGTCGCCCGCGTCCTCCGGCGGAAGCGCCGGCTGCTCCCCGCCGCCGCCACTTCGCCCGCGTCCACCCCGGGGCCCCCCCGCAGAGTGCGTGCCGCCGCGTCCCCGGCGCGGCGGGTGCTTGATCTCCACCACCACGCGACCGGTCGAGGGTGCCGCGACCTCTCGTTCGGGACCGCGTCCGGCCTCGTGGGTGCCTTCTGCCTGGAGGCGCTCTTGGTGGATCCGCGCCCCCTCGAGGCACGCGTCCGCGACCCGCGCACAATAGAGCTGGATGGCGCGGATGGCGTCATCGTTGCCGGGGATGACGAAGTCGATGCCCTCGGGGCTGCAGTTGGTGTCGACCACCGCAACGATCGGGATCCCGAGGCGCCTCGCCTCTGAGATCGCGATGTGCTCGACCGAAACGTCGATCACGAAGAGCGCGTCGGGTAGCCGGGACATCTCCTGGATCCCTTCAAGGGAACGCCGGTACTTCTCGACCTCGCGCTGCATTTGGGCACGGTCTCGCTTCGAGATCTCAGCGGCCTTGACTTCGTCCTCCACGACTGCCTTCAGCTCTTTGAAGCGTTCGACGGATTTTTTCACCGTCCGGAAGTTTGTGAGCATGCCGCCCAGCCAGCGGTTGTTGACGTAGTACTGGCCAGAACGTTGGGCCTCGAGCTGGATGGCAGGCGCGGCCTGGCGCTTGGTGCCGACGAGCAGCACCTTGCCTCCCGCGGCCGTCGTATCCCGAAGAAATTCAAGGCTTTCCTCGAATTGCGCGAGAGTTTGGTCGAGATCGAGAATATGAATGCCCTGGCGCTCGCCGTAGATGTATTCCTTCATCCGCGGGTTCCAGCGCCGGGTCTGGTGGCCGAAGTGGACCCCAGCCTCAAGCAGGGATCGCAGGGACAAGCTGCGGTCGTCGAGCAGCGCAGCCGCTCCGGCTTGGGGGCCGGGGGTGGTTTCCGACATCAAAGGGCTCCTTTGCGGTTTGGCCTCCGTTCCGGCCGATACTCCCGAAGTCAACCTGCGGGCGCGGATCCAAATCCGAACTCCGCGGGCCGACACCGCACGGGCGGTCCGGAACGTGTGAAGTGGCGAGGGGATAGCAGAGAGCAGGCCGGAAGACTAGCCGGTCAGGTGCGGTACTCCGCGTTGATCCGCACGTAGTCGTAGGAGAGGTCGCAGGTCCAGACGAGGGCTTGCCCCCGGCCCGCAGCGAGCGCGACCTCCAGCTCGACCTCCTTGGAGCGGAGCTTCACCTGTGCGCGTCGCCGCGCCGCGGCTCCCGCCGAGCTGCCGCGGTGGAAGACGCGCACGCCCGCAAGGGATATCTCGGTCCGTGGGAGATTGATCCGAACCTCGGCGGCGGCGACGGTCTGAAGAATCCGCCCCCAGTTGGCATCGCCTCCGAACAGAGCGGTCTTCACGAGCACGGAGTTTGCGATGCGCTTGGCGGCGCGCATTGCCTCCTCCGCGTCGCGGGCACCACGAACCCGCACGGTCACGAGCTTCGTGGCACCCTCGCCGTCGCGGGCGATGGCCTTGGCCAGCTCCTGGCAGACCTCGCGCAGCGCCTCCGTGAAGGCGCGCGCACCCGGACTCGAGGCGGCGCGCAGAAGGGGATTCTCCGCCATGCCGTTCGCCAGAAGGAGCGCGGTGTCGCTCGTCGACCCCTCGCCGTCGACCGTTACGCGGTTAAAGCTCTCGTCGGCGGCGCGGCGCAGCACGCGGCGCAGGTAGGGCGGCGCAACCGCCGCATCGGTCAAGAGAAACGCGAGCATGGTGGCCATGTTCGGCTCGATCATACCCGAGCCCTTCGCGATGCCAGCCACGCTCACCGTCCGACCGCCCACCCGTGTGCGTGTAGCCACGAGCTTCGCGACCGTGTCGGTCGTCATGATGGCTGCCGCGGCATCGCCGAGGCCGTGCCGTCCGAGCGCCTGGCCCGCTCGCACAACGCCCCTTTTCAGCTTGGCCATGGGAAGCGGTTCGCCGATCACCCCCGTCGAAGCGATAAAGACCTCTTCCTC
>DATFYN010000289.1:0-4524 GCA_035315025.1 Myxococcota bacterium
CCAGGAAGTGAGGGATGATCCCGAGTACGCGGACCGTTATATGCTTGAGATTTCGGACGCGAGCGCATACCCCGAAGTTCTGTGCTGGACCACGCAGGGGTTCAACAAGCGCCGCCGGGTAGCGACTCCTCCACATTTGGCCCCGCCAGGTCACGCAGGTACAGGATCGCGCTGTCCAGAGAGTCCGCGGTGAGTATGCCGTCGCCGCCGAAGTACACTCCCGGGGCGACGTAGCGCCTGATCCCGATCGGCTCTGCCTCGTTGTGCATGCGTGAATCCGCCGCTGGTCGCTGCGATCGACCCATATCGCCTCCCTCCGTATGAATCAGAAACCGCCTGCTTGCCGAGTGTCGGTGACGGCGGACACACCTTTTGGCCCTGCCAGCTGCAGCGGGGTATCTGCCGACCTGAGGGGGCCATGTTCTCTGCCGAAACCGCCCAATGGCTACGAAGAAACGTGGCACGAGAGGACGCTTGCCTCCGGCGCTGAGCTTACCACGCTTCCATTCGGACCCGCTGGAATGCGCGCGCGGTGCTGCCACCAGCTTGCGGGCAAGGCCGCGACCGTCCTCGGCCGAGTCTGCAGACCTCGGTACGTGACTGCTTCCGCACGGGTGCGCGGATGATGGAGCTTCGACCGGGGCCCAGCTTCTATCCCATGCTCCTAAAGCTCGGGACAAGCGCCGCTGTGCGCGCGACTGGCAGAGCGCGTGCGCGCCCGGGACGAGGTTGGTCGAAGGGGAGCGACCTTGCGAGAGATGAATGCAATTCATCAACAATGTGTGAAGTTCATTTTTGAACTGGGCGGCGCGACGTTTTTCCGGCAACGCGTGTAGCCCACGGTCGCTGAACGAGATCGACACGCCCCGGGGCGTTGTCGTCTACGCGGCGGACACTTTCACCTCGCCGTCCGAAGGCACGCTCGGAGACAGCGCTTGCGGGTTAGAAGCGTCGATCGATGCCGATCGTTGCGCGGAGAGAGTGTGCGTCCGTCGCAAGGCCGTTAGCGAGGCCGAGGCGAAGGCCGGTGTTCGCGTCGAACTTGTGTTTTAGACCGAGCTGCGCGAGGTGCGTCTCAGGGGGCAAGCTTGCGTCCCCGAGCCGACGCCCCGCCTGCTGGTCGATGAAGTCCAAGCTGCCACTTGTCCCTGGACCGAGGCGGAGGATCGTTCCGATCGCGGCGCGGTAGCATGGATTCAGATTCGGACCGTTCGTTCTGAGCTCGCTCTCCACGTGAATGCTCTCGAAGAAGCCCGAGCCCATTTGCTTGGCCGCAGTCGCCTTCAGACTAGGATGGGGGCCATGCATCCCCACTGCCGTGGGGAGGTCTACGAGAGCGGCCACGGCCACATTCGGGAGCGCTTGGGTCTCGTGCGCGATGTCGTAACCCGCTTTGAGCTCTGCTGCGCCGAAGGCTGCCCCCTGACCGACGACATAGGGAAGCCGAAGCGTGAGCTGCCCCTCTCCCGGGAGCGTAATTTTGAGGGCACCCTCGCCGACAAGGGTCGTGGAGCCGGGCGTGGGGGCGTTGTAGTGGAGCCTCACCTCAAGGGCGCTCGGGCCCACTTCAACCGTTTGTTCATACGCAGGCGGCCCAACTGCGGCACTTGCCTCGTCAGCAGCCCGGGCCGTAGGGTGGAAGCCAAGCGCAAGGCCGCTAGCGAAGAATGCGAGTCCGCCGATCCGGGCAAACCCCGTCCCCGCTCCTCCGTGCGGTCTCAGAAGCGACGATGTGGTCCCAAGCTTGCCCCTCCAATCTGCCTTTCGGCTGGTCCAGCGACCAACCGTAGGGGGCTTTGCGATCTGAATTTAGCCTCACGTCCATTTCAACCGGGTGACGTTCGTCTTAATTTCCTCCCTGCGCTTTTCCGCGTGGTTCGCGACCGCCCGGGCCCACCTGCACCCGAACTTGTAAATTCTGCCGAGGCCGGACTCCACGGCCATCCGCTATCGCGAAGGCAGCCGTCCGGCTCGTGCCGGCCAGGCGAGCCGCCTATTCCTGCGAGTGGAATCGGCCTATATAAGAGGGACTGACTCGCCCGCCCTCGGTAGGCGAAAGAGTCGGCGTGAAGCGGCGAGCCGCTCGCCAGCTCGAACACGCAGGATGTTGGCGCTCAGGTGCCGCCTGCGAAAACGTCACTGTCCACGGGACGAACCGCCAGCCGCTGGTATCGATGATGAAGTTCGCCCAAGGAATTAGGTGCGAGCGCGCCCGCCCATCGCGGAGCCGCCGCGCCCGAGCCGAGTAGCACTCCGGAGAATCCAAGAGGCGGACACCTGCGTCCCTACACTTCACCGCGTGTTTTAGATAGTAAAGTCGACACAGACTTCACCGCAGCAATATTTTTCGAAGAGAAGTTCGATCAGTAGATCCACGCGCCGTTCCGGTAGCGGAATATCTCAGTCACTGGCGTGCTGTCGACCAAGGTACAGTCGTTTAGGCCGCGTCAGTGCACTGGTACAGCTCCTCCGTGTAATGGAGAAGCCCAATGTAGGGGTTGGGTGCCGAGCCGGTTTGCCGGCGGCAACAGCGCCTGCAATAGAATCATCGCGATGGAACCTTGAGGTCTCCCCCGTGTGTAGCCTCGCCGCAACTCGCCGGTCGAGGTCCGCCATCTCTCCGATGACTAGCGCGTGGGCTCGCGTACGCCGGTGACGCCGGATTCCGTCGCGCGTCGAGCGAGCGCTCGTGCTGCGCTCAAGAGGGCCTCTGACATGAGTACCTGCGCGCGCTCACTCCGCAAGCCGATACGACCACGCATACACCCGATCGAATCCCCGATCAAAGAAACAATCAAAAGCTGGACGGCCGCCGGACCGAGCTGCCAGGTCAAGCGTGCCTACCAGCGCGAGCGCGTACTCCTCGAGCCTTGTCGACAACCGAGGCGGGCGAGCTTCCACATCACCTCGTAACCCCTCCACGGCCATTTCACCGTTCTCCCACGGCGATTGAAAGCAGAATCGGTGCCAGGAGCGAGCCCTGACCTCCGATCACCAGAGCTCCGCGCCGCGCCAGCAGTTACGCCGGTACAGCCCCGACAGACGTAGCGCGCGGATGCCGGCCTAGCCGGCGGCGGTCGCGATTCGACCCTCGCTCAGTGCCAAGGTTGTCCGACTTCCCCGCGTGGGCGGTCTCCATCATCGCTACGTTTGGCACGAAGCGCGTAGCTGCCGCTTGAGCGCGACCGAGGGCAAGGCTTATGGCGCGGCAGACAGCGGTAAAGATTGCTTGCACGGTCACGGGCACCACCCGCTCCCGGAGTGAGCTGTCATTCACGTGGCATGCCGCGTGCCACGATTCAGACGTGCGCAGGACCAGCTACAGCCTCGGGCTCAGCCGGCTGACTCCGTGCGCCCGAACCCTGTACGGCACCCGTCCGGCGTGGCTCAAAGTCGCATTCACGACAGCGCTTGGGCGCGAGGTACGCCATAGTTTCAACTTCGTTCCTCATGCGGAGGTCCAGGAGAGCACCGGACTTCGGATGGTCAAGAAAGACACGGCGCAACGGCTGGCCTTTCTCGGCCTCGGCGATGAGGAGCGGAGTTATCTCACGGCTCTCCGGCCCATCCTCGAGCGGCATGCTGACGCGCTCGTTGCCGCGTTCTATCGTCACCTGCTGTCCTTCGAACGGACCCGCGAGCTTCTGCGCGATCCTGAGGTGAAGGAACGCCTCCTCGACAGGCAGCGCGAATACCTCCTTTATCTGGGAAGTGCCTCCTACGAGGAGGAGTTCCTGGCCGAGCGGGTCGCGATCGGTGAGACGCATGAGCGCATCGGACTTGAGCCGCGCTGGTATCTCGGAGCGTACGCGATCTACTTCTCGCTTCTTGCGCCGGCCGTGGTCGAAGCCTTTCGCACCGAGCCCCATCGCGCGGAGCGGACGCTCTCCGCCCTCGTGAAGCAGCTTCTGCTCGACGCGCAGCTCGCCATGGAGGCCTACATGGCGCGTCACCATCAAGATCTCAGGTACCAAAACCGGGAGCTCGCCAGCGCGGGGCAGCACTTGGCACGCGAGTTCGAGGACCAGCGCGCGGAGCTGCGCCAGAGCGAGCGCCGCGCGCGCGCCGCTGAGGACCTTGCTTCGGTGGCGACGCTCGTGGCCGGACTCACCCACGAAATTGGGACGCCGATGGGCGTCATCCAGGGCCACGCCGAGCTGCTCGAGTCCTCGGTCAGCGACGAGCGGGGGCGGTAGCGTCTGCGCACGATCCGGGAGCAGATCGACCGGATCTCGCGAATCATTCAGGCTCTCCTCAACACGGCGCGCCCTCGGGAGCCGGTGCGCGTGCCGATCTCCCTTGCACCCATCCTCGACAACTCGCTTTCCTTCTTGGCCGATAAATTCCGCCGGCGGCAGATCGAGGTGGAACGGCGCTTCGCCCCGACCCCAGAGATTCTTGGCGACTCGGAAAAGCTCCAACAGCTCTTCTTGAACCTCCTCCTCAACGCGGTCGACGCGATGCCTCAGGGCGGAAGGATTGTGGTGAGCCTCGGGGCGGACAGCGACGGGGGACTGGAAGTGC
>DATFYN010000290.1:0-3279 GCA_035315025.1 Myxococcota bacterium
TATGTTGATTCTCGAGACATCACGGAGACTCGGGGCGACCCCGGCGAGCAAAGGAGGATGCCGATGCACCTTCCCGGGATCACTCGCCTGGTCGCGGATTGCCGCTCGAGCGCTCGGCATCCTCCTTTGCTCGCCGGGGTCGCCCCGAGTCTCCGTGATGTCTCGAGAATCAACATAGGAACTGCGTCCCGAGCGATCGGGGCCCGGTGGAGGGGCTTGGGAGAAGCCTTGACGCCGGCCTAGATATCGATATATTTGGAAATATAGAAATGATGGCCGCACTTGTAGCCCTGGGTGCGCTGGCACAGGAATCCCGCCTGCGGGTTTTCCGCGCATTGGTGCAAGCGGGGCCCGACGGTCGTGCGGTTGGCGAGATCGCAGATCGCATCGGCCGGCCGGGGCCCACCCTGTCATTTCACCTGGCCCAGTTGAAGGGTGCCCGGCTCGTGCGCTGCCGGCGCAAGGGGCGTTCGCTCATCTACTCCGCCGACTACGAGGCGATGAGCGGCCTCGTCGCCTACCTCCTGGAGAACTGCTGCGCTGGCGACGCGCGCTGCGCCCTCGGAGCCTTCGGCTCCCGCGAAACGCAAGCTGCGCGGAGCCTCCGTCCGCCCTCTCACACAGGGAGACCCCCATGAAGCGTCTGCACGTTCACGTCGCCGTTGAAGATCTCGCCGATTCGGTCCGCTTCTATTCGACGCTCTTCGGCGTCCGTCCGAGCGTGCTCGAGGGGGACTACGCCAAGTGGATGCTGGACGATCCGCGCGTCCACTTCGCAATCTCCGCGCGCGGGCAAGCACCGGGCCTCGATCATCTCGGCCTCCAGGTGGAGAGTGAGGGTGAGCTCCGGGAGGTTGCAGAGCGACTTCACTCGGCGGGTCAGGACGTCTTGGAGCAGAAGGATGCAGCTTGTTGCTACGCGCGCTCCGACAAGGCATGGGTCGCCGATCCGCAGGGCCTTCGCTGGGAAACGTTCCGCAGCTTTGGTGCGCTGACAACGTTCGGGGAGGATCTGACGCCGCGCGGGAGCGCTGCGCGCTCTGCCTCCTCGGGCGAGACCAGGACAACCTCGTCGGGAGCCAAAACCGAAGTCCGGCCAGCGGCCTGCTGCGGCGCCACCGAGCCCAAGAGCGTGGCATCCAGGGTCGCCGCCCGGGAGGAGGTCGCGGGGGACTCTGTCGCGACGACGTTCACCAAGCCCGACGTGCACGCCTTCGTGCAGCAGCGATACGGCACCATCGCGCGGACGGGTGCGCCGCTTCCTGAGGCGGGGTGCTGTGGACCGCAACCGGCGGACATCGCTGCCCGACTCGGCTACGAGCACACTGCGATCGAGACGGTGCCCGACGGCGCCAACCTGGGACTCGGCTGCGGCGCACCGCTCACGGTCGCCGCGCTCCAGCCGGGCGAGACCGTGCTCGATCTCGGCTCCGGAGCGGGATTCGACGCGTTTCTTGCCGCCCGGGAGGTCGGCCCGACGGGCCGCGTGATCGGCGTCGACATGACGCCGGAGATGCTCGAGCGGGCGCGGCGCAACGCGGCAGCGGGCGGCTACCAGAACGTGGAGTTTCGCGAGGGGCGCATCGAAGCCCTCCCGGTGGAAGACGACAGCGTCGAGGTCGTGATCTCCAACTGCGTGATCAATCTCGTTCCCGACAAAGCGGCGGTCTATCGCGAGGTCGCGCGCGTCCTGCGTCCTGGAGGTCGTGTCATGATCAGCGACATCGTGCTTGAGCGCCCGCTGCCCGATTTCATCGCCGCCAGCGTCGCCGCCTATACCGGCTGCGTCGCGGGGGCCGCGCTGCGCGAGGACTATCTGCGCACTGTGAGGAGCAGCGGCTTGGTGGATGTGAAGGTCGTGAGCGACAAGAATTTTGGCGAGCTCGCGGCGACGATGATCCCCGACGAGCTGCGGGAGCAGGCGGCCAAGCTCGGGATCGACCTGAAGGAGGTCGGCGCCACGGTTCGGTCGCTGACCATATCCGCCCGCAAGCCCGGTGCAGATGACGGAGGCCCTCGGAAACGAGTCGCGAGCGTTCGGGGCTAGTCCTGCGCGCTCGGGGAAGGCGCCGACACGGCGCCTCTGCACTGGAGGAAAGGCCATGCACGTCGTCATCTGGTGGCTCACGGGCATCGTGATCGGAGGGATCTCGCACTTCGTGGGGATGAGACGCCGCGACGGCCTGCTGGGAGATGTGAGCCTCGGGATTGTGGGAGGTGCTCTGAGCGGATGCCTCTCTTTGCGACTTGGCCTCGCGCCTGCGAGTCCCGCGCTCGTGCACGCGGCCGTGGCCGCCGGCGGCGCCGTGGTGACAATCGGAGTCACGCGCCTTCTCCTCCGGCTCTCCGAGCGGGAATCGATCCTCATGCCTGCGCGCAGGCACGTTTCCAGCGTAAGAACGCTCGAGGCTCAGGTGTCGCAGCTCGGGGAGGCCGAGTGCTGCGTCCTCTCGAAGCTTTTGGAGCACGAGCCTATCGCTCGAGACTACGACGCAGACTTCGACCGGCAGCTCGGCGTGGCCGATCGGCTGGCCGACCGCGTCGCCCGGTTCGGGGGAAGCTGGTCCTTTATCGGCCTCTCCGCGGCGTTGCTCCTGACTTGGCTCTTCTACAACTCTGCGACGCCGGGTCCATTCGACCCATATCCGTTCTTGCTGCTCAATCTCCTTCTGAACTGCGTCGCTGCCCTGCAGGGGCCTGTCATCATGATGAGTCAGAATCGCCTCGCCGCACGCGATCGTTTCGCTGCTCGCAGCGACTACGAGGTCAACCTGAAGGCCGAGATGGAGATCATGGCCCTGCACGCGAAGGTGGATGAGCTCAATCAGCAGCAACGCGCCGTCCTTGAGCGGATCGAGCGGAGACTCGCGGTGGGAGCCGCCCACGCGTAGAGTGCTGAGACGCGGAACGCCGCAAGCGGCGAGATGAGAGCTTCGCACTCGCGCATCATCTCGCGCCGTTTGCGGTCGATCTCGAAGCCTGTCAATATCGATAGATGTCGATCCCGACCCCGCGCGCTTGGCGCTGTGCTCCAGTGCTTCAGAGCCGTTTAGGAAAGGTGGACGCCGAAGATTTGGCCGGCCTCTTCAAGGCCATCGCGGACCCGGCCCGCCTCCGCCTTCTGAGCCTTATTGCGGCACAGCCTTCGGGCGAAGCTTGCGTCTGCCACTTCATGAAGCCTCTTGGACTCTCGCAGCCGACCGTGAGTCATCACTTGAGGATTTTGCACGAGGCGGGGCTCTTGGCGCGGGAACGTCGGGCGAGCTGGGTCTACTACCG
>DATFYN010000291.1:0-6898 GCA_035315025.1 Myxococcota bacterium
CTGCGTGAGCACCGGAATCGTCCCGCCCATCAGGACCGTGGGCGGCAGCAGCAGCAGCGCCGTCAAGACCAGGTCGAACCCGAACGCCGCCCCCGCATGCCCGCCCGGAACCCACAACGACACCCGCTGCGCCACGCCGAACAGCGTCGGGAACCCGAGCGCATACAACCCGATCCCCGCCTCCACCGCGCCGTAGAAGCGCAGCAGCCGGGGTGCCGCCCCCGTCCGCGCCGACGCCCGCATCCGCACACGCGTGAGCCGCCCGAACAGCGCGTAGCCCAGCGCCAGGCCGCCCAGGAAGATCGCCAGCACCGCCGCGGTCGCCTCGCTGTGTGCCCCGAGCAGCACCGCCAGGTAGCGCTGCCATGCCACCTCGTACACCAGCCCGCTAAAGCCCGTCAGCACCGTCGCCGCGAGCGCCAGAGCGCGGATGTTGGGGTCGGATGTCCTCGGCGACACGTTGGACCTTCCATCTCGGAGACTAGGCGAGACTAGGCCTCTGGTGGTGGGCATCGAGACCCGCGTGAATGATATGCTTCTCCATGACCGACTCCTTTGCGTGCGGCCCTACCGCCTTCGGCGGCGGCAACCCGCGGGAATGGGGCTCACAGCCCCGTCCTCCGTTCCGACTGAGCACGACACTCGCAAACGGAGCCGCTCCATAGGGTCTCGCAGGCTGCGGAAGAGCGGTTCACGATGCCAACTCATACCAGACACTAGGGGATGTGTCCCAGCGCCTCATGCTCGATGATCCAAGCAGTAGGTTCCTCGCACGGTGCCAAGCTGACGAACGGTAATTCCATACCCCTCGGTGAAGAAGGTGCGCGACCCGCTCAAGCGGGCGAGGGGACACCCGCAAGGTTGTTCGCAGCCTGCGCACTCGCCGGCGGCATCTTGCTGACCTTACTGACACCTCCTCTCGGCAACCCGGACGAGCACGTGCATCTGGCGCGCGGATACCTCCTCTCTGAAGGTCTATGGATCGCGCCCGCACAGGCCACTTGGGCGCAGGCAACCATCCCGACGAGTCTCGTGACGCTCTATCGATGGATGGACCATACGCAACCGCCCGCCCCTCCCCGGACATTCCGCTTCTCGGAGCTGACCCAACTCCTCCGACATCGGGTGGAGCCCGCGGTGAGGGTGGAGGTTGGGTTTCTTGATTACTACCCTCCGCTCGCCTACGCACCCCAGGCGATCCTGATCAGGCTCGCACGCTGCTTCGACGCTTCACCCGCCCTGCTCGTCTATGCAGGCCGTCTCGGGAATCTGATCTTCTATTCGGTTCTCGGCACGCTCGCACTCCTGCTGACTCCGCTCCGACGTTGGTCGCTCTGCCTCCTTCTCCTCCTGCCCATGAACCTGGCCCAGGCCAGTTCTCTATCGGCGGACGCACCCACCCTCGCGTTCGCGAGCTTGTTCGTTGCCTTCACCTGCCGTGCCGGCTTCGCGAGCCACGCGGTCGGCCGGGGAACCTGGCAGGGGCTACTCCTTTCTGCGTGCGGCCTCGGCCTGACGAAACCGGGCTATTGGGTCTTGGCCTTCGCCCCGTTCGTGATCCCGCTGGAGCGCTTTCCAAGTCGCTCCGGCCGCTGGATCTTGCTCGGCGGAGTCCTGCTGAGCGCCACTCTACCCGGAGCCCTTTGGGCGACCATTGTCGTCGCCTCGGGGCCGTTTTCGTCCAGCCCCGTAGCCGATCCGTCGGCACAGCTTGCATTCCTTTTGACCCATCCGCTTGAGTCCGCCAGCGCGCTGGTTCGCACGGCGGCGCAACTACTTCCGCTCTACGTCGAGACATTCGTAGGCCGCCTAGGCCACTTGAACGTCGCGCTGCCCGCCTGGTTCGTGGCTGCAACACCCATCGTCCTGCTTGGATCCGCGCTCATGGAGCCGAGCGATCCTCCCACTCTCAATCGCCGCCGCCGAATTTTTCTGGCATCCCTTTTCGGGATTGGTGCTGTAGGCATCTTCGGCGTTGCCTTCCTGGGTTGGAACGAGGTCGGAGCGCATCTGATCCGCGGTGTTCAGGGCCGGTACTTCGCTCCTTTGGCCCCGCTCGCGCTGCTAGCGATTCCGGCGTTGGGTGGGAGGATGTCGCCGGCAGCCCGCCTCCAGATCACGACGGCCTGGGTGCTCGTGGGATTAGCGAGCGCCATCAGCGCAATTTGTCAGGCGTTCCTCGTGTCCTGACTCCGAGATTCGGTTACAAAAGCGAGCGACGGATGCCAAGATCTGATCGGCAGTCTTGGTCCAGACAAACGGTTTCGGATGGTCATTGTAGATCGCGAGATAACCCTGGATCGCAGCCTCGAGCTCCCGCGCGCTGCGGTGCACTCCACGGCGGATCTGTTTCTCCGTGAGCAGGGCGAGCCAGCGCTCGACCAGGTGGAGCCACGAAGCACTCGTCGGAGTGAAGTGCAGATGGAAGCGGGGCCGCTTCGCAAGCCAGCTCCGGAGGATCGGTGACTTGTGCGTGCCGTAGTTGTCGAGGATGAAATGGACGTCGAGAGACCTCGGCAGGTTGGCGTCGAGGGGATCGAGGAACTTGCGAAACTCGACCGATCGGTGCGGCGATGGCACTCGCCGATCACCTTGCCCGTCGCGAGGTCGAGCGCGGCAAAGAGCGAGGTCGTCCCGTGCCGCACGTACTCATACCCGCGGTGCTCCACCTGGCCGGGGCGCATCGGAAGCAGGGGTTGCGTACGGTCGAGCGCTTGGATCTGGGCCTTCTCGTCCACGCAGAGCACCCGCGCGCGCGGGTGGACGGTTGCGCAGAAGGTTCGACCGAGAGGGTAGCCATTCTGTCGCGACCATGGTCGGCTCACGGCTCACTTGGACGTAGGTCGGTGCGTTACCCCACCCCTGCCCCGAGCGCTTTTGCTAACGCAAACACTGGAGAGTGTGCGCACGCACCGCCCTCGTACGTCGAGATGTTGGCCATCGAGGCCGATGGCGGTGCAAGTGGATGCCACGAGCAGGGTATATCCGTCATGTCCTCCGACGAGGCGCCAGAGTCTTCCCCGCTCTTGCGGCCGCTGGCTTCACGATATTCCAGGGGTCTTCGGGCGCGGCCTCGCGTGAACCATCACCGCCGCGCCGTGGCGGAAGCTGCTCTCAAGCAGCGTAAAGGGAATCGCCGCGAGGGTGAGCCCCAGGTAGGCGAAGTCGCTCAGCCAACCGGCGAGGCCCCGGTTCGCGACGCGTCGCGCGGCGCGCGCTGGGGGATAGAGGCCCGGAAACAAGCTGTTGACGAGCGTCGCGGCGTTGTCCCGCAAAGAGAAGTGCGACTCGCGAACCACCTCGAAACCGCGGGCCTCGAGCGTGCGCCGGAGCGTCCGCGCCGAATAATCCACGAGGTGGCGAGGCACGTCCAAGCCGCCCCAGCGCCCGCCGAAAAGAGCGGCCTGCCAGCTTCCGGAGTTGGGGACCTGCAGTACCAGATCCCCATCGGACCGGAGCAGCTCGCGCACCGATGCGAGTACCAGATCGGGTGCAGCCACATGTTCGAGGACGTGGAACAAGGTGACAAGCGAGAAGCAACCCGACCGGAACGGCGGTGCGCCAAGCTGACCTCGGACGGCATCAACGCCCCGGGCGCGCAGGGCCATGAGGGCATCGCGTGAAACGTCCATGCCAACGCAAGAGGGACTTGCGAGGGCGTCGAGGAAACAGCCGTCACCGGCCCCTAGGTCGAGGAGCCGCGGGGTGACGCCCCGGCGCACCTGCTCGTCTAAGACCCGCCGCACGAACCGCAGATGATCGCGCAACACGAGGCGCCGATAGGCCTCGATGAGGCGCGCATGCAACCCGCCCTCGCGCTCGTCGGCCGCCTCCACCCAGTAGCCGCGAGGATAGTAGCCAGCGAGTTCCTCGGCCGAAGGCTGTGGCCACAGATAGATGAGTTCGCAGTCGCCGCAGCGCTGCAGCTCGAAGCGCGCGTCCGTGGTGCAGAAGAGCCGGTCCGTCGTTTTCCACAAGCGCAAGGCGCGCTCGGAAGAACAGCCGGGACAGATCATGGCCATCTTTTGCATGGAACCTCGAGTGCGCGCCGAGCCGATCGCGATTCCTGAGTATAACGACGCGCTCGTGACCAGAGTTCGTGGTCAGCGCCATCGCCGTGAACCTGCGCGGGAGAAGGCGGCGCCTTGGCGTCAGCCCCCGGTGCGTAGGCAGTCCGCGTCACGCCCTCCACAGACAAGGGGAGGCGGTGCGCGCCAGGGTCGGCTCTGCGGCGAGGGGTCACGCAGTTCGTAGAGGACTAGGCGGCGCGAGCGCGCCACCTCCCGGACCCCGTCCCAAGTCCGCAGCCAAGCGTAGTCGGGGTCGGCGCCCGCAACGAAATAGGCTGGGTGCCTCTCTGCGACGAAGCGCTCGCGCAGAGCCGGCTCTGCCAGATCTATGGGCAATCGCAGTGCTGCGTTCCCGCAGACGACGACCATGAGCCACGGGTTCGTCGTGGCGACGATCGCGTCGCGCTGGATGTAGCGGCAGAGAGGGGCATAGGGATGTCTCCGCGGGTCGGCCAGCAGTCCCTGCTCTTGGCTGCGCTGCCACGACTGTTGGACGTAGCCGAGCGTCCAGGGCACGCTGCCCAGACCGACGACCAGCGCGGTCATGGCAAGCGGCAGTGCGGATACCCAGCGGGCGGCTGCGGCGCCCGCCTGCGGGAGGAGGCGGCGTTCCATGCGCCGAGCCCCTTCGTCCAGCATCGCGAAGCCGCAAAGGCCTCCGGCCAGCGCGGGGAAGATGAGGTAGCGAGATTCGTAGGCCGCGTAGTTGAGGACGACGGCGAACGCAAAGCCCAGCGTGCACAGCGCGCTGATCCGGTGTTCGAGGATCCCATCCCGACGCCTCATGAGGGCCCAGACGACCCCTGGGGCGAGGACCCACCCGACCCAGTTGAACTCACGCGTGAGGAACAGGCCGCGCACGAGAGTGACCGAGCGGCCTAGGATGATGATCGCGATCTGGTCCGCGTGCTGCTGGATGTAGGACCAAGTGCCGATGTACTCCTTTCCGTAGCTCCAGAGCTCGCGGTAATCCATCGCCTCGCCACCGTAGCCGGAGTAGAGGAGCCCTCCCGTCGCCGCGGCGAGCCACAGCCGCAGGAGGATCGCGAGCCCCGCGAAGCCCAACGTGTAGATCCAGAGCGGCGCGCAGCGCAGGCTCCGCTTGGCTCCTAGCTCCCACACCGCGGCCACGACAACAGCGAGCGAAACCGCACCAAGGTTCGGGCGTGCGAGCCACGCCACGATCGTCAGCGCGGCGCATGTCAGCGCCGCGGGTGCCGAGCGCAGCACACCCCGTGCCGTTGCGAGGACGGCCAGGTAGGCGAGGACGCCAGTGGCTTCCGTAACCGGTTCGGGCGCGATGGGGACCCAGATCGGCGAGAGACCGAGAGCAAGGCCCGCCGCCATCGCGGCAGGAAGACGCATCAAGCCGCTCGCGACCCACACCGTCGCGCCGATCGCCAGGGCAGCCCAGAAAGCGTGAAGCACGAAGAGGGTGGGCATCGACGCTCCGAGGGCGAGCGGAAGCGCGACGAGTACAGAGATCAGGGGCGGGCGGACCGCAACCGCCGGCAGCGGCACGCCCACCCGCATCTCGTAGCTCCACTGCACGGGGTCTACGAACCCGGCGCCGTGGACCCAGGCTTGGGCAATCGCAACGTGCTCGGTCGAGTCAGGATCGAGCCACCAGCCTGAACGCGCGAGTGGGATCACAAGCGCCGCCACAGTCAGCGCGACCCCGCCGGCGGCGATAAAGCGCGCCCACATGCTTGCGCTTTTCTCCGCTTCTTCGTCCAACGACCCATGGTAGCCTTGACTTCGTCCTCGAGACGAGCGGCCGATCCGAGGCTGCTTGGCAACGAGCTCGGGCAGAGAGCTGCCTGGTGCCAGCGAACTCACTCTCTCGGCGCCCTCCTCGGACAAGCTGCGAGGGAAGCTCAGGCCGCGTCCGCCTTCTGCGTGCAAGCGATGCGCAGCCCTTCGCCTCGTACACGGTCGCGTGGCACAGCAGGTAACAGGCCATGCGAAGCACGTGCCGAGCCGGCTCGATGGCCGCTCGATCTTCCTCGGCCGACCCATCGTGACTCTCGCTGGGGCCCCAAAGGAGGGATGCGCGCTCTGCGCCCCGACCCGCTGGAGCGGGTCGCACCAGCTGGTCTAGCATGACTCCGATGCCGGAGAGCCTCACAGAAACGAAGCAGCAATCGGCCCGTGCCGTCGCGCTAGACCATGCCTTTGACATCTCCGTGATCATGCCCTGCCTCGACGAGGAGCGGACCGTTGGCACCTGTGTGACCAAGGCGCTGGAGACGATGCGCAAGCTCGGGCTTCGGGGGGAAGTCGTGGTCATTGACAACGGCTCTTGCGACGCCTCGGCGGCCATCGCTGCCCGTGCCGGTGCACGGGTCGTCATGGAGACACGGCGCGGTTACGGGAGCGCTCTCATGCGCGGCGCCGAGGAGGCGCGCGCACCGTTCATCATCATGGCGGACGCCGACCAGTCCTATGATCTCGGCGACCTTGAGCGCTTCGTCGAGCGTCTTCGCGCCGGCAATGATCTTGTGATGGGGTCGCGCCGCCGCGGAACGATTCTCCCGGGCGCGATGCCCTGGCATCATCGGTGGCTTGGCAACCCCGCCCTCTCCGGCATCCTCAGGCTGTTCTTTGGCGGCGAGGTGTCCGACGCCCATTGCGGCATGCGCGCCTTCACCAAGGAGGCCTACCGCCGGATGCAGCTCCAGACCACGGGGATGGAGTTTGCCTCGGAAATGGTCATTAAGGCCTTGCTGGCAAAGATGCGCATCGCCGAAGTGCCGATCACGCTCCACCCCGATGGGAGGGATCGGCTCCCGCACCTCAGGTCCTGGCGCGACGGCTGGCGACACCTC
>DATFYN010000292.1:0-4654 GCA_035315025.1 Myxococcota bacterium
CGTGTCGCACCTATCCATTGTGGGACAGGCTCTTGTGGCAATCCTCGATTCGCCGTGCATTGAGCACCCCTCGTCGAAACGACCGGGGGTCGAATCGGTTCCACGTGCCGATCGATGCGTCGGTCGATCCGACCGACGCGCGCTGAGCCTGCGAACCGAAATCGGGATGTTTTGTGAGTGAGTCAGGGGCTCTGGGCGTTGTCGCATGCGGTTCACAGGCCAAGGCCTCTGATATACTAGGTTGCCTTCCGAAGGACATACTTCTTGATGTGGGCCTCAAGGCATCAGCTTATGGAGCTTGTTACCGTGGCGAGGGCGGCGGCTCGACCGCGCGGAGGAATCCCGACGCTTGTTGGGATTCGCGCCTGTGCCCTTGCGTCCGGATGCACTGCGTCGAAACTATCAGCAACTGAAGTCCCGCTTCGAAGTATCCAGACATATTGCAGAATTCCGCCTCCGCGCGGAGCTTTAAGGCGCGCCTCGATCGAGCCCCGATTGTGGATCGCGCTGTTCATTGCGATTTCGTTCATACCGCTAGCGGACTCGCGCGGTCATACGCAGCATATTAGGAGAGAAGCACTTGCGCGGGCTCCGATTACTCTCACGCGTACCCGCCCGGTTAGTTCGGCGATCATGGCCTCATCCGACATGGGTGAGCGTTTTATCAAGAGCCACACGACGCGGAGGCACGCCCGAGGAGTGATCGACCCAGCCCAGGTTCACCGCGCGATAGCTCTCAATCCCGCGTCGCTCATGGCCCGAGCAAGCGAACTCCTTGAAACCGTTTCCTTCACAGACTGGAAGACCTGGGCGGTGATCGGTCCCGCATGCTGGGTTGCTTTTGTTCTAGCCGTTTTCTTCGGCAGACCGCTTTGGCTGCTGAGCTGGGACGAAGCACTTAAGGAGCAGGTCCTGCTCAAAACTAAGCTTCTTGGTACTGAGCTGTCCCCGGGAATCTCGCTTAGCTATGCATTCCTCATTCGGCCTCTCGTCTACCGGCGCCGAGTGCTCGACGCTTGGGTGCGGGCCCATGTCGAAGAATTCCGCAAAAACGTGACGAGTCTCCCGACGGTCAAGGAACGAGAGATTCACGTTCCAGCCCCAATTAGAATCGATGGCTCGCTAGTTACTGAATTCTCGGCGGGAGTCATTCGAGCCCATTTCGACAGGGGTGGACGCCAGTGCCGCTGGCTTATCTTCGGCGAGGGCGGTTCTGGGAAGACAAGCCTGGCCTGCCAAGTCGCGCGGTGGGCTATGGCACCCCGCCAGACTGACCGCGTTGCCCGTCATCTCATTCTCCCCGTCATCATAGAAGACGAACTGGACGACACCGCTTTTCCGGCCGGCGTCCAGCGGTTCACTGAAGCGGTACGCGGCAAGCTCCAGGCCCTCTGCAGTTCAGCAGATCCGATATCACCAGCGCTTCTAAATAAGCTCCTGCGGCGTTCGAGGATCCTCGTGATTATCGATCATTTGACGGAGATGAGCCAAGCGACACGGGACCAGATCAGGTTTGACTCTCCGGAGTTCCCTGCCGCGGCGCTGGTCGTCACCGCGCGGACTGAGGCTGCCTTGGGGAATATTCCCAGGCATACGATCGAGCCGGTGCGCATCGACGGCAAACGCCTTTCGGCGTTCATCGACGCGTATCTGAGCGAGCGGAGGACGCGGGATGGACTGAAGGCACGCGATCTGTTCGACGACGAAGAGTACTTCGAGGCTTGTAAGCAGTTGTCGCGCATGGCCGGGGATCGAGACATCACGGTGTTGTTGGCCAAGCTTTTCGCGGACCAAATGATCGCGGCGAAGGAGAGTCAGGTCTCCACTGGGCTTCCCAGAACGGTCCCAGATCTTATGCTCCGCTACCTCAGCGAGCTAAATCGAACCGGCAGCGCAGACAACCGTATTATTCATCGCGACTGCAAGACTGTTGCTTGGGAATGTTTGAGACGAACCTACCGGCCAGGATCGGCCGACCGAGAAGACGTAATCGTCGCCTTGAGATATGACGGCGACGATGAAGCTGGGGCGCAATGCCGGCTGGATTACATGGTCAACCGCTTGCGGGTCATCCAAGTCGCCGGATCGGGAGAGAACCACATCCGGTTTGTCCTGGACCCGCTAGCAGAGTACCTCGCCGCACGCCGCACTGCAGGTTGTGGAAGACAACCAGGGAAGGGGGGCTCGGCAAAAATGGGAGGCGTTCCTAAGAAGATCAGACGACATGCCCGGCGCGCCCGAAACCGTTCGCGGCTTCCTGCTGGCAGTGCGGGATTGCTGCCTGTCTACGCATTTACCGGTTCCAGAGTTCGTTCCAGACGAGTTGAGTAGGAGGAGTGGCCTCGACCAGGACAACGTACGGCGTCTTCGCTTGAAACAGAGAGTTGCACACTACAGCCAAGTGCTAAGATTTAGCGACCCCGCCGACCGCATCAATGCCGCTCAGAATCTTGAGCAAATCGGTGAGCCAGCCCGCGAGGCGATCCCGCAACTGATCGAGGCGCTCGTCGACCCGGCTCGAGAGGTGCAAGCGAGTGCCGCAAGAGCTCTTTCGAAGATTGCGCGAAACGATCCAGCCGCAATCAGGTCGGTTCGGAATATGCTCGGCGACGCTCGAATAGACCGGCGTCTGGCTGCGGCGAAGGCCGCGGGGATAATCGGCCCTGAAGCCAGGGACGCTGTGCCCAGTCTCGCTGAACTGCTGTCCGACGCCGACGGCGATCTCCGCGCCGCGGCCGCAGAGGCTTTGGGGAGAATCGGCCCGGCAGCCGAGGGGGCTGTCACCGGGCTCGTCTGTAGTCTGCGCGACGCTGCAGATCAGGTCCGGCGGGAGGCTGCAGAGGCCTTGGGACAGATCGGCTCGGGAGCCAAGGACGCGGTCGGTGCCTTGGTCAAAACCCTGAGCGATCCTGAGTACCAAGTGCGGTGGAAGGCCGCCGAGGCGCTGGGGAAGTTCGGTCCGGTGGCCGGCACCGCGGTGCCTGAGCTTGCCATGAAATTGGACGACCCGGAGTCCGTCGTTCGCGCGGAAGCCGCTCAGGCGCTGGGACGAATCGGCTTAGAGGCTCGGGACGCGATCCCATCTCTCGCCGAAAGGCTGAGGGACTCAGAGGCACACGTGCGATGGGAGGCGGCGGAGGCTTTGGGGCGTCTCGGGCCGCTCGCCGGCAGCAGAGCGCTTGAGCTTGCAAAATGCCTAGGCGATCCCAGTTCGCTTGTACGGAAGGCAGCAGCACGAGCGCTGGGCCAGATCGGTCCCGGCGCCAAGGAGGCGGTTCCATATGTCGCGGAGTTAGTCCGCAACCCCAACGCAAAGGTGCGATCGGCTGCTGCGAAGGCGATGGGAAGAATGGGCGAACTGGCCGGCGACGGAGTTCCGCCGCTTGCGACGGCGCTTGCTGATCCGAGCAAGAAAGTGCGATTGGCCGCTTCAAAGGCTTTAGGGAGAATCGGGAAAGTCGCCAGCCACGCCGTCCTAGCGCTCGGTAATGCTCTAAGCGATCCCGACAAGGAAAATGGCTTGGCCGCCGCATCAGCTTTGGGCAAAATCGGGCCCGCTGCCGAGGTTGTCGTGCCTGCCCTTGTCACGAAGCTCAGGTCCAATCAAGAGAGCCTCCGCAGATTTGCCGCGTGCGCACTCGGGAAGCTGGGCTCTGTAGCAGTTGGCGCAGTTCCGGATTTGAGACAGACTCTTACTGATCCGGCTAAGAGAGTGCGAGTCGCTGCCGCTGACGCATTGGGGAGCATCGGCCAAAAAGCCGCCGATGCTGTCCCCGACCTGGCTAAGCGGCTGGAGGACCTTGACGAGGATCTTCGAATCGGCGCCGCCAGGGCTTTGGTGGGAATTGGACTCGGAGCTGAAAGCGCCGTGCCTGCGTTGACAAGAGCGCTGGGCGACATCGATGGTCGCGTCCGGTTGTTCAGCGCAATGGCTCTCTGGAAGCTTGGACCTATCTCCGTGAGTGCCCTCTCGCAGTTGATCGCGGCGTTACAGGATGCCAATTCCCACGTCCGCCTCTTCGCGGCCGGGGCGCTGGGAAAGATTGGACCGAGAGCGGTCGCGGCAGTACCCGACCTCGCCCGCGCGCTGAGCGATACGGAACGAGAAGTTCGACGGTCGGCTGCGGAGGCTCTAGCGGGGATTGGCCCCGCAGCGACTGATGCGGTCCCTGAGTTACGCAGATTGGTTAACGACCACGACCAACCCGTGCAGCGAGCTGCCGCCGAGGCCATAAGAAAGATCCAGGCAGCGAATCCCGCGTCCAACGCGTCTGGGCGGGAGGCCGGTATCGAACGAGAAGCGCCGACATAGCCCCTTCGCGGGTGGGAATGGGGGACGTTGCGGGTGCGAACTGGTCCAGCCGACGGGATGGGGCAGCGCAGCGGTGTTGCGCCCCACGTCCCAAAGGCATCGGAGCGGACATAACAAGGTTCGACGCCCCGAAGCCCGAAGTGATGCCGCGGGGACTTGGTTCGTGGGGCGGCGCGCAGCCACTCGCTCCTTACAGAGATCCGACGCTTCGGTCGATGTGACCGACGCGCGCAACGTTGGTGTCCGTCCGGTAGAGATTGTTGTCGACATTCGGCAGTGCCGGCGCAGATCGGGCGGGGTCTCAGCCCAGTCTTCAGTCGGGGCCAGGATTCTCACTCTGAA
>DATFYN010000293.1:0-2909 GCA_035315025.1 Myxococcota bacterium
AGATCCGCGCCTCTGGAAGCTCATCGTCTCGCCCGAAGCCGGCGAGAGACTGGACCTCCGGCAGCACGCGCGCGAGCTCGTGGCGACGATGGAAGGCGACCTGGGCCTCCGCCTTCAGTGGGTGGCCATCGAGCACTTCGATACCGCGCATCCCCATGTCCACGTGGTGATCCGCGGCAAGAGCCAGGAGGGAATCCTCTTCCGAATGCCGCGGGAGTACGTGGGGTACGGCATCCGTCAGCGGAGCCAGGAGCTTGCCACCCAAGTGCTGGGTCTTCGTCGCGAGCGCGACCGTGTCGCCGCCCGGGAGCGCGCCGTCGAGGCACGCCACTTCGGTGTTCTGGATCAGATGCTCGAGCACAGGGCGGATCCGGAAAGGCGGATTGAGTTCGAGCATTCAGTCCCGAGCTCATAGGCCTCCCGCACGCTGCGCCTCCAGCTCCTGCGGCGGCTCGGCTTCTTGTCCGGCCTGGGCCTCGCACGGCGCGTTGGCAAACACACCTTCGAGCTCTCAGAGCACCACCGGGCAGCGCTCGAGCAGATGCAGCTTGCCCGGGACCTCCAGCAGAGCATGACCCGCTACGGCGAGCCGCTCGTCGACCCCGATGCCCCGCAGCTCTTCACCGAGCTCGTCCCGGGCGTCGAGGTCCGCGGGAGTGTGGTCGGCGGAGTCGAGGACGAGGCCGGGGGGAGAGAGTTCCTCATCGTCGAGAGCATGGACGGCATCGTCCACTTCGTGCTGCAGACGCCAGAGATCGAGGAGCACCGCGACCGGGATGAACTCCTGCGCGGGGAGATCATTACCCTCCGCGCCACCCATGCCCCGCCGGGAAACGAGCGAGCCGTTCTCGTCGAGGTGAACCAGCACGGTCGTTTGCGCGAGCTCGAGGCGACCTCCGAGCCCTCGACCGTCCTTGACCTCGTGGCGGTGCAAAACCTGCGGGACAACGGTGGAGCTCTCCCGGCGGACGGACCTGTCCACGGCTTCGGTGCGCGGCTGCGTGAGGCCATCGCAGAGCGGCTTCCTCTCCTGGAAGAGCGTGGGCTTTTGCAGGTCGCAGAGGAAGACCGCGGCAGCGAGCGCGTCCGTCGCCTGGCGGTGGCCTTGGATGCAGAAGAGAGGATCGAGCGAGCGATGAAGGAGCGAGACCGAGGGCTCACCCCCCTCTTGGAAGTCGAGCGCGCCCAAGGAAAGCCCGTCCTGCACGCGAAGCTCGAGCCGGGTCGTGCCTACCAGGGTCGGGTGGTCGCGATGGCGTCCGACGCCGACGGGAGAGCGTACGTCGTGCTGAACACGGATCCCACGCTCACCGCCGTACCCGCAGCGGAGCGAAGGCTGCAGGTCGGCCAGGAGGTCTACGCGCGTGCCGCGACCCAAGAGGTGGCCGGCGAGCGGCGCTGGATTCTCGCCTGGCAGCTGGACGACCTCGAGCAAGAGCGCAAACGCGACCTCGGTCGAGAGCGCTGAGGCACGGCGTGCGAAGCCGAATGAGAATCAGACCCATGAGGGCTTTCGCCCATAAGCGACATTCGCCGTGTTGCGGGTCCCCAGGGTGACCGGTGTTCCACGCCGTGTGGAGACGCCGTGCAGAGTATGCGTGCTCTCTATCGCCTGCCCCGGCTACGCCGGGATCTGCTTCTGGGATTTAATATTTCACGCCCTCGGTTTGGCCTAGGTTGAAAGCCGAGAAGTAGCGACGGAGCGGAATGCGCCGCGTTCCCGATACGGATAGCGCGCATACGAATAGCGCGGCAATCACCGTGGTGTTGATCGGCGCGAGCAAACCGAAACTTGTGAAAATCGCAGCGAGCCAGAACACCAGAAGCACGAGGAAAGCCGCGGGAATCGAGCTGCCAGTCTGGACCTCAAGCAGCCAACGCGTTTTTGCAAGATCACCGCTGATCTGCAGCGCCCGTGACTGCAACCAGCGTTGCGCATCGCTCGCTGGCGCAAGCGCTCGGACGCGATCCTGCACGTCCTCAAGAAGCAGCCAACCGTCGGGATCCTTCGCGGAGCTAGAAGCTCGTGTCTTCCAAGTGGCATCCAGCTTGTAGCTCGCGTACCGCTTCAGCAGCGCCCGTGCGTCCTGTGCCTCCGGGCCATAACGGGCGAGCTGACGGTCAAGCAGGATCAGGTTGGCGGAGAACTGCCTCAGTTCGCTATCCCTTGTTTCGAATGAACCTTTTTCTGTAGCAATCAACAGACCGATCACCAGAGCCGCCAGGGTTGCGACCGTACCGACGGCCATCTTTACGACATCTCGGCTCTCCGGAACTCAAATGGTGATCGGGTAGTTTCCCCGCGACAAACATGCCGAGCATCGCCCCACCAAAGGTGCATCCAAAGACGATCACGGCGATTTCGTTCGACCTCATGGCTCGCGTTTCTCCGTCTCTATCTAGGCAAAGAGAATCGTGATTCAGATCCGATGTCCCGAAGCCCGAATGCAGTGGTTGCCGATGCGGATTGCGTTGGCGTCGCGACACAAGTACCTCCGTAAGCACCATCTCTTCGGAGCCAGCACGAGGCCGAAGACGCAAGGACCTTAGGCTGTCCCTCGAACGATGGCGACGCGGCCCTACGCGGCCTTGGCCTGCGCCGTCCGCAACGGCCAGACCTGCGGCATGATCCAGCTTGCGCACAGGCCCATCACGCAGGCGAGAAGCACATCCCCCCTGTCCATTGTCAAAACCCGTGCATCTTGTCGCAGCGACGCGAACCACACCTTAGGGTCGGTGACGCAGCGTTCGAAGACGTCGGGTTAATCCGAACCGCTAGCGCGTGGGCGGCCGCTGCGACGATGCCGCTCGGTTCACCTACTCACTGGGAGCGTCAGCACCGGCGACTTTCCCTTGCTCGTCGCAGCTTGCAGCGAGAATAGGAGGTTCAACAGTCCGAACGTCGATTT
>DATFYN010000294.1:0-11572 GCA_035315025.1 Myxococcota bacterium
CTGCCCTCGCGCTGAGCGTGCCGCCGGCGGGAGCACGAGGGACGCTCCGACGACGCGTTCGAGTCGTGGTGCTTCCCCGACAGCTCCTCGCCATTCCCGCCGCGAAGGGAAGACCAAACGGAGGTCGCCCCTCGACTCGGCGAGAAGGAGCTCTAGGAGCTCGCGAGGGGACAGATCGCCTTTGCCATGATCGACCAACGCACCCTTGCGGTCCGCACACCGCCCTGCGCGAGGGGCTAGTCCCCCGCGGCGACTCCATGCACGAGGATGGGGAACTGGCGCTCAGGTGCCGACTGGGGCGTACGCAGGGCCTCTCCTTCCTCGGGACCCCGGGAGAGCGTCCTCGGGCGCGAGCTGCACGATATACGCCTTGCGCACCTCCGCAGTGCGATTAGGTCCTGTGCGATGAGGTGTCAGCGACGAGAACACGACGATGCTGCCGGCTCTTGCGGGAATCGGCGTCGCGCCGTCGGGGTCCCTCAAGCACTGCCAGCCCGCATCCGTCAGCCAGTGGTGGAGCGTGCCATGGCGGTGGACGCCCGGAACGACCCAAGGGCAGCCGTTCTCGAGGGTGGCATCTGTGAGCGCAATCCAGCAGGTCAGGTACTGCTGTGGCAGCACAAAGTTGTAGCCATTGTCCTGGTGCCAGGGAAAAGTGCGCTCGGGTTCCGGCTTCTTGTAGACGGCCTGGTCCCAGTACAGTCTGACGTCGGGACCAATCAGATCATGGCCAAGGTCTCGGAACAGCGGTCCACGACACAGGTCGCGCAGGTATCTCGACCGCGCCACCAGATGAACCGTGAACGTAATGGCCTCCGCATCGGCGATAAACAGCCGCCCGCCGGCCCGAGTCCGCAGGAAGTCCGTCGTCTTCTGCTCCAACGGATCGATCTCGGCCCGGATCGCCTCGACAGTCGCCGCGTCGAACGCGTTTTCCAAGAGGAAGTATCCGTGCTCGTCGTACGCGCGCGCCTGTTGGGTGGTGATCCGGCGGTAGGGTCCCGGCGGCATGCACCAGTGGAAGTCGCAGTTCAAGGGATGGAGCTCCATGCTCAGCCCTGCTCCAAGAGAAGGCAGGAATGGATGGACTCTTCGCCCGGGATCTCGCGGGCCAGGGTTCGGATCGCGAGTTCCGCTTCGTGCAACGCGAAGTCGTGGGTGTGGAGCCTTTCGAGCGGGTAGCGACGAGACTCGATCAGGTCGATCGCGCTGCGGTAGCCGGACGAGGTCACTCCGATCGCGCCCTGAACGCGGATCTCTTTCAGCACGATCTTGTCCGAGACGAATCCCGGTACAGCCTTAAAGCCTTTCACACCCGCGAGGACCACGGTTCCACCCGGTGCCACATAGTCGAGCGCGGCGGCAACCGGTTCGGTGGAATAGGAGGAGACCTCGACCACCACGTCGGCTCCGCGCCCCTCGGTCAGCTCGGCGATGCGCCGCTTCGCGTCCTCCTTTTCCACGTCGATGGTGTGGTCAGCGCCGAGCTCGCGCGCCAGGGCAAGCTTGCGCGCATCCGCCGAGAGACCGGTCAGAATGACTTGCTTGGCCCCCGCGACGCGGCAGGCGAGCAGGCTCGCGAGGCCTCGCTGCCCGGGTCCGAGAATCAGGACGGTGTCGCCGGGTTTCGTGCGGGGAATCTCGACCGCCCAGCGGAAACCGGCGCCGAGGGGGTTAAACATCACGGCCAGCGCGGGAGGAAGTGCCGGGTCCACTTTATGGAGGATCGCGTTCGCGTCGAGCCACATGTACTCCGCGTACGCACCCCACAGCCCCGGCGGTTCGGCGAGCGGAATGTAGGAGTAGATGCGCCGTACGCGGCAGAGGTGATAGCTCCCGCTAAGGCATGGATCGCAGAAGCGGCACGAGAGCATGGTTTCGACGGCGACCCGGTCGCCGACGTCGACGTTCCAGCGCTTGGCGGCACGGTCGCCGATGCACTCGATGCGGCCCAGAGGCTCGTGGCCGGGGATGACCGGAAAGGGCGTGCGAAGGACGCCCTCGTACTGCTCGTAGTCGCTGCCGCAGATGCCGCATGCCTCGACCCGCAGGAGAGCGGTGTCGTCGCTGATCTCGGGGATCGGTAGCTCGCGAAGCTCAAGCTTGCGGGGTGCCGTCTGCACCATGGCGAGCGTCGTGCGCGGAGTCATCCCGACTACGCGCTGCGCCCGCGGGACCCCGCACGGGCGATCTGCGACGCGGACCGTGTGCGGTCTTTCCTCACAGCACTCCTCGAAAAACCGAGTCTCGGCGCGCCAATTATGAGGAGCCAAGTCCGGGAAATCCAGCGCCACGGGAGCCAGAGGATGCCCGGACGGACCGACCCGGCAGGAGCTTCCACAAGCCTCTCCAGAGGCTTCACGGAGTTGTTCCGCGCGCAATGAGCGCGGAACGTTCGGTGCCGGACGCTCTAGGTTCGGGCCAGACGGCGTGCCACGCGCGCGATGGAGTCGGGATTGAGCGAGATCGAGTCAATGCCAATATCGGCCAGGAACTCGGCAAACTCCGCATGATCGCTCGGTGCCTGACCGCAAATTCCCACCTTCCGGCCCTTGCGGTGCGCCGCCTCGACCACCATGCAGATCAGCTTCTTCACCGCAGGATCCCGCTCATCAAACAGATGCGACAGCAGCTCCGAGTCGCGGTCGGTGCCGAGCGTCAGTTGTGTCAGGTCGTTCGACCCGATCGAAAAGCCATCGAACAGGTCGCTGAACTCGTCCGCCAGCAGCACATTGCTCGGAATCTCGCACATCACGTACACGGCGAGACCGCGCTCGCCCCGCACGAGCGCATTCTTTTCGAGCTCGAGCAGCACACGACGGCCCTCTTCGAGCGTACGGCAGAAGGGGATCATCAGTGTCAAGTTCTCAAGGCCCATCTCCTCGCGGACGCGACGCACCGCCGCGCACTCGAGGGCGAATCCTTCGCGATAGCGCTCGGAGTAGTAGCGCGACGCGCCACGGAATCCGATCATCGGATTCGATTCGACGGGCTCGAACACGGCGCCGCCCAGGAGCCCGGCGTACTCATTGGTCTTGAAATCCGAGAAGCGCAGAATCACCGGCCGCGGGTAGAACGCTGCTGCAATCTGTGCGATGCCCGTCGCCAGCCGGGACACGAAGAACTCCGGGCCCGTCGAATAGCCTCGAATACGCTGCTCGATTTTTTGGCGGGTTTCGCGCTCGATCACGCGTTCGGGATGCACGAGTGCCATGGGGTGAATGCCGATCCAGTTCAGGACCACGAGCTCCATTCGGGCAAGGCCCACCCCCACCGTCGGAAGCTGCGCAAGCAGAAACGCCCGCTCGGGATTGCCGACGTTCAGCATGAGCGGCACACGAGGAGTCGGGAGGGTCGCGGGATCGATCGACTCGCACTCGAACTCGACGCGACCCTCGTACACGTTGCCAATATCGCCTTCCGCGCACGAGACCGTCACCTCCTGCCCGCTCTCGAGAACCTGCGTTCCGAGCTCGGTCCCGACGACACAGGGAATGCCCAGCTCACGCGAGACGATCGCGGCGTGGCAGGTTCGGCCGCCACGGTCCGTCACCACGGCCGCGGCGTGGTGCAGCACGGGTTCCCAATCGGGTCCGGTTTCCGCCGTCACTAAGATTTCGCCAGCCTGAAAGGCGGACTGCTCGGTAAGGTGGTGCAAGACCCGGATCCGACCGGTTGCGACCTTTCCTCCGACGCTCTTGCCACGTGCGAGAACCTTGCCCTTCGCTCCGCGCAGCTTGTAGACCTCGATGGCCAGGTTCTTGCGCTGGGAATGGACGGTCTCCGGTCGCGCCTGCACGACGTAGAGAGCGCCGGTCTTCCCGTCCTTCGCCCACTCGATGTCCATCGGCGTTGGATGGCCGGCCCGCGCGGAGTAGTGGTCCTCGATCGCGAGCGCCCAGCGCGCGAGCTGGAGTACCTCGTCGTCCTCGAGCACGAAGCGCTCTCTGTCCTGCGCGCGCACAGGCCGGAGCTTCACAGGCTTGGCGGCACTGTGCGGGTCATACACGAGTTTTAAGGCCTTCTCTCCCCGCTCGCGCCGTACGATCGGACGGTAGCCTTTGCGAAGTGTCGGCTTGTGCACCCAGAACTCGTCAGGGTTCACGCTGCCTTGCACCACTGTCTCCCCGAGACCAAACGCTCCGGTGACCATCACGACGTCGCGGAAGCCCGTCTCCGTGTCGAGCGTGAAGATCACGCCCGCCGAGGCAAGATCGCTCCGGACCATCTTCTGGACACCCACGGAGAGCGCCACATCCCGGTGCGCGAAGCCGCGCTCGAAGCGGTAGACGATCGCGCGATCGGTGAAGAGAGATGCCATGCAATCCTGGACCGCATGCAGGAGATTGGTCCGACCGTGCACGTTGAGATAGGTCTCCTGCTGGCCGGCGAAGGATGCGGTCGGCAGGTCTTCTGCAGTGGCGCTCGATCGCACGGCGACGTCGGTCGCCTCCTCGCCGCTTTGGGCCGAGAGCAGCCGGTACGCGCGCTCGACTTCGGTCACCACGGCCACCGGCAGAGGCGCCGAGCGAATCCGCTCGCGCACGAAGCGGCCCGCGCGGGTAAGCGCGTCGACGTCTCGCGGGTCGAGCGCGTCGAGGGCGGCGTAGATCTCGTCCTCGATCCGCGCCTCCTGCAGGTGCTGTCGGTACGCGTCAGCGGTGATGGCGAATCCGTCGGGCACGCGTACCCCTGCCGCAGCGAGACTCCCGATCAGCTCACCGAGCGACGCGTTCTTTCCTCCAACCCGCGGAAGGTCAGAAAGCGCGACCTCGGAGAAGGGCAAGACGAACGGCGGTCCCGGCAAGGAAGGTTCCTCCTGTTTCATGGTCAGGCATAGCGCATGTGCGGCCTGTCGGCTGGTTGACAGATCCCTTTGCCCGGACGGGCATGGTGGCAGGATGCACGTTTGCATCGACGGGAACGAGGCCGCTGCGCGCGTCGCTCACCGTCTGTCGGAGGTCGCCGCGATCTATCCCATCACACCGGCGTCGCCGATGGGCGAACTTGCCGACGCCTGGAGCGCAGAGGGCCGTCCAAACCTCTGGGGCACGGTGCCCGAGGTGATCGAGATGCAGAGCGAGGCAGGCGCCGCGGCCGTCCTGCACGGTGCGCTCCAACGCGGCGCGCTTGCCACGACCTTCACCGCTTCCCAGGGTCTCCTCCTCATGATCCCGAGCATGTTCAAGATCGCGGGCGAGCTCCTTCCTTGCGTGCTTCATGTCGCCGCACGCGCCGTCGCGACCCACGCACTTTCCATCTTTGGAGATCACAGCGATGTGATGGCGGCTCGCACCACGGGATTCGCCCTGCTTGCAAGCGGGTCCGTACAGGAAGCCCACGACTTCGCGCTCGTCGCCCATGCCGCGACGCTCCGCACCCGTGTGCCGTTCTTGCACTTTTTCGACGGCTTCCGAACGTCCCACGAGATTCATTCGATTGAGACCCTCTCCGACGATGACCTGCGGGCGATGGTGAGTGAAGACATGATCCTAGCGCACCGGGCCCGACGCCTTTCACCCGACCGGCCTGCGCTCCGTGGTACAGCCCAGAATCCCGACGTCTTCTTCCAGTCGCGGGAAGCATCCAATCCCTTCTATGCGGAGGTTCCTCGGATCGTCGCGGAGTCCTTTGCGTGCCTCGCAGAGCGGACTGGGCGCACCTACCAGCTCGTCGACTACGTCGGGGCGCCGGACGCCGAGCGCGTGCTCGTGCTCATGGGATCTGGTGTGGGTACGGCGAACGAGGTGGTAGAGAGGCTTTGCGCGGCGGGGGAGCGCGTGGGTGTCGCGGTTCCTCGCTTGTTCCGTCCGTTCCCGGTTGCGGCTTTCGCCGACGCACTCCCTCGAACGACGCGGGCAATCGCGGTCCTCGACCGCACCAAGGAGCCGGGCTCGGCCGGGGAACCGCTGTACCAGGACGTGCTGACCGCGTGCGTGGAGCATTCCGCCGCAGGCACGCGCTCGGGCATTCCGCGCATCGTCGGCGGCCGCTACGGGCTCGGATCCAAGGAGTTCACCCCCGGCATGGTGAAGGCCGTATTCGACGAGCTAGGCCGCGAGAAGCCCCGGAACCACTTCACGATCGGAATACACGATGACGTGTCGCACACCAGCCTCCCCTGGGACCGTACGTTTCGCACCGAGGGACCCGGAGTGCGGGCGGTGTCGTTCGGACTGGGAAGCGACGGGAGCGTGGGTGCGGCGAAGAGCTCGGTCAAGATTATCGGCGAGCAGACCGGGCTTTTCGCCCAGGGCTACTTCGTCTACGACTCCAAGAAGTCTGGCGCCGTCACGGTTTCACACCTGCGCTTTGGCCCCGCGCCGATTCGCTCCACCTACCAGATCGAGCTCGCAGAGCTCGTGGCGTGCCACCACGAATCGTTCCTTTCGCGCATCGATGTGCTGGGTCGGGCCGCTCCCGGGGCGCGCTTCCTGCTGAATAGCCCGCATTCCCCTACGGATGTCTGGGATCGTCTGCCCGGCCGGGTCCAGCGCACGATCCGCGAAAAGGAACTCGAACTTTGGGTCGTCGATGCCCACCGTGTGGCGCGGGAGGTGGGACTTGCGGGCCGTATCAATACCGTGATGCAACCCTGCTTCTTTGCCCTCTGCGGGGTCCTGCCACCCGAACAGGCGCTCTCGGCGATCCGCCAGTCCATCGAGAAAGCCTACGCAAAACGAGGCAAGACCATCGTGGAACGAAACCTGGCCGCGGTCGACCGCGCGCTCGGGGCGCTTCAGCGCGTGGAGGTACCGACGGACGGACCGCTGCGGACGGACGAGCCGGCCTGGATTCCCGAGACCGCACCTGACTTCGTGCGGCGCGTGACAGCGCGCCTGCTCGCCGGCGAGGGCGACCTCTTGCCGGTGAGCGCGCTTCCGGTCGACGGCACCTTTCCGACGGGCACCGCTCGCTTCGAAAAGCGGATGCTCGCCGAGCAGATGCCCATTTGGGATCCGACGCTCTGTATCGATTGCGGCAAGTGCGCCATCGCCTGTCCCCACGCCGCAGTGCGCATGAAGGTCTACCCCGAGGCCGCAGGCGCACAGGCACCGGCCGGCTTCCTTGCCAAGCTTTTTCGCTCCCGGGAGCTGCAAAGCCACGCCCTCACCATCCAAGTCGCGCCGGACGACTGCACGGGCTGCGGAGTGTGCGTGGAGGTCTGCCCTGCGAAAAGCAAAGAGGAGGTGAAGCACAAGGCCCTCGACATGGCGCCCGCTGGACCGCGCCGCGAGAGTGAGCGGAGCAATTTTGAATTCTTCCTGCAGATCCCCGAACTCGATCGCACACGCCTCGAGGGTTCCACGGTGAAGGCCGCGCAAACGCGCGAGCCGCTGTTCGAGTTCTCGGGCGCATGTGCGGGCTGCGGCGAGACCCCTTACCTGAAACTCCTCTCGCAGCTTTTTGGGGACCGACTCCTGGTCGCGAACGCGACGGGCTGCTCATCCATTTTCGGGGGAAACCTACCGACCACGCCGTGGAGCACCGACGCGGAAGGTCGGGGCCCCGCCTGGGCGAACTCGCTCTTCGAAGACAATGCGGAGTTCGGCTTGGGCTTTCGCGTCGCGCTCGAAAAGCAGACTGAGGAGGCAAGGCGCCTTTTGCTGGCACTCGCGGAACGCGTGGGAGAAAAGCTCGCCCAGCAGATCCTCGCAGAACGCGGGCAAGGAGAAGGAGCCATCGCCGCCCAGCGCGCACGTATACAGTTGCTGCGCAGCGCGCTCGCCGAGATTCAGGGCCCCGAGGCGCGACGCCTCGAGAGCCTGGCGGACGATCTCGTGCGCAAGAGCGTGTGGATTGTGGGCGGCGACGGCTGGGCCTACGACATCGGCTCGGCGGGTCTCGACCACGTGCTCGCGTCCGCACATGACGTGAACGTTCTCGTGCTCGATACCCAGGTCTACTCGAATACCGGCGGCCAGGCCTCGAAGGCCACGCCGCGGGCTGCGGTCGCGAAGTTTGCGGCCAGCGGCAAGGCGGTGGGACGAAAGGATCTCGGACTGCTCGCCACCTCCTACGGCCACGTGTACGTGGCGCAGGTCGCCCTAGGCGCAAACGACGCCCATACGCTGAAGGCGCTGCTCGAGGCGGATGCCTGGGCAGGGCCGTCTCTCGTGATCGCCTACAGCACCTGCATCGCCCACGGAATCGACATGTCGCAATCCATGGCGCACCAACGCGACGCAGTGCGAAGCGGATTCTGGCCGCTCTGGCGCTATCACCCCGGCAGTGATCCCCATCAACGCCCCTTCCAGCTCGATTCGCGGGAGGCGTCGCTCTCGCTTCGCGAGTTCTTCGCGAGTGAAACCCGGTTTTCCATGCTCGAGCGCAGCGATCCTGCCCGCGCTGCACGGCTAGCGGCGCTCGCCCAGGCCGACGCAAGCGAGCGCTGGCGCCACTACAGTGCGCTCGCGGGGATCGAGCGGAGTGTGCCGTCGGTCGAAACCCCGCCGACGGGCAGCGAGCCCGGGGCGGTGCGAAGTCCCGTCCCGGAGGATTGACGCGTGCCCAACCTCGGCTCGCGCTATCTCGGATTTCAGCTGCGAACGCCGTTCGTCGCGTCTTCCTCACCGCTCACCGGAACGCTCGATGGTTTGCGCCGACTCGAGGACGCCGGTGCGTCCGCCGTCGTTTTGCCGTCTCTCTTCGAGGAAGAGCTGGTGCGCGATGCGCTCGCGCTGCATGGCGCGCTCGAAGAGGGTAGCGAGAGCTTTGCCGAAGCACGGACCTACCTGCCGGAGCCCTTGCACTACGAGAGCGCCCTCGACAAGCTGCTCGAGCTCGTGGCGGCGGCGAAGGACGCCCTCGCGATCCCGGTCATTGCGAGTCTCAACGGCACAACGCGTGGGGGCTGGACGTCGATTGCGCGAGCGATCGAGAGCGCGGGGGCCGACGCGCTGGAGCTCAACCTCTACCGCGTGGCGGCCGACCCCTCACATCACGCGGCCGAGCTCGAGCAGCGCTCTCTCGAGCTGATTGCCGCCGTCCGGGCGGAGGTCACAATCCCTCTCAGCGTAAAGCTCTCGCCTTTTTTCACCGCCCTTGCCGACTTCGCGTGTTGCGCAGTGAAGGTCGGGGCCGATGGGCTTGTGCTCTTCAATCGCTTCTATCAGCCCGATTTTGACCTCGAGACGCTCGAGATCGTCCCGACACTCACGCTGAGCGAGCCCGAAGAGCTACGGCTTCCCCTGCGCTGGGTTGCCCTTCTCCACGGCCATGTGAAGGCTTCCCTCGCGGCGAGCTCCGGCATTCATAGTGCGCGAGATGCACTGAAGGTGCTCTTGGCCGGCGCAGACGCGGCCATGATGGCGTCGGCGCTGCTAAAGCGCGGGCCCGAGCTGTTTCGAGAAATGGAGCAGCAAATGACGCGCTGGCTCGAAGACCACGAGTACCAGTCGGTGGAGCAGCTGAAGGGCAGCGCGAGCCAGCGTGCTTCGCCGGATCCGGAGGCTTTTGAGCGCGCGCAGTACCTGCGGACGCTGCGCTCGTACACGAAGGTCTAGGGTTCCGCTTCCGACGACCCGAGGGAATCCTTCCGACCGCCTCAAGGGCCTCCGCCAAAGCCGCGGACGCCCTGCGGCGCAATCTCCTACAGCTGCTAGGTCGGGGTGCGCTGCGTCAACCGCTGAAGCTCGTCTCGTTTCACGATCAGAAGCTGTCGCCCGAGCTGGCGGATCCAGCCCGCCTGCTCGAACTGGCGGAGCGCGTCGTTCACGGTCTGCCGTACCGATCCCACGAGCGTCGCGAGCTCACCCTGCGTAAGGGGGATCTCGATCAAAATGCCGTCGACTTCGGGGCGGCCGAAATCTTCCGCCAGCTCGAGCAGAATCCGCGCTACGCGGCTCTTGACGTCCCGAAAGACAAGGTGCTCGACACGGCTCTCGATGCGGCGCATCCGTTCACCAATCTGCTTGGTGACGGCCAGGACCATCGCAGGGCGCGCTTCGAGGAGCCTCGTAAAGACGGCGCGGGGGATCTTTCGCACTGTGGAACGGATCACGGACTCGGCAAAGCTCTCGCGCGCCGGGACCCCAAAGAGCGCAAGCTCGCCGAAGACCTCTCCGGGCGAGACGTACCCGAACGTCACCTCGGCGCCGGTCTCCGACAGGCGGTAAATCCGCACGAGACCTTGCTCGAGCAAGTAGACGGCGCTCGGGTTTGCTGTCGGTGCGAAGATCATCTCGCCGGGAGCGTAGGAGCGGCTCGTCGATTCCCGCTTCAGGAGCTCGCTCTCGTCGGGCGCGAGCGACCCCATCCAATCGACATTCCGCACGTGCCAGTAGGCGTCCATCAAACCTCGGTTCGGACCGTTCCGCCCAAAGAGTAGGGCCCCGGCCTCGGTTCGGCAGCGGCGGTTGACAGCCCGGGGACCGAAGCAGTAGGAGGTAGGCTATGGCTCCTCTGCCTGCGGAACTGAAGGAGCGCTTCCGCCGAGACGGCTTCGTGGTCGCACCGGACCTGCTCGACGGCGCCCTCCTCGATCGCGTCACCCCAGCGATCGATGCGGCGGTGGCCAGGCGAACTCAGGCGGCCCGACCGCCCGCCGAGCGCAGCCGCTACGAGCAGTCCTTTCTGCAATGCATCAACCTCTGGGAGGACACACCCGAGGTCCGATCCCTCACCTTCCATCCCGGCGTGGCGGAGACCGCGGCCTCTCTGCTCGAGGCCCCCGCGGTTCGGCTCTGGCATGACCAAGCGCTCTACAAAGAGGCGGGAGGGCGGGAGACCGACGCACATCAGGATCAGCCGTACTGGCCGATGAACGAGACTGACACGGTGACGGCTTGGGTGCCCCTCGTCGATGTAGACGAGGAGGTGGGCTGTATGGGTTACGTGCCGGGATCACACCGCGTGGGACTGCGCAAGTTCGTGAACATCTTTCTCGGCGAGCCGTACGGCATCTTGAGCGACCCGGCCCTAAACGGGGCGCAGCCGGTCTTCGTCCCCACGCGCCGCGGGAGCGTGGCCTTCCACCACGGTCTCACCGTGCACCTTGCGAAAGCGAACCGTTCGGACCGCATCCGCCGCGTGTACACCGTCATTTTTTTTCGGGACGGATCGACGCGTGCCCACGCCGGGCCTCACCCGTCGGTGGACCGCGGACAGATCCGGGTCGGCGCGCCGATCGCGAGTGACGCGACCCCGGTCGCCTGGCCGCGCCCGCCGGGCGATTTCCCTCCCCTGCCTGCGCGCCCCGTCGACCCAAGCTACATCGGCCGCCACGTCTGGCCCCAGCCCGAAAGCGGCTAAAGTTTCACCGAACAAGGGAGGCCCCATGCCGTCTCGTCACCTCGCGCTGGCTCTTGCCGTTCTCGTCGTCGCGGTTTCGGCGTGTTCCTTCTCGGACAGCTCTGGGAGCATCTCCAAATCGGTGTCGAGCCCCTTCAAGAGCTCGAGCGACTCCTCGGGAAATAGTCAAGCGGCGTACCGCGAGGACGTGCGTGACTACACCGCCTCGTACGTCCGATCGGGTGGCGACTTCGACGCCTTCGAGCGCAAGATCGGGAGCGTCGCAGCAAAGCACGGCATCACGGACTGGGAGCTTGACAACAATACCTACCTCGCGATC
>DATFYN010000295.1:0-3872 GCA_035315025.1 Myxococcota bacterium
CTGCCCTCGCGAAAACCTTCCCAGTCCCAGGTAAAACGGAAACCCGAGCTGCTCGGAGAGAACCACGTCTTCTTCGGCGCGTTCCCGCATCCGGTCGATCTCGCCGCGCTGGAGATGGACAATTCCAGCAAAGAAGAGAACGTGCGCCAGGCTGAGCGGATGTTCCACGCGCCTCGCCAGCGCCACCGCCGCTTCGCTGCAAGCCAGCGCCCGGTCGGGATGGCCGAGGATTCCGTGACACAGGGCCGCCAGCACGTGGGCGAAGGCGCCAGCATCTCCTCCCAGGGTGTATGCCAGAGACGCGTGCGCACTGGGATCGTAGAGTTTGATGCTCTGCTCGATATGCTGGAGCGCCCGCGAGAAGTGGCCTTGGAAGAGCAATAAGCTGCCGACTCCGATGCGTCGGCGCCTCGTCGAACTGCACGGGTGTCGCGACCACCTCGAACGGCGTGCCCTCCTTCGTGGTGCGCAGAGGCGCCCTCTCCGGGCGAGGCGCCCCTTGCGGGGCTCGTGGCCGTCAGAGCACGTCGCCGGCGCGTGTAGCACCCGCGGGTCGAATCGAGCGCCGGGCTGGAAAAACCGACGGGTTTCTGCCAGGGAAAATGACGGGCAGGAACCGACGCAGCAGTCTCCGCAGCTGCCGCAATCAACGCATCGACGCACACGAGTGGTGCAGCCAGGGTCTACTCCCGGCTCCACGCCGAGCCGCCACACATCCACGCCCCGCAACGCGGGCACTGAGCCTCGTGACGGAGACCGCCGTCGCGTGACACTTTGTCTGCGAGGCGGCCACTTCCCCGATAGGGGGGAAGAGGCTCCGTGTCCGCCGTGGCGGACCGACGATGCGCGCGCCGCGCTCAGATCCCACGAAGCGGCTCACCTGAACTGCGCCGAACCTTCCCACAAGTCGATCAATTCGCCCATTGGGGCGCGGAGCCAATCAGTGCTCACGCACCCGGAGGAATTTCTAATGCACGCGCGTGAAGTCTTTCGCTTCTGCACTCTGACTCTCGTCGCCGCGCTTACAGCGCATGTCGAGACTGCCAACGCTGATTCCGACCAGATGGTGATTACGGGCGGGGAGGGGGGGCCGAACTTCGACAACTCCATTGCCGAGCCTGCCGCTACCGGGGCTGAAGCGACGCTCACTTTCGGAGGCGGGCCGGCTCCGGTGCCGCCGCCGATTCCTCCCGCCTCCGCGATTACCCTTCCGGGTGCAAGCGTCGTTGTGCTGACCGAGCCCGCTGGCATCCCGCCGGAGCCGGGAGAGACCCCGATCGTGATTCAGGGGCCGAATGGGCCCATCGTCGTCAGCGACGTCGTGATCTCGACGCTTGGGATTCCTGCAGCGGCGCCGCCCTTTATCACCCTGGTCTCGGACGGCGGTCCAGATCTGGGGCAGATCGCTGGGGTGCTGCCTTCCTTGCCGGGCGTCCAGTTCCTGCAGGAGACGGGGCAGCTTCAGGACCTCACCTCACTCCTCGCCTCTGCGAGTAATGCCTTCGGCCCGATCATTGTGCAGGTCCAATCTGATGTCGTTCCGGAGCCCGGAACGCTCCGGCTTTTGGGCGCCGGTCTTGTGGGGCTGGCAATCAGAGGCTCACGTCGCAGGCACGTGTAGCCCAGTTTGTCAAGGACAGATGCCCCGGACCCAGGCCAGGGCATCTGCGAAGGACGGAGAGAAACCCATGCGGTTCGCGCCGTTTCGCGCGAGAAGTACGGGCGGAAGCCACCGGCGCGCGTAGGAGCGCGCTCGCAAGCGACGTTCACGCCCCCGTCGTCGGTCCCGGGAAATTCTGAACGTCCGCGGGGTGAATGACGGGTCCTCTTGACCGGCCCTGCCGGTCGATCGGACTTGGTTCGGGTCTCATCCACGCCGGCGCGCGGCAGGCCGCAAGTGTAAGCGTGAGGGCGAGGCCAGCGATGATGAGCTTCATCCGACTATCCCCTTCCCTTTCGTCTCCTGATCTCTATGTAGTCGGCCGCTTCCCCTCGTACAGCCACGCCGGTACGTCATTGTCGTGCTTCGCGACATAGCGCTCCACTAGATGCGCCAACTCTTCACCGGGTGCGGTCGTTCGTATCTGGGCGGGTGACTGCTCCCCCGGCAAAGCCGGGGGCATCGATGTGAGCCGCTCAAAGCGGCTGGACGGGGCGAAGTTCACGGCCGGCGACACGGTCTGCTCGCGCTCTGGCTGGCAGCAGTATGCGATCTCAGACCGCAATGACCTGCGCAAGGTCGATCCCAAGCTGGTGCCGATCTCGACCTATCTCGGCGTTGTCGGCATGCCGGGTGTCACAGCCTGGGTCGGGCTGCTCGATATCGGCCAGCCGAAGGCCGGCGAAACCGTCGTCGTCGCCGCGGCCTCGGGCGCCGTCGGCGGCGTCGTGGGACAGCTCGCCAAAATGAAGGGCGCTCGAGCTGTCGGCGTGGCCGGCGGCAGAGAGAAATGCGAGTACGTGGTCAAGGAACTTGGCTTCGACGCCTGCGTCGACCACCGGTCCGAGAGCTTCCATGGGGACCTCGCCGCCGCCACGCCAAAGGGCGTCGATGTGTATTTCGAAAATGTCGGCGGCAAGATCCTGGATGCCATGCTGGCGCGGGCCAACCCATTCGCCCGTTTCCCGTTCTGCGGCATGATCTCGGACTACAATGCAGTCGACCGCTACGGCATCAAGAACCTGATCGCCGTGGTTGGTAACCGCATCAAGATCCAGGGTTTCATCGTTTCTGACCACATGGAACGCTAACCAGCAGCGCTGAAAGAGCTTGGCGAGGGCGTCGCCGCCGGCAAGATCAAGTATCGCGAGACCATCACTCATGGTCTCGAAAATGCGCCGACAGCGTTCATCGGTTTGCTGAAGGGCGAGAACTTCGGCAAGCAGCTGGTGAAGATCGCGTAGCCGTAGTTCATCCCGAGCACTCAGCACTGAGCCGGACTGGCGCGCCGCGACTGAGCGCTAAGCGCTTGGCTGCACGCGGGCCCACGCCCGCGGCGCTCAGCGCTTGGACAGCGATGCGCTTCGCGCTTGGCGCTCAAGCTGCGGGCTCGTCGAAGCGACGAAGCGGACCCTGGTACAAGTGGCTTTACAGGTGAAGCCCGCACAATCACCTACTTGCTTGCTGCTCTCATCGAACGGCTGCGTTTTCCTCGTCCTCGATTACAGTTTCAGATCTGGACGCTAGGCGGGCCAATGAAGGAGTCAGATGGTGCAAATCGGTCCGGATCTGGTGAGGGCGCCGATTCGGGCGCGACGGACCAAGGGGGGTCTCGCCAGTCGCGTCCAAGCACTCGAAAGAAAACTCGACGCGGCCCAGAACGCGCCCATGCCCCGAATGCCTCGGGCACGAAGAGCAGATGTACGCCGAGCTCGGGGCCGGCTCGCCAAGAGCCAAGAGTTATTCCCTATGCGAACGTGTCGCGCAGACGAGAGTTCAGTAGTTCACTTCCCATACAGCGCGACCCCCACCACGATGCCCGCGCCCACGGTCGCGAAGAGGATGGTCCGCGCCGCGGCGAACTGCCCCGACTCAATCGCGGCGTCGAGCGCGACGATGGTGCCCGCGGTGTGTGCGCCCTGGAGCCCGTCGGGGATGCGCGCGAGCCGCCCCCGCGTCAGGTCGAGCCGTGTCGCCAGGCCGTCCGCGAACCCCGCCGGCGACTGGCTGAAGATCGCCAGGTCGACCGATCTCGCCCCGAGCTCGTGCTGCGCGAGGAACCGGCGCGTCGCCTCCTCGGCGCACTCGATCGCCCGGTGTTCGTACGCCTCGCCTTGCACGACTGTCAGCACGTTGTCGGGATAGATTTCGGGCGCGCCATACCCTTAGACGGAGAGTGACCACTACCGCCCTTTCGGTTACGGCGTGGGAT
>DATFYN010000296.1:0-2195 GCA_035315025.1 Myxococcota bacterium
GAGTGCTTCTCCATGAACTCGCTCATGTCGATCCGCACCATGGCGTGCTCGTCGTCGAACAAAAACTCCGCAAGCGCCCGCGCAGTCTCGGTCTTGCCGACGCCCGTCGGTCCCAAGAAGATGAACGAGCCGATCGGGCGATTCGGGTCCTGGAGGCCTGCCCGCGCCCGGCGCACTGCATTCGCGACTGCGACGAGGGCATCGTCCTGCCCGACCACGCGCCGTCGCAGGTTGTCTTCCATATGCAGAAGCTTTTCCTGCTCGCCTTCCATCATCTTCGCGACGGGGATGCCGGTCCATTTCGAGACGATTTCGGCGACCTCCTCGGCAGTGACCTCCTCGGAGACGAGCGTGCCCTCCTTGCCGTGGATTTTCGCCACCTTCTCCTGTTCCGCGGCGAGCTCCTTATCGATTTGGCTGAGCTCCCCGTACTGAATCTCTGACGCGCGGGCGAGATCTCCGGTGCGCTTTGCGCGCTCGAGCTCGACGTTCAGCTCTTCGCGCTTTTGCTTGAAGTCGCGCACGCGAGCGATCGCGGCCTTCTCACCCTGCCAACGCGCCTTCATGGCGTCGCCGCGCTCGCGCAGCTCGGCGAGCTCGACGTCGACGCGCTTGAGCCGCTCCTTGCTCGCAGGGTCACTTTCCTTCTTGAGCGCCTCGCGTTCGATCTCAAGCTGCGTTCTCTTACGCTCGATCTGGTCGAGCTCCTCGGGCATGGAGTCGATCTGCACGCGGACTCGGCTTGCGGCCTCGTCGATCAAATCGATGGCCTTGTCCGGCAAGAAGCGATCGGTGATGTAGCGATGCGAGAGGGTCGCAGCCGCGACGAGCGCCGCATCCTGGATGCGAACCCCGTGGTGCACCTCGTAGCGTTCCTTGAGGCCTCGGAGGATTGAGATCGTATCTTCGACCGAAGGTTCGCCCACGAATACGGGCTGGAACCGCCGCTCGAGCGCAGCGTCTTTCTCGATGTGCTTGCGGTACTCGTCGAGGGTCGTGGCCCCGATGCAGCGCAGCTCGCCGCGGGCCAGGGCGGGCTTCAGCATGTTGGCCGCGTCTGCAGCGCCTTCGGCGGCACCCGCGCCCACGATCGTGTGAAGCTCATCGATGAAGAGGATCACCGTCCCCTGCGCCTCGGAGACCTCGCGCAGAACGGCTTTCAGGCGATCCTCGAACTCGCCCCGGTACTTTGAGCCGGCGATGAGAGCACCGACGTCGAGCGTGATGACACGGCGGTCCTTCAGCGACTCGGGGACGTCTCCAGCGACAACCCGCTGGGCCAGGCCCTCAACAATCGCAGTCTTCCCGACGCCCGGTTCTCCGATCAGGACGGGGTTATTCTTCGTGCGCCGCGAGAGCACCTGAATCACGCGGCGGATCTCTTCGTCGCGACCCACCACAGGGTCGAGCTTTCCGCGGCGAGCGAGGTCCGTTAGATCGCGGCCGAACTTCGAGAGCGCCTGATACTTCGACTCGGCGTCCGGGTCGGTGACGCGTGCGCCGCCCCGAATCGATGCGAGTGCCTTGAGGAGCGCCTCGCGTGTTGCCCCCGCCGCACGCAGGGCGGCGCCGGAGGCATCGGTGGAATCTGCGGAGAGGGCGAGCAGGAAGTGCTCGGTCGCGACGTACTCGTCTTTGAGCTCGTCCGCCTCGCGGAAGGCGCGCTCGATGACGCGCCCCAAAGCGTCGGAAAGGCGCGGCTGCGCCCCGCCGCTCACCTTCGGGAGACGGGTCAGGATCTTTTCGACTTCTCCTTGGAGGAGGTCCACTCCGACCCCGAGCTTCTCGAGGATTGGACCGGCGATGCCATCGGATTGAGAGAGGAGGGCGCGTAAGAGATGTGCAGGTTCCACGACCCCGTGGCCGCGTGTTCCCGCGAGCCCCTGGGACTCGGAGAGGGCCTCTTGGCTTTTGATCGTGAGCTTGTCTTGTCGCATGCCGCGAAGGGTAAACACCCCCCCCAGACGGGCAAGCGGCCCCGGTTGCCGCCGGGGCCTGCTCGCACACCCCTTCTGCGCTGTGGACTACTCCTTTTTCTTGACCGCGACGTAGAGGGTGGCATCTCCACGCCGGACCAGGAGGAGCGTCCCCTTCTTCGCCTCGCCGAGGCGCTGCTGGAGCTCCTTCACATCCTTCACCGGCTGCTTGTCGGCCTCCAGGATCACGTCGCCTCGGCGGATCCCCGCCTCCTCCGC
>DATFYN010000297.1:0-5925 GCA_035315025.1 Myxococcota bacterium
TTTCCCGCGCTCATGCGACGGCAACAGCTCGCACGCACAGAGCGGGAGGGGATCCCCCTGCTGCGGCGGTTCACCACGCAGACCGACCTGATTGGAAAAATCGGCTCCTTCTTCCCGATCCTCATGAACTTCACAAACCGCAATCGCCTCGCTCGAATCTTGATGGAAAAGACGCTCGGGATCCACCGTGACTGGTTGCAGCCGCGCTACTCCTCGCAGACCGTCTCGCGCTGGTGGCGTCGCAGGAACGCTGAGCGTCCGACGGCGCTCGCGCGGTTCGCCGACCCAGCGACCGTCCGGCGTGCGGTGCTCTTCACGACATGCTCGGTTGAGTACAGCGATCCCGCCGTCGGGCGAGCCGTCGTCGAAGTGCTCGAGCGAAGCGGGATCGCGGTGCAGGTGCACTACGCCCGCTGCTGCGGCATGCCCTTTACCGATACGGGGGATCTTGCTGCGGCGCGCCGCAACGCACGCCGGAATGTGGCGGAGCTCATCGAACTTGTGGAGCGCGGGGCGACGATCGTGGTGCCTGGCCCTTCCTGCTCGCTCATGCTGAAACACGAGTATCCTCGCCTGCTCGGAACCGAAGACGCGCGGCGCGTCGCAGCTTCGACGCGGGATGTGATGGAACACCTCTACGAGCTGGCCCGAGAGGGTGTCCTGGACCGCAACTTCCAGACACCGCTCGGAGCGGTCGCCTACCACGCTCCCTGTCACCTGCGCGCGCAGAACGTGGGACTTCGCGCCCGGGACTTGCTGCAGCTCGCCGGCGCTGAAGTGACGCTGGTGGACGCATGCTCCGGGGTCGATGGCACGTGGGGAATGCAGGCGCGCTTTTTCGCCGAATCGCAAAAGATTGCGCGGAAGATGGTGCGCGGGATCGAGGACTCGGGAGCTTCGGCCGTGTCCACGGACTGTCCGCTCTCCGCGTTACGCATCGAGCAGGCGACGGGCCGAAAACCCGTGCACCCGGTCTTGCTCTTGGCCCGCGCGTACGGGATCGATCCGTGAGGCTCTTGGGGCCTGAGGAGATCGTCGAGCGCGATCGCTACGAGACCCTGCGCGGGGAGTACCGCGCACGTGTCATCGCCTTAAAGCGCGATCGCCGCGTCGGTGTGGGTGACCGCGTGACGCTCGTTTTCGAGAATCGCGAGACGCTGCGTTTCCAGGTCCAGGAAATGCTGCGGGTGGAGCGGATCGACTCACAGGAGGCCATCCAGGCCGAACTCGACGTCTACAACGAGCTCATGCCGAAGGAGGGGGAACTTTCCGCAACTCTCTTCATCGAGATCACGGAGAGTCCCCGCATCAAGCCCGAGCTCGAGCGGCTGCTCGGAATCGACGCGCATGTAGCGCTCGTTCTGGGCGAGGGTCCTCGCGAGACTGCGCTGCGCGCGCAATTCGACGCCCGGCAGATGGAGGCCGATCGCATCTCCGCGGTCCAGTACCTGCGATTTCGCCTCGACTCTCTCGCCGCGGCACGCCTGGGGGACCGAGGTGTGCGTGCGCGCCTGCGCATCGATCATCCCAACTACAAGGCCGAGGCCGAGGTTTCGGAGCCCCTGCGGGCGCAGCTGATGGCCGACCTCGCCGGCAGCGATCCACAGCCGCTGCTCGAAGTCACAGGGGGCACGCCGGCCTCCTCCACCGGCGAGTGCCTGCTCGAGACGAGCGCGCTGCGCGTGCTGCGCCTGCCCCCCGGATCGGTGGTGATTGTCGAGTGTCGCGCGCCTGTGTCGCTCGGAGAGGCCGACGCGGCGCTTTTGGCCGAGGTTCTCCCCGTGGTGCAGCACTATGTCGGGCAAATGGTAAGGGAATCTGGGGCGTGTCGGGTGAGCTGTGACGTCGAGAAAGCGGGGGCGCCCATGCGCTGGCGTCTTCGCGCCGGAAAGCGTTAGCGGTCGCTCCTACTGAATCCTCGTGCGGCCGGCAAAGCCCTCTTCGTAGCCGTGGAAGAACGCAACCTCTTCTTCCGGCCATTGCCAGCAGTAGTAGCCGCTCCCATTATCGAAGTCGACGAGCCACAGGCCCTTCACCTCAAGGCCGAGCGCCTCCATCTCCCGCGCCCAGCGCTCGACTACGCGTTGCACCTTGGCATCGAACTGCTGGCGCTGCGGCGAAGCCGCCGGGCTTGCCTCGCGCTCGGCCAACAGGGCGTCGACCGCTTTTACCGCGCGCTCCGTCCGCGATCGCACGTCGCCGAGCAGGGTCTGGGCCGCTTCGAGCGTCCAGCACTGCCGCGCGTTGTCCCCCACTGCCGCCTCTCCTGTACCGTCGCGAGCGCGCCCTCTGGGACCTCGCAGCGGCCAAGCCTAATCGATCTGCGCCAATCGGGCCCGGTCGGTCCGCACGCACGCAAGCCGCTCCTGGCGCTTGACGGGCAAAGCGCCCACAGGTAAGCCCCGGCCGATGCCGAACGCCACGGAACCGCCCGTTGTGCTGGCCAGCGCCTCACCGCGCCGGCGCGAGCTCCTGACGCGCGTGGGCGTGCGCTTTGAGGTCGTGCCCTCGAGCGTCGAGGAGCGGTGGCTTGCGGGAGAAGCGCCGCGGGCGCTCGCGCTGCGGCTCGCACGCGAGAAGGCCCTCGACGTCGCCCGACGCTTTCCTGCGTCTCCGCGCCGGCTTGTGCTTGGCGCGGACACGATCGTCATCCTCGAGGACGCGGTTCTCGGCAAGCCCGCGGACAGCGAAGAGGCCGTAAAGATGCTGCGCCGCCTCGTCGGCCGCACGCACCGGGTCCTCACAGCCGTCGCTGTCGTGGAGACCGACCGCCTCGAGCCGCGCTCGGTGTGCGTCGAGAGCACGGTCGTGATGCGCGCGGCAGCCGAGGCGGAGCTCCGGGCCTACGTGGCAACGGGAGAGCCCCTCGACAAGGCCGGCGCCTACGCCGCGCAGGGTGAAGGGAGGCGTTTTGTGGAGCGCATCGATGGGAGCGAGACCAACGTGATCGGACTCCCGATCGAGGAGACGCTCGCGCTGCTGCGCGCGGCGGAGACGGAGCGCCAGAAGTCTCCGGCAGCGGGCCCCCCGGAGACGTTCCCGTGACAACACCGACCGGCCTGGCCGAGCGGCTCGTTTCGATGCGCGCCCGCATCACGAGCGCTGCGCGCCGGGTGGGGCGCGACCCTGGAGAGATCACGCTGATCGGCGTCACCAAGGGCGTAGACGCCTCGCGGGTAGCCGAGGCAGTCTCGCTGGGGCTTTGCGAACTGGGTGAGAACTACGTGCAGGAGGCGCGGCAGAAGATTCATGCCGTGCGCGAGATTCTCGCGGGGGTCAAGCAGCCGCAGGTGACGCGCTGGCACGGCATCGGCCAGCTCCAGCGGAACAAGGCGCGCGAGGCCGTGGCGCTTTTCGATGTGATCCACTCCGTCGATCGGATCGCGCTGGCGCGAGAACTCGATCGGTGCGCCGGACAGGCGGCTCGAAGGCTCGAGGTCTTCCTTCAGGTGAATCTGAGCGGCGAAGCACAAAAGGGAGGGGTCCTGCCGAGTGCCCTCGGCGAACTGGCGGCGGAGTGCGCGAAGCTCCCGCACCTGGCACCCATCGGCCTCATGGCAGTGCCCGCGGAGAGCCCGGACCCACGGGCCGCGCGCCCGGCGTTCGCTGCGCTGCGCGAACTTGCGCGGGGCCTGGGCGACGCACTGGGCCGCCATCGGTTCGTCGCCCTTTCCATGGGAATGTCCCACGATTTCGAGGTGGCAATCGAGGAGGGGGCGACGCACATTCGCGTCGGGACGGCCCTGTTCGGGCCGAGGGAGAGGTAGCCATGGCTGCGATGCGCGCGCTCGTGGGGAGAAGGATCGGGTTTGTGGGTGGGGGCGCCATGGCAGAGGCCCTGATCGGAGGTCTTGTGGCGGCCGGAGTCCCGCCGGCCCTGCTCGCCGCTTCGGACCCGGATCTTGGGCGCCGCAAACTCCTGGCCGAGGCCTTCGGGATCGCGACCTACGCGGACAATGGGGAGGCGGTGGCGGGGAGTGATCTCGTGGTCCTCGCCGTCAAGCCCTCCATCGTGGAATCGGCGCTCCGCACCCTCCCCGATCGCGACTTGGCGCGGCCGCTCTGGGTCTCGATCGCGGCCGGCATTCCGATCGCAAAGCTTGCTGCCCTCTTGCCCGCAGGCGCGCGGATCGTGCGGGCAATGCCCAATACCCCTGCCCTCGTGCGGGCCGGCGCCACGGCGATCGCCGCCAGCGGTACCGCGAGCGCCGCGGACCGGGAAGCGGCGACTGCGCTTTTCGAGACGGTGGGAGTGTGCTGGGAGGCGCAAAGCGAATCCCTTCTCGACGCGGTGACGGGCCTTTCGGGCAGTGGCCCCGCCTACGTGTTTGTCTTTCTCGAGGCGCTCGGCGACGCCGGCGTGCGGATGGGTCTACCTCGGGAGGCGGCCTACCGGCTCGCTTTTCAGACCGTACTCGGCGCCGCGAAGCTGGCCCAGGAGACGGGTCGCCACCCCGCGGCCCTGAAGGACCAGGTCACCTCGCCCGGGGGAACCACAATCGCCGGCCTCGAGCGCCTCGAGGCGGGGGGATTCCGGGCCGCGGTGTATGAGGCGGTAGCGGCAGCGACGCGGCGCTCCCGGGAGCTCGGGGGAGGCTAAGTCCCGGGGGAGGAGGGGCGGGGTGTGGCCCCGGTCACTCAAGATTCCGTGGGGTTCGGTCGAATTCTTGCCGCAGAACGTGAGGAGACTCGATGCGCCTTACACCCCTCGATATCCAGAACCACCACTTTGCCCAGGCTTGGCGGGGCTACGACCCTGCGGAGGTCGAGACGTTCCTGCGGATGGCCGCGGAGGACTACGAGGCGTTGGTGCGTGAGCGCGACGCGCTGCGCGAAACGGTCCGGCATCTCGAGAGCCGGATCGGGGAGCTCGCCTCCCAGGAGCAGACCCTGCGGGAGACGCTGGTCACGGCGCAGGCTCTGGCCGAGGATTTGAAGCGCACGGCCGTGAAGGAGTCCGAAGTGCTGATCGGCCAGGCAGAAGTCAAGGCCGAGAAGATCCTCGACGCGGCGCATCGGCGTGCGGCGAAGCTCGCCGAGGACATCCGCGAAATGAAGGGTGTGCGCTCAAGGCTGGCCTCCGCGGTACGGACAACGATTGAAACGCACCTCGCGCTGCTCGAGGGCTTGGCCGAGGATCCCGCTGAGGATCCGCTGCTCGACGGCAAGGTCGCCTTCCTCACGCGCTCCACCCAGCCCAAGGCCGCCGGGGGAACCGGGGGCGCTTGACGGCCTCGGGGCGGAGCCCCAGTTTGTCGCGCACTGCGACAGGGATCGCCTTCTGGATCCACGTCAGTCCGCGCTCAAAGCGGGCGGCGGTGGGCGGAAGTTACGGTGACGCGCTGCGTGTGGCGGTGAAGGAGGCGCCCCTCGAAGGCGAGGCGAACGCAGCGTGCGTCGGGGCGCTCGCTGAGGCCCTCGGGGTCGCGAAGACGGCCGTGATCCTGGACCTAGGAGCGCGAGGCCGACGCAAACGCGTCCGCGTGGAGGGCGACCCCGCGCTTCTTGAGGAACGGATCCGGGCGCTTGCTTCCTGTCGCGCCAGCTAGAGGAGAGCATGCCGACCTACGAGTACCAGTGCGAGAAGTGTGGCCACGAGTTCGAACGTGAGCAGCGGATCACGGACGATCCGATCAAGACCTGTCCGAAGTGCAAGGCCCCGAAAGCCAAGCGCCTGATTTCCGCCACCTCATTTGTGCTGAAGGGTAGTGGCTGGTACTCCGATCTCTACTCGAGCAGCAGCGCGAAAAAGGAAGCCAAAGACAAGGGCGAGCCCGCCGCTGCGCCGAGTACACCGTCGGATTCGTCGGCCTCCACGACCGCGGAGTCGAAGCCGGCGAAGAAGGACTCAAAGAAGACGACGGAGGCTGCCTAACGCGCTCTCGACCCGGCGCGAGCTCCGTTATACTGCGCCCCGCTCCTCCG
>DATFYN010000298.1:0-2432 GCA_035315025.1 Myxococcota bacterium
CTCGATCGTGGCGTCTCGCTCACCGCCACCTTCCGTCTCGCGGAGCTCGACGAACTCGAGGGCCACCGGCCGGCCGCTCCTTCGCGCCTCGACCTGCCTACGCTGCTGCCAGCGCCAGCCCACCAGCGTATTCGGGTTCACTCCCGCCTGTGCAGCATAAGCACGGGCCGACAACCCGCTCTCTTCCCACGCCTCTACGTGACCCTGTCGTTCCGCGTGCGTCGCCTTGGACATCGCCATCGGCGAGAGTTCTATGCTCCGCCAGCGCCCGTGTCAGCCACGCGGTTCGTCAGACGGATACCTACATGATGGAGGCGATCGAGCGCGGCCGGTCTTGGCGCTCTATGCACTCGGTCGATGGGCCCAGGCGGGGATCGCCGCGAGCGTTCCGTTCTTCTTCGGGGGCATGGTGCTGATCGTGATCGCGCTGTTCAACGCGCTGCGCCAGCCGCTCGCTAACGGTTCCCCTGGCGCTGATCGGCGTGACTGCGGGGCTGCTCCTGACCGATCAGCATTTCGGCTTCATGGCGCTCCTCGGCTTCATGAGCCGCTCGGGCATGTTGATAAAGAACGCGATTGTGCTGATCGATGAGATCGAGACCCAGCGCGGCGCCGGACGCGCGCCGTACGACGCCATCCTAGTATCCGGTGTGAGCCGCCTGCGGCCCGTGGCGATGGGGCGCTCACCACAGCGCTGGGCATGATCCCGCTGTTGTTCGACGCCTTCTTCGTCGCGATGGCCGTCACCATCGACGCGGCCGCGCTCGACGCAGACGCGTTTCACGGGCGCGCACGTTCGAACCTCGCCGCCGTACGCGCGGATCGCCTCGACGAGCCTGCACCCGCGAGTGAGGCCCGCGAATGCTCCATAGGCGAAGGTGTAGACGATCGAGTCGGAGACGCTGAAAACACATTCGCTCCGGGCGCTTCGTGCCGTGAAAGCCGAGGGCGTCGGAGATTCGGAGAGGCCCCGGCTAGGCCTTCGGCTAGGCCCGCATCCGCCCGCTACGCTCCAGTCTGTCGGGCCGTAAGGGCGTAACCGCTGGCGTGACAGTCTATCTTGTGGCGCGACGGGCTCGCCCACGCGCGGCGGCAGGAGTTTCGCCGATGCACGATCTCGTGATTACCCGGTGGTAAGGCTAAGAAAAGTAGGAATTTTACGGGCATTTTTTGCTTGAAGCTTGATGGGTCTTGTGGCAAAAGAGCACCGGGGGCGAGGGTGACGGAGGCAAAGTGGAGAGCGCGACAGATTGGCTCCTTATCTGGAAGACGCTCGATGGATTCAACCGCTCAATCGAACTCGCAAATCAATACATCGGAACCCTCCCGCCGGACGACCAAAAGCGCCTCAAGGCTTTGCGCCCGATAGAACGCATCTCGGCCGTGACGGCACACCTCAATGCGCTCCTGCAGAGCCACGGACTAGACCTTGTCCGCGGCGAGGAGCGCAGAGGTGAAGCAGCGTAGCTGTCGCACAGCAGGTCGAGGCTCGCCCTCCAGGCATCCTGTCCCTTGCGAAAATGTCATGGGTCACCGTTCAAGCCGCCGGCCATTCTCACCGGCAGCCGATGCCGCTCGAGGCCACGGAAGTGGGCGCAGACCGCCGGATCGTGCCCGGGCCCTCGTTCGCCCAGTAGGTCGGCCCGCGCGCTGGACGCACAGGCGCTGGAGACGTGGAAGCACGGCGACATCCAAGGGGCGCTCGATAAGTTTGACGCAGCGGTAAAGGCGGATCCGGACGACCCGGAGCCTCACTCTGATTACGGGCGTTTGCTCATCCTGATGACCGATTACCAGAACGCGATGCCCCACCTGGAGAAGGCCGCGCAACTCAAGCCGGGGGGATCCGCAGGTGTGGTTGGACCTCGCCACCTTCTACGAACGCAATGAGCTGTTCGAGCGGGCCGCCTATGCAAAGCAGAAAGCGGATCAACTGGCCGGGGGCCGGAACGCAATCAGGGATGACAACTGCTTCTGGGTCTTCGAGGGAACGATTTTTCCGTAGGGGAAGGAGGAACCCTTATGAAGCGTCTCATTGGGATGATGGCACTTGTTGTGGGGTTCCGGGCCGTGGCCACCACAAGTTATGGCGACACCGTGCTCGAGGGGCCCATCGCCCGGCCTACGGCCGTGCCGGGTGTGGATCCGGTGCACACAGACGTTTATGTGGTCTCCCCCGCCAGGTCTCGTGAGTCTAGAATGTTCTCTGTCGCAAAGGTGTTGACACGTCCGCGCTGAAAGGGTTGAGGGCCAACGAGTTTTGCTCTCTAAGCTAAGGTCTTGTTACTACACAGGACCCTGGGAGAACGCTCGAAACCCTCCACGACAGAGTACATGCTTTGCGGCTTCTCGTATTCCGACGGTGTGCCTTCCGAAAGTGTCATCGGTCACGGTTCAAGCTGCGACCCGCTCGTATCGATGATGAAGTCCGC
>DATFYN010000299.1:0-6835 GCA_035315025.1 Myxococcota bacterium
GGTCGGATCTCCTGTGTGACTTGGGGAGATCCGACGCTACATCCACCTCAAAATTATGTGGTCTTCAAGACCCGCAACTCATTGTTCGACAATGACTTCCCGCATCAACACCACATATGATTCGGCGCCACATTAGGCATCAAATGTGCTCGACCACATTTGATGCGTGAGTTGCGCATGTCCGGATCTGAGGGAGCTCCGGGTGGGTGACCACCCGGAGCCACCCGACGATTCCGATCGCGCGCGTTTCCCCCCGCGGGTCTTCTTGTTCTGCTCCGCATCCTCACGCTCGCCACGATCGTTCAGCTGGTGCGTGTTCCGCGCGTGGCAGGACACACAGATCGCGACCAGCACCAGCATCACCGTGAGCACGCGGAGCGCACGATGTGCGATCGGTGGAAGGCCAGCTCGTAGGCAGGGAGTTGGCGTGACGTAGAGCCACTCGTAGGGCTGATCTCGTGCCCACGGTTGGCGCGGCCGTGGGCCTGGTCCTGGCAGGCTCGTGGACAGGCACAGGTAACGAGGTGGGCGGGCGGCAGCCATGTCCTGAGGACGAGGCCGCGCACCTCTGCGAGCATCCTGCAAGACGAGCAGCGAGCTTGGTGCGGGGCACCCGCGAGCGCGCACCGCGGCGTTACGCCCACCCTGCGGAGGCCGTCTCAGGGTCGCTCGGGAAGGCCGTGGTGGTGACGGGCTCGACCTCGCCACGGCCCCGATCCAGACACGGACCGTGACTTCTTGTCGGTCCTCAATCGGCAGTGGAAAGATGGCGAGCAGGGCCCCTGTCGTCGCTTCCATGGGCACGCTCGTGAGCCACGAGATGGATCACTCCAAGACACGGGCCCGACCGCGCGTCGGCGTCGAACCGGGCCGGAAGCACGACAGGACCTGGGCCCGTGTCTGCCTCGTGCCCGGGCACGCTCTGTGACGAGCCGCAGGTCTCACAAATGCCGTGATAGGCTGCGCGAAGGCAATGATGGCGAATCTCGACGCTGAACTGGATCGGCTCCTCGGCCGTCCACGGGCCGAACGCGTCCGTTGGCTACTCCTGCTCCTCGCAGGAGGTGCGGCGGAGGCTCGACCCGACGAGACCGCGCGATTGCTCGGTCCCTACTATCCGGGACCCGAGGGGTTCCTCCGCAGTGTCCGGTTCAGGAGCCGGCGCATGGGCGCTTTCGAAGTGTCAGAAGCCCGCTGCGACGCCGAGGAAGTGCTTGAGGTCGATCTCCGCGACGAGAAGGGTCGCCCTTGGATGCTGCGCTGTCGGATCGGGAACACGCCGCCGTACCTCCTCGACTTCTACAGCCTTGCGAAGTCGCTGCCACCCGGCCTGCGCATACGGCTCGCCACTGAAGCCGACGCCCCCGCACTGGCCGCGCTCGAGCGCGCGTGTCCAATCGAACTCGACGACGGCAGCCGCGTCACGATGATCCGTGGACGCTCGGTCCTCGATCAAGTGCGGATGGCCGCGGGGTGGGCGCGCCTATGGCTCGTGGAAGATGGCGAGACCCTCGTGGCCTGTGACGCCCTCGCTGTGCACCCTGCCCGCGTTGGAGGCCGCCCGTTCGAGCTTGTATATCGCTTCCATACGCGGGTGGCGCCCAGCCACCGGCGCCTTGGGCTCAATGAGAGGATGGTGGCGTGGACCGGCGAAGAGCGCTTCCGGGCGGGCATCAAGGCCGACGCCTTCTACGTCTACATCGACCCGCGGAACCAGGTGATCCGCGAATGGTCGCCCAACGTCCCATGGCGGGTGCGACCCTTCCGCGCCTTGCTGCGCTGCGAGGCGATCGCTGGACCGCAGACAGGGCGGCCGGCGACACCCGCGGATGCACCGCGCATCGCTGCGCTGCTGAACGCAGGGCACGGGCGCGAAGAGCTATTCTTGCCCCGCGATGCCGAGGAGGTTGCGGCACGTCTCGCGCGCGTTCCTGAGAGCTACGGCTTTCCGCGGCTATGGCTCACCGAGGACGCAGTCTTCGGCGTCTGGGAGGACGGCGAGGAGCGCATCCTCGAGCGCGCTGGTTCGCGTGAGGAATCACGTCGCGCCACCGTGCTCGACTGGGGCTTCGTCCCAGGAGACGGCGTGGATTCGCTTGAGGCTCTGGTGCGAGCATGGTGCGCTCGGCTAGCCACGCGCGGCGTGACGCATCTCTCGCTTTTTGCGTCGGACGCCTCGCCGGCCGCGCCTCTGCTGCGCTCGCTCGCCGAGAGCATCGTGGAGATCGAGTTCCAGTGTTTGCTGCCCGAGCCCTCCGATAGCGCCGAGCGTGGCTTTTTCGTAGATCCGGTGTACTACTGAGCCGCAGCGACGAGACGATGATGTCGAGTCTCTACTCCCAACTGCGACAGCTTGCGCACTCTCGGCTCCAGTCCCGAGCGAGTGGTGACGTCGACAGGCGAATTGTCAAGGGCCTCTCAGGTCGCTTCCAAACTCACCGGCTTGGTACTCTACGCTGCTATACGCTCACTTGCGACGCTATACGCTAATCGCTGTCTCACTTGAATTTCCCAAGATTTCCCATTGTGGGCCCTTCTCTTCGTTCCTACGTTTCCCGCCGCTCAGGCTGCTCAGGTGGTGGTGGGAATGACAGATCGACACACTGTTCTCGACCCGCACTCCGAGCGGATTCGCCTCCACCAAGACTTCCGTCCTCCGAAAGTCGACCGCGAGCTACAACCGCGCTTCGGCACGCCCAGGTGCTTCTCTGACCGCACATCTAGGCTGCGGGAGTAGGTGGATGGCGGGGCGCGTAGAACTGCCCAAGCGAAGGCGCAAGCCGGCGCGCGACACTTACCGCATCCCGCCGAACGTGCGCGTCTTCGCCGAACACTTGGCCGCGGCGGTTGCCGCAGACATCCTTCGCGAGATTCGCGCCGGCCGTTGGGGCACACTCGGGCCCAAGCCCGAGGAGGGGAGGGGGGAACCAAAGGATGACGAGGGGAGCTGACGCACCCGTGCGCGTCGCCATCTACGCCCGGATGTCGACGGACAAGCAGTCTGCCGACTCACCCGCAGATCAGATCGCTCGCTGCCGGGCGTTTGCCGCCACGCGGCAGTGGGAGGCGATCGACGAGCTCGTCATCCAAGAAGCCGGGCTCTCGGGCGCGTCTCGACACAACCGGCCCGGGCTGCTGGGCCTGATCGCGCGGCTTGCGGAGTGGGATGTGCTTCTGGCGTGGGACTCCGCGCGGCTCGCGCGGAATGTCGAAGACCTGGGATGGATTCGAAACCGGCTCCGATCCGCAAAGAAAACGGCTGTCTTCGTCCAGACCGGACTCGATCTCTTCAACGTCGGATCGAAGGTCATGGGGGTCTTCGATGAGGAGTACCGGGAGAAGCTGCGCGCCGACACGCAACGCGGGCTCGTAGGCAGAGCCGAGCGCGGTCTTTCTGCGGGAGGCCTTCCCTATGGCTACCGCTCGATCCCGGCCTCTATGGATGCCCGTGGACGGCCCATTGAACAGGCTGGGAAGTCGGATCGTCATTCATGAAGCCGAGGCCGCCACGATTCGCCGGATCTTCGAGCTTTACTTGAAGGGATCGGGCTTCCGCGAGGTGGCGCACCGGCTCAACTCGGAGGGCGTCGTACCCCCGAGACCGCGGGCGCTGCGGCACCGGCGGCCGTCCTGGTCGCCCACTGCCGTGCGCGAGATGCTCCTAAATCCCATGTACACGGGCCAGCGCATCTTCAACCGCACGGAGTGGATCAAGGATCACGAGACAGGAAGGCGGAGGCGCTTCGTTCGCCCCGAGTCCGAGTGGATCCGCAGGGATTGCCCGGATCTCCGAATCGTCTCGAACGAAACGCATGAGGCCGTGCAAGCCGAGATGCGGCGCCGGTTTCACACCGGTGCCTACGAGCGCCAAGCCGACGGGAGCCGTTTTGCAGGCACGCTTCCCGGACGTGGCCACCGCGGCCCGAGCCGGCACGTGCTGTCCGGATTCCTGGAGTGCGCGGTCTGCGGCGGGGGCTTCCATGCCCAGAACAGCGCCGAGCGGTACGGCTGCGGTTGGCACCGGGGGAGGGGCCCAGTCGTCTGTGAGAATGCCCTCTTGGTCCCGCGAAGGGCGCTCGAGGATCGGATCTTCGGCGCGATTCGGGAACGGATCCTCGTGCCCGAGGTCGTTTCCCTCGCGGTAGAGCGAGCCGCGGATCTTGTCTACGCGGAACTCACCGCACCGGAACCCGCGGACCTGCATGACCGACTCGAAGAGATCGAGGAGGAGCTTGCGACCCTTCGCAGGGTTGCTGAACGCAGCGGCCGACGCCAAGAGCTTTCCCGAGTGGTGGCCGAGCTCGAGACGGAACGATCCCGCCTCTCGGGCGCTGGTGCAGGCGCAGACAGGCCCGCCGAGATCGCACCGGAAGTTCTCCGCGCCACGATCGAAGCTCGTGTGCGGGAGGTGCGTTCGGCATTTGAAGCCTCGGTTCAGGACCGGCGAGAAGCCTTTCGGGCGTTACTCGGGAACCGGCGGATGCGAGTCGGTCCGGATCCGGAGCGCGGGTTCCGGGTCGAGGGGGTCTTCGCGCTGGCCCTAGAAGTGCCAAACGCCCGGCCCCTGGAGGGCGCCGGGCGTCGGCAATCGGTGGTAGCGGGGGGGTGCTTTTACCGAAGCGAACAACCTCATTCCAGGTGGTTCGCTCGCGGATGGCGCTGGCAGGGTAGATGGGCCACGCGGGCCCTCATTGGACCCGCTCCGCTGCGCCACTCGTCGGTTATATTTCTGAGTCGTGGACGCCGACTTCCTTCGAATCGCGCGCTGGCTCGAGCGACAGCCATGGAACCGCCCTGGCACCGATAAGGCGTGGGTCTTGAAAGCCACTTGGACGGCCTACGAGTTCCATCGCGAGGTGCGGCGCGCAGTGCGTGTCGGCAGCAGCTAGTCCGCTGCTCGAGGCTCTCGCTACGCTCGCGCGTGCAGGCGTCGAATTCGTCGTGGTCGGGGTCAGCGGGATCAACTTCTATGCGCGTGACGCCTCCGAGGCGGTGGTCACTGCTGACGTCGACGTGTTCCTTGCCCCACGTGTCGAGGCTCTCCGTTCGGCGTTGGGCGCCCTCCGCCGAACGGGCTTCGAGTTGTGGGCGGGAGGCGAGCCGTTCCTCGACGTCGACGACACCGAAATCCTTGCGAACTTGATCCGCTCGGGCGCAAACGTGACCGCAGAGAACGAAGCCGGGGCGCGAGTCGACCTCATGCTCTCCGCTGCCGGCTTCGGCTATGACGATCTCGCCGCCGACGCCGTGACGTTTCGGCTTGGCGACATCGAGGTGCGCGTGGGACGTCTCGAGAAGCTACTGCGCTCGAAGGAGCTCGCCGGACGCCCGAAGGACGTCGCTTTTCTGCGCCTCTTCGCGGCTCGCTTGCGAGAGGGGGCCAGCGATGACTGACGACGAGCACGTATTCGCTCCGGGCGCATCCTTATGGGGTATCCTCCCAAAAAGGCCGGGCCACCTGCGTCCACGTCGCGTTCTACGCGCAGCGTTGCCCCAAAGCGGAACAGGAGGAAGGGGCTCGCCCCGGCTGGACGAGACATCCCAGTCGCCTCTCGATGAGCGCCTCGCGCCGAATGGTAATGGCGAGCCACAGGTGCCGCATGGCTCTGCTGCTTCCCCCCTGGAGGCGGCTTGGCTCACGGGTCTGGAATAAGGAGTGGCCTGTGGGCAAAAAGGGCGACTCGCGGCCTTCAGCGCACTCGAGCGACCAGGACCTCCGCGGTCGGCGGTGGCTCACGATGATCCGGCGCGGTTTCTGTGTCCGGACGAACGGGTCTTTGTGGCGCGCTGACGATGTCAAGAGAAGGGCGGTTAGGGACTTGACACAGCGCGGACGTCGTCCGCGAGCCTGAGCCAGATCTCGTTTCGACGGAGGAACCACGGCTTGAATGGAGGGTCGTAGCGGTTCACCTCGGGCTGGCCGACGACATGGAGCTGGCGTGCAGAGACCCACTGGCGGAGCGAGTCCTCGTGCTTCTTCATGTTGTCCACCGTCCAGCGCCCGCTGAAGCGCACGACAGCCACCCGCTCCGGGGGGAGCTCGCGGAGGACGACGCGCGGGTCGTCGGGTTGCGGCAACGTCGCGGGCGTCTCGCCTTCGGGCATGGTGAATGCCACGGTCCACATCCCACCTTCGCGGCGTTGTGCGACCGGGGCAGTCATAGGGATCTTCAGGCCCTCCTGCCCATCCCGTAGCGAAGCGGCCTGTGCGACCGGCGCAGTCATCGCGATCTTCGAACGACCGCGATTCTTGCCGAAGATGTACCCGGCGAGGCGGCGGAATCCCTCGTTTCCGGCGTCGCTCCAGTCTCCAGTCACTTGGGTCTCGGCGACGGCGTGCGTGCCGTAGAGGCGGAGCTCAAAGTCGCCTTCTCGGACCTCAACGGCGTATTTCGGCTCTTTGGTCGAGGCCATCGCAGCACACCCCGAGTGGAAAACGGCGGTCAGAGCGACCAAGCGCCAAAGCCAACGCATCGCCCCAGTCGACACCTTCGACATTTTGCCCAGGCCCGCCAAATCGGCTCCGTAAGGGGATCCGCCAGTGGTTCTGAGCCTCGCCTTCGAGCGCCGCAGGGCAGTGGAAGAGGGTCGTGAGGGTGAGACCGAGGGTCTCCCAGGAACACACTTCGGACAAGGGAACGGCTATTCTATGGGCCGGCAAAATGACGCGATCATCGACGCGGTTTCCCGCGTCCCCCTTGTGCCAATGAGATGTGAGACACCTGCCCGATCGATATTACTGTAGGGGCGGGGGGGACTCACGAAACATGGAGAGGGTAGAAGCGAAGGGGATCGAGGCGCCGGCCGGGCCGGAGGGAGCGCGGAGCGCGACCGG
>DATFYN010000300.1:0-4771 GCA_035315025.1 Myxococcota bacterium
CTTCATCCGACCGCGGCCAATCAAGCTGTTCCGACGGCGCCGGACGAAAACTCACCCACCGCTCCCGCAGAACTGGATCTACAGGCGCTTCTGCGCGGTGGTGACGCAGCTTCGAATCCGCCGATCGGGCCGGGGGACGTCCTCATCGTTTCGCGCGCGGCGACGGGACCGGCAGCCATGGCGGAAGGTCCGATGCCACGAGTCCGTGTGGTGGGCGAGGTGGCTCGACCGGGCACCTACTCGCTCTCGCAGGCCCCCACGGTTCTAGATGCCGTTCTCCTCGCCGGTGGTCTTACGGAATACGCCGCCGGCAATCGTGCGCGCATCGTGCGCGGATCTGGGGAGCGGCGCACGGAGACCCGTGTGCGCATCGGCGATCTCATGTCTGGGAGCAGCGACGCGCAGAATCTCGAGCTCAAAGATGGCGACCTCGTCGTGGTTCCACAGTCCTACTTCTAGCGATGCCGGCACTGGAGGGAAGCGAGATGCAGGCGCATAGGTCCACAATCGACGAGGGGCACTGGACCGACCAGCTGGCCATGCTGCGCCAGCGTTGGCGAACGCTGGTCGCGACCTTCGTCGGCTTTCTCAGCCTGGCGTTGATCTGGAACTACCGAATACCGGCGGTGTATCGGGCGACCGCCCGACTTGTGATCGGGGCGACGGCGCCTGCGAATGCCTTGGCAGATCGCTCCAGCCCGATCGAAGGCTACTTGCTCGAACGACGCTCGTTTGAAACCGAGCTCGAGGTCATGCGAAGCGAGCCGGTTGCACGACGTGCCGCGGAAGCATTGGGCTGGATCGACGGAAATACCCCACCGGAGCGCGTCCAAACGGTGGTCCAGGAGGTGAAAGGCGCCCTCGACGTCGAGCATCTTCGCGATACCCGGATCGTGCTTCTGCATGCGGACGCGGGTGCGGCAGAGCGCGCGCGGGATCTGTGCAATGCGGTCGCAGATGCGTACATCTCGTACTCCCAGGAGCAGCGCGATGAAGGCCGCCGCCGATCGATCACCTGGCTCACCGGAGAGCTCGAAAATCAGCGTGACAAGCTGCGTCGGTCCGAAGAACGCCTTGTTGACTATCTCTCGACCGAGCGTCTCGACTTCTCGGGCGCCGAGGAAGCGGCGCCCCTGTCATCGGAGGCAGCGGACGGGACACTGCGCCAGGAAGTCACCGCAGCGGAGATCGAGCTCGTCCAGCTCCGACGCCGCTACCTTGACCAGCACCCAAAGATCGTCGAGGCGCGCACGCGGCTAGAAAGTCTGCGCGCGAGACTCGCACAGAGTCAGGCGACGCGTGAGGGCGAGCAGCGAAAACTGATTCAGTACAGGATGCTCAAGCGCGACGCCGATCTCGACCAGCAGATGTACGAGGTACTGCTCAAGGGGCTGAAGCAGGCAGATCTCTCTGCGGGTGTCGTTGAGTTTGACCTTCGGGTCCTTGAGAGCGCCAAGCGGCCGAACGTAGCGATCGAGCCTCGAACGGGGCGAAACCTGACCGTGGCCCTTGTGCTTGGGTTGTGCGCTGCGATCGCGGCGGCCTATCTCGTGGATACGCTAGACCGGAGTGTCGGGAGCGCGGAGGAGGTGGCACGCGTCCTAGGCCTGTCGACGCTCGGCACGATCTCGCGGTTCGATGCGCGTCCGCGCACGAGTTCGCTTGTGGCAGAGGCCCCCGGAGCGCTCGAAGGGGAGATGTTTCGCGCGCTCCGGACGAACCTGCGTTTCAGCCATGTAGACCTGCAGCGGCGCGCTGTGCTGGTCACGAGCACGGGTCCGGAGGAGGGGAAAAGCACGGTGCTCGCGAACCTGGCGGTGTCACTCGCGCAGTCTGGTCGTCGGACCGTTGTGATCGACACTGATCTGCGTCGACCAACGCTCCACCGGATGTTCACGCTCGCGAAGACCCGAGGGCTTGCCGACTATCTCGCGGGCGATTCAAATCTGGACGAGGTGCTCCGACCTACGCACGTGGAGGGCCTCGACGCATTGCCGTGCGGAACACTGTCCGCAAATCCGGCGGAGCTCATTGAATCCCATCGGCTCGGAGAGCTCGTTCGGTTGCTCCGTGAACGGTACGAGTATGTGCTGCTCGACTCGCCGCCAGCGGGTGGGCTGGTCGACGCGTCCCTGCTCGCGGGCCTGGTCGATGGTGTGCTGCTCGTCGTTGAACCGCGGCGATTCGACTGGCGCGTCCTGCGCTCGACAGTGCGTCAGCTCGAGCGCTCTGGAGCTCGACTCTACGGCGTTGTTCTGAACAAGTCGCCGATAGACGATCAGACCTCGGCATATCGCTACTACAGCTACGGGCGAGAGGCCACTGGCGACGCGCCGCCTGCCAGCTCCGGGAGTAGACCGACGTGATTCGCAGTGGCGGCTGGCTCGCCTGCGCATTGCTCGGATTGCTCGCGGGAGCGGTGGCACTCCATGGCGGTGTGACAGCCGAGGTAAGCGCGGGCCTTTACCTGGCGGTGGCGGCGGTTGCCGGGCTCGCTGCCGCGAGGCGGCAGTTCACGGCGATCCCCGGTGGAGGGTTGCAGCTCGCGCTCGCAGGGTGTGGGCTGGGCCTCGCGTCCGTTCTGTGGAGCATCGCACCCGACGCGACGCTAGACGCAAGCGCGCCGCTGCTCGCCTCGGCGCTCGTGTTTTTGCTGTGTGCGGGAACGCTCTCAAGACTTCAGGCGCGCCGGTTCCTCGGTGGGTTTGCCGTTCTCGGCGCCCTGGTCGCCTGCGTCGCCCTCGCGAGGACCCCTTTAGGGGCACGTGCGCGCGAGCCTTTTGGGAACCCGAATCACCTCGCCGCGTGGCTTCTTTTGCCCGCTTCGTACGCGTTCGCAAGACTTGTCGGCTCCGAACTCGCGAGGCGTGGGCGCCGTGAAGATGCACTGCTCTGGTTCGGCATCTTTGGGCTTCTTGGAGCAGGCGTAGCGGCGACAGAATCACTCGGCGCGCTCCTTGCTGCACTTGGAATTTGCGCGGCCACACTTGTGCTCCAGCGCCTCCCCGCAAGGCGGGGCACGTGGCTTGTGATCGGAGTGTTGAGCGGGATCGCGGTGCTCCTTGCGTGCGTGCCAGCGTTTCTGCCGGGGCTCCTTCCGCCATCGGGTCGGGAAGGTGAGCTTTCGGCGGGCTTACGCTGGCAGGTGTACGCAAGCGCCGGGCGTGCGGCGTGGTCATACCTCCCGCTCGGCGCTGGGCTCGGTGCGTTTGCTCCGGCCTTCACCCGTTCGCGACCGATGGGCTTGCCCTACGCCGTGCTCCACGCCCACAGCGAACCGCTGCACGCTTGGGTAGAGCTCGGGCTGCCGGCGCTTCTGCTCGGAATCGCAGCGATCAGGGTAGTGGGGGAGCGGCTCGTGAGACTGCGGAGACAGAGCGCTCTGGCATTTGCGCCCGCGGCGGGTCTGATTGCCGTGGCCTGTCATTCCCTTGTCGACTTTCCGCTTCATGTCCCGGCTGTGGCGCTCGCCACGGCCGCGCTTGCAGGAATTGCATGGAGCGGAAATCTGGCTGAAGCACGGGAGAACGGCAGATCGCGACCGATGGCAACGAATGAGATGACTCGTTGGAGTGTTGCAGCGGTTGCAGTACTCTTGGCGCTCATCGCGGGAACGCAGAGCCTTGCGCTCGTCGCTGAAGCGCGCGCTCAACGCCGCATCGCACAGGGGGAGTTTGCGGCGGGCGAGAACGATGCCCTGCGCGGTCTGTGGGTACGACCGGGAAGACCCGCCCTGCTGACACTCGCGGCCGATGCCGCAGAGGCAGAGTTCTTGTTGGGAGGCGGCGGGGCGCCGGTTCTCGAGCGAGCACTCGAGCTGCGGGCGCAGAGTCATTGGGCGAGTCCGCTGGACGCAGCCCCCGTGGCTGCGCTCTCGCGGACGCGTGCCGCGGTCGGTGACCCGATCGGCGCGCTCGCTGCCGCGTCGGAAGCCGCCCGGCTTGACCCGGCATCACCAGCGCCTTGGCTCGCGCTGGCACAGCTGTGGCTCGACAGGGGGCGGGGCGGCGAGGCGGCGGAGGCGGTTCGAGAGGCATTGGAGCGCTTCCCACGGACCGCAGACGAGACTTTGACGGCGCTCTTGCGCGCCACGCGCAACCCGGCGCTCGTGAGTGTGGCCGCCCCCGAGTCCGCGTACACGAGGCGCAGCGCGGGTCTCGTGCTTGCCCGGGCTGGATTTTTCCGGGCGGCGGCCGGCGAGCTCGTTCGGGCGACGGAGCTTGCGCCGAGCGATGCAGAAACCGCCCTTGCTGCCGCGCACAGCCTTGAAGAGGCAGGGCAAGCGAGTGCGGCGAGCGATCTTTTGGCACACGCCCTCGAACGCATTCCCGGCGAAGCTCGGCTCACTTCGGAGCTGGCGCGATTGCGCGGACATGGTGGGAGCGCAAGCGCGGGAATCGCATCCGACGGCCAGCCCTCATGAGCCGCCTGACGAAAGAGGGGGTTGGTGGACTGCTCGTCGGGGCGGCCCTGGCTTCCGCATTTGCCTTCCTTCCCGACGATCTCGGAGTGGCCCTGGCAGTGGCATCGCCCCCGGTCGCATTGGTTGCGTTGTGGTTGCGCTTCAGGGGAGACGAACACGAGCGGCGGACGCTGGTGCCCATCTTTCTTGCAGCCTTCGCCGTCCGTGCGGGCCTGGCGATTGTCATTGCCTACGCCGCTCCAGACGGTTACTTCGCCCTCGACGACCAACGCTATTCGGCGTTGGGCCAAGAGCTCGCGCGACATTGGGCAGGTCAGGGCGCGTACCCCGATGATATCCATGGCGCGG
>DATFYN010000301.1:0-6648 GCA_035315025.1 Myxococcota bacterium
ACTCAAGGGGAGCCTCAACGAGTACGAGCTCGACCTCCTGCGCCAACGCTCGCTCGAGGCGCGGCGCGCGAAGGCCAAGCGCGGCGAGCTGATCGTGATGGCCCCGGTGGGCTACCGCAAGAGCGACGATCAGCGCCTCGAGAAGGACCCGGACCGCCGGGTGCAGGAGGCAATCCGTCTGGTATTCGATCAGTTCGAGCGGATCGGCTCGGTACGCCAGACGCTGCTGTGGTTTCTGGAGCATGGCCTGCAGCTGCCGGCGGGCACGCCGCGCGGGGAGCTCCACTGGAAGCGCCCGGCCTACGGAACGCTCTACAAGGTGCTGACGAACCCGATCTACGGGGGTGCCTACGCGTACGGGAAGACCGAGCATGCCGTGCACTACGTGGGTGGCGAGACACGCAGCTGCGAGCGCAGGAAGCCGCGCGAGCGCTGGCTGGCTTTGATCCCCCACGCCCACGAAGGCTACGTGGACTGGGAGCGCTTCGAGCGCATTCAGGGTGCGATCCACGGGAACCTGCGGCTCGCCTCCCACGAGTTTTGGCGAAGGACAGGGCCTCGGGCCAGGGCATGGGCATGAGGCCAGCCGTCAGGGTGGCGGAGCGGCGAGCGGCCTGCCTAAGGACGCTGACGCATAGCGAGAAGTTCTTGGAGGAAAACGATTACCCATTCGGAACACCCGTTCCGCTCCCTCGGTGGCAGCATGTCGGCGTGGGGCGGCCCGAAGCGCGTTTCGCATGAAAGAGCGCGGGCTTGCGTAGAGAAGCTCCGGCCACTCCCCACGGGCACGCAATTTGCTGCGCCATCGGCCCTGGGTTGGGGAGAGGGCGGGCGACCGCCTCTCGTTCTGGGCGTCTATAATCATTTACGCGACCAGGTTGAGGTCATTTTCGGTCACGCTACGCGGGGCGCTGATTGTGATGAACCCCGTCGCGCGCACGTGGGAGGCTGCCTACGGGAAGGGGAGCTGCGACGGGCGCGGCTCCCTGGGAGTCGTTGCTGGCTCGGGAGAAAAGCCATGGGTTCATTGCATCGCACTCTAGAAACTGTTCCTGCCGCCGGGCGATGCGCAGTCGCAGCACTCTCCGTCGCGGCGGCGATCTTGGCCATGCCCGCAACCGCCCGCGGCGACAACATCTTTGAAACGAACAATTCCAGCGGAACGATTGGCGAATACACCGACTCGGGGGCGACGGTGAACCCCTCGCTGATCACGGGATTGGGTAGTTTCGGCCCGTTTGGCATCGCAGTGTCTGGATCGAATCTGTTTGTCACGAACGCTGGCGGAACGATTGGCGAATACACCACCTCGGGGGCGACGGTGAACCCCTCGCTGATCTCGGGATTTGGTCTCCCGCTTGGCATCGCGGTGTCTGGATCGAATCTGTTTGTCACGGACGATTTAAGCGGAACGATTGGCCAATACACCACCTCGGGGGCGACGGTGAACCCCTCGCTGATCTCGGGATTGGCTGACCCGTATAGCATCGCGGTGTCTGGATCGAATCTGTTTGTCACGAACTATTCCAGCGGAACGATTGGCGAATACACCACCTCGGGGGCGACAGTGAACCCCTCGCTGATCTCGGGATTGAGTCTCCCGATTGGCATCGCCGTGTCTGGATCGAATCTGTTTGTCGTGAACTCTAATAGCAACACGATTGGCGAATACACCACCTCGGGGGCGACGGTGAACCCCTCGCTGATCTCGGGATTGATTCTCCCGGCTGGCATCGCCGTGTCTGGATCGAATCTGTTTGTCACGAACGCTGGCAGCGGAACGATTGGCGAATACACCACCTCGGGGGCGACGGTGAACGCCTTGCTGATCTCGGGATTGGCTAACCCGTATGGCATCGCGGTGGTGCCCGTGCCCGAGCCCGCTACGGGCCTGCTCGTGATGGCGGGAGTGATGGGCCTCGCAGTGAGCCGCCGCAGAACAGGTGTTAGCGCGTAGCACTCCTCTCGGCGGGCATCGTCGGCCTCGCCGTCCGACGCCGCCGTGCGGCTTGTCCTCCCACTACAGCTTCATGGCGCTTCCGCTTCGTGTCTCTGCCATGCCTCCCCGACAACGACGCTTTCCTCCGCCGCGGTCGCATGCGACTTGGAGAAGAAATGGCTGCTCACTAACCCAGCGAGTCTGGTGAAGACAACGCAAGCAGTCGCGGCCGCCAAGATGAGCAACCAAGCCCTCGATTTCACCGCCCTCCCGCCTTGCATGCTTTAGGAGCATACGAAGACGCTGACGAGCGACTCTCTGAGACGAGCGTCAGCCCGCTAACGAGCGCTCCCGCCGCAATGCATCCCCAGAATCCGCCTTCGAGCCGCCAACCAAAGACATTGCCAGGAGGGCCAACCCAACACCCGCTCCAGATTCCCAATCCTCCAGTCCGAACTCTTCAAGGACTTAACCCCAGAGCGCATTTAAAATCGTGCAAGCCGCACACCTTCGTCACGTTGGTCGCGCAAAAGACCCCACGCCCCTTCCACGCTCCTACCTCTTCGCACCATTCTTTAGCGCACCGGATTGTGTGTGACTCTATCCTCGGCTGGATCAGCGTCGCGACGGCCGGTGCGAGCGCCCTCGCCGTTCTCGCAACGTCGCGGGGAGAATCGCTCTCGAGCACGTGATTCCTCGTCGCGGCCCTCGCGGTATACGCCATCGGCCTCTCGCTCCCGCCGCCGTGGCATTCGTCGCGTCTCGGGTACCGGGTCGCGGCGTAGCTGGACGACCCGGCGTTCCCAGTCGACGCAAAGGTGCGTCGGATCCGAGGCGACCCCTCCAGGACCGAGAGACAAAGGCATTGTGGGAAGGCGCTGGCCTGCCGATGGGAGAACCAGGGACTACCTCGACCCTCTGGAGGACGATCCTCCGTCTCAGATCCTGCAGCTCAATGGGCGCCCTTTTCATCTCGCCCCTGCCTCTCGTTCTCGGCGGCGGAGTTACGGAACAGCAGGGCCCCTCCGCTCCACGGGCGCTGCCCAGCTTCCTCGCTACCACGGGCCCATCCTCCACCCTCTCGCCTTGGGTCGACTTCCCGGGGTCACCGGTTATACGACCTGCCTTGCTCCGCTGATTTATCGATGGGGCGAGGAGGGTTTCTCCAGTTGCTCGCCGCCTCCTTGTCAGCGTGCCGTCGCTACCACCCCGCCGGTGGGGACCGCCCCACTTGCGAGGACCGCGCAGCTTGGTGAGATCCCAGGACCAGACTTGATTGGGCGCCGTGGCGACGAGCTCCGGGTGCTGATAGGCCGAGTGCACGAGATGGGGCGACGCTCGCGGACCTCGTCGCCGGCGGCGAGCAGGCGGTACATGGTACGCATCGAGCAGAGGTACTGGCCCTCGTCGAGCAGCGTCGCGACGATCTGCGCCGGCGCGCGATCCACGAAACGCTCGCTGTGGAGCAGCTCGACGACGCGTGCCTGCTCCTCGGGGCGAAGCGCCCGCGGCGGCGGAGCACGCCGCCCCGAACGTTGCCTTGGCGAGGGCCGCGTGCACCGGTAAAGGGTCGGTCGCGACACGTCGATCGCTCGGCACGCCACCGCCCTCGGCACCGGCGGCACCAGCTCCAGCAACGCGGTCACTCGTCGCTCTCGTTGCGCCCGGGCGGGGAGAGCAGGATGCCCAGGATCCGCGAGAGTTTTTTGGACCTCGATCAAGGCCTCGGCCTGCGCGAGCTTGCGCCGCAGCTGCGCGTTCTCGCGCTCGAACTTCCCGAGCTCTCGGTCACGCGCGTCGCGGGCGCTCTTGCGTCCGCGCTTCTTCGCCGCCAAGGCCTGCAGCGCTCCGTGCGCCCGAAGCCTGCGCCACTCGACCAGGTGCGAGGAGTACAGCCCCTCGCGTCGCAGCAGGGCACCGATCTGCCCCGTGGCCCTGCAGGCCTCGCCCCTCACTCGGGCGCACACAAGCGATTCGATAGAGAGAGAAGGTCGACGCTGGTGGCCCGGAACCACCGTCCGCCGCTTCTCGCACAATCCAGATCATTTGCTCAGGCGCTCATCCATTTTGTCCGGGCGCTACGAACGGACATCCCGGGTCGGTAGGGCTCGCTACGGGTGCCGTCGGCACTAGGGTGTTGATCGATGGCGCATTCGAGAAGTCGAACATGTCCTCGAGTGTGTTGGCATTCGCGTCACGCGCTGTCAGCGACGGATACGACGAGCCACTGCTCATGAACCGCTTCTCAATCAGCGCGAGCATCGAAGTGTGATCCCCCACGGTGTGGGACACGTAGTGCGGCTTCGAGAACGGCGACACGGCGATAAACGGAACGCGGAAGCCGAGCTGATTGAAGTTCGCGCAATAGGAAGGATACGGCCCGGTCGTCGTGAAATTTGGGCATATCGCCAGCGCTTCCCCCTGGCTCACGGTGCACTGCACGCCGCCCCCCGGCTGCTCGCTCGCTGGCGGACTCGACAGATCGGCGCACTGGCCAGGATTGATCCCGTCTGGATTCAGTGCTCCGCCCTGAGGCGCCCGCGCCGGCGCAACGTGGTCATAGAAGCCGCCGTGCTCGTCGTATACAATGAAGATGATCGAGTCCTGCCAATTCGGGCCATTGCGCACGGCGTTCACGATATTCGACACGAACCTCTGGCCCCTGTGAATGTTAGTCGGAGGATGCTCATCGTTCTCAGCCGCTGCACTGAGAACTCCGAAGTTCGGATCTACGAACGAAACCTGAGGGAGCGTACCGGCCGCCGCATCCGCCAGGAATTGCGAGATTGGCGCGGTGTTGGAATTCAAGGTGTGGAAGCTGAATGTCATGGGCAGATCACTGTAATAGTTGATCCATGAAACGCTATGCTGATCGAGCAGATCCATAAAGTTACCGGTGATTGGCTGGTAGCCACCGCTCGGTGGACGAAGCTCGGCAGTCGTCAAATGGCCGAATGAAGTCGCCGCCAACTCATACGACCGGTTTGGAAAGGTCTGCCCGATGACGGAACAGAAGTAGCGATCGTCGATGGCAAAGGTCTGCGCGAGACTGTAATAGAACGGCAGATCCGCCTGCGTGTAGAAGCCCATCGTGTCGTCGCCCGTCGGAGTCTCTGGGCTGTTGTCGGGCTGCCCCTGCGAGGTGCTGTCGTTTCGAAGGACGAAGCCATTGTTGGGGCTAAAGCGAATCGTCAAAAATGGGAAGAGGAAGTTGGCCTCGATATGGCTGCCGGACCATGAGTGATCCAGATCCGGTCCCGTGCAGTAGCGCGGATCGTGGAAGGCTTGCACGATGCTACCGTCATTGTCTTGATTCGAGTTCGCACAGGTGAAGTTGCCGAGGGAATCGACGCTGCAGGTAAGGCCATCTACACAGGAATGGTCGAGGTTACTGCAGCCACCGCCGCTGCTGGGACTTGGTGCGTGATACGGGCCGCCGGGCACGTATGGGAGCGCGCCGAAGTAGTTGTCAAATGAATGGTTCTCCTGCATCACGATGATGACGTGATTCAGTTTGCTGAGATCACCATCCGCGCGCGCTGTCGCAACGAAGAGACCCAGCGCGGCCAGCGAGCAGGGAAAGCTCGCGGCTAGGATCGTCCCGTATCTCATTTGTTCCCCTTCCCCGTGTTGCCTTAGTTCAGTTTGCCCAGTCCCGAGAGGCAGTCGACCACGGGTCGATGGAAGAGCTTGAATGGAAATTAGACGCTTGTAGTCGGGAGAACGCAAGAGATAAAATGCGGCGTTCCGCCGTTTCCGCCTCGACGGAAGAGTCGGCGTAGATCTCGATCCGAGAGCTCGTCCCCGCGCCCGTGAACGGCGGGCTGATACCAAGACCACTTCGAGAGGAGCTGGCGACCCGTGACGCCGCGCGTGAGCGGCGCAGGATCACGACCGCCCGCGGCGATACCCGCATCACGACGTCCGGCGCAGCAGGCTCCGATGAGCCTTCTTCCACAAGGGGAGAGGGGGAGGCGCTAAATCTTCGCCGTGACGCGCCTTCGCGTCGCCAATCGATTGCTTGCCGATCACATCGCGCACGCTCGACCCGAGCAGTCTCACGTTCGAAAGCGATTGGATTCCCAATCGCGGCTGGATCGCGCCGATTTACATGACCCTGCGCCCCACGCCGGCGCTCGGCGGGACGCTGGCGGAAGTCTTCCACTACGGCTTCGAACGGACCGGCGGCGATGTCGCGCACGCGTCGATCGCAAGAAAATTCCGTATCACCGACAGAAAATCATGGACTTAGCGCAGGATGGCGTAGACGGACGTAGGATGGCTGGATTGACTTACCGAGACTGAAAATCCCAGTGTCGGCGGTTCGATTCCGCCCTGGGCCACCAGTAAAGCGTCAAAAATCCAAACACTTACAGAATCGTCCGAGGAGCGAGTGTCGCTGCCTGCGAACTCGGGAAGCAGGCGGGAAGCAGCAAGCCCGGACTCCCCGCGCGGATGTGCTCCGCCGTACCTGCCAGGGGCGCACCAGCCCCCCCCCGCGGCGCCTCCTACTCTCGGCAACCGCGAGTCTCGCCGTCCGTGTCTGCCTGAGCGCATGGCCCCTCTCAGGCGGCCCCAAAGCAACCGCGCGGCCCAGCTCGGCCTGCCCTCCTCATCGCCCATCGCTCACCCCCCTGGAGGGGGTGGCGGGTAGACCCAGCCACAGAGGGTGCGCGAGGTGGAAGGGGGCTTTTACAACTAGAAGTTTG
>DATFYN010000302.1:0-2384 GCA_035315025.1 Myxococcota bacterium
GCGTCCGCCGCGTCGCCGACATCGTCCAGGCAGGCCAGGAGGTCGAAGTCCGGATCCTCAAGGTCGAGCCCGACCTGAAGCGGATCGCCCTCTCCCTCCTTCCGGCCAAGGGCAAGGAAACAGCCGCCGCGGAGGAAGACGATGAGGAAGACCACGAGACCCCAACCGCCCCCAAGCCGGAACGCAAGATTCCGCTCAAGGGAGGGCTGGGGGACAAAGATACTCGGTTCAAGGGTCTGGCGCAATAGGGCCGGTCGTGCCCCGACCGTTAGAAGCTCAGGACAACCTGGACGTCAATCCCAGTCGTTGATGAGGGTCCGGACGATGAATCATCCGTTAAAGACGGCAGGCACACCGGTCGACATATCACCGCAAGAGCCGATCACGCCGGTCACGATCGCGGTTAGCCTGCCCGCCCGCGTTCACCGTGACGAAGACGGCGTGGTCTGGGCCGATGTCCCCGCACTACCGGGATGCGTGGCAGGTGGAGTCGAACTCGACGAGGTTCTGGCCAATCTGCGAGAAGCCGCGGAGGGGTGGCTGCTCGCCAAGCACGACGTCGAAACCAGGGGCTGGCCGAACGCATGAAGCCCGTTTCAGGCAAGCGCTTCTGCAAGGCGCTCGAGCGGCGCGGCTGGATCTTGCTGCGGATCAACGGCGAAGGCCCGATTTCATCCCGCGGCTCTCAAGAGGGGCTGGGGGCAATACCGTTGAATTAGCAATAACACCCTTGGCCGAAGCGACTTCTGGCTCCCTCTCCCCTCGCGGGAGAGGGTTGGGGTGAGGGGGGCTGGGCACGACCAATCGCCTCGTCCGAAGAGTCGAGCTGACTGGTGCGAGCCCTCTCGCTACCCTCTCCCGCAAGGGGAGAGGGCGAACTAACCAACTGTTTGCCATCACTTTACGGCTAATTCAACGGTATTGGGGCTCGGGGACAAGCCGTTGTTCTGAGCCGCTCGACCGAAATCTGCGGCGGGAGCGGATTGAATGAGTCAGCGGGCGCGCGTTCTGCTTATCGCCCCATCTCGTGCCTTGTGTCGTCTTGTAAGTAGAATGACTATACGAGGGGCAAGGAGATGAGCGAAGACGAGCATATACGAACCAAAGAAGACGTCGAGGCTCGACGTGATCCGGTGAGCCCTGGCAACGGCCTCGAGGTGTTGATCCGTCCAGATGAGCGCGCGGGCGCCGAACAAGGAGACTCCGAGACCGTCCCCGTTGATGAGAATGAACGCCCCTGGCGACGAGGCATCGCGCTGACCTATCGCCACAGGTCGGTTCTTGCGGTCCCGGTAGATATCCAGACCGCGGAGCTTCCCCGATGGAGGCCACGCTCTGTTGGCGATGCCGGAAGGGCATCAGCCGCAATGCCTGCGCTCTCCCTGATTTCCCCGAGTTCGCCCAAGCAGTTAGGTATGGCGTCCCAGGAACTCCGGAACCAGTTAGGTATGGTGTCCCCGGAACTCACTGTGTCCCCGGAACTCACTGGCTGAGGTGCAAGCGGTTGCGACTCGCATTCGGATAGCCCCGTGCACTCGCCCCGGACGTGCGTGGAGTAAAGCCAAGAACTAACATAATATTACTTTACTCATCTTTATGCGTATGGGATATTTTGTTAGGTTTTTTTCTGTATGGGCATCCAGGCTAGCCCACGTCCCCGGCCAGCCGGGTCTCGCCCCAGGAATCGCGGAGGCTTCGCGGCGGTGACTCGACGATAATGTGCCGGCCGGCACATTAGGCTTCGAAGTACGCGGTAGGCAAGCACGAGGCAAGCGAACCGAAGAGGAAAACACAAGCGGACGGATCGGCTGACGCCGCCCCGTCCGTTGCTTGAGACTTGATTTCGGAGCGATCCAGCGCCAATCTTGATGCGGCAAGCGTCGGAGCGGATTAGATGGGGCGGCCGCTGTTCCGCTCGACGCTTTGGAAGACGAGGCAACTGACCGGCAATCCTCTGACAACGAAGGTGATCTGCGAGCTCATCACGCGGCGGCTGAAAGACGCCGGGCTGCCCAAGCGGCTGTCGCCGCATTCCTTCCATGTGGCGGCGATCACCGACCTGCTGACGCAGGGTGCAAAATTGGGGGATGTGCAGTACCTCGCCGGGCACACCGAGCCCAGGACGACCTGGCTTTACGACCAGCGGCGGAAGCAGGTCATGCGGGGGATTGTCGAAAGGATTTCGGTGTGAATACAGTTAAGCCCTTATGAAAGTCGGTCCATCTGCGAACAGGAGAAAAAAACCATGGCCGCCCTTGAAACCCCGCAAGCAACCATCGGCTGGAGCGCCCGCCCCTTCTCGCTCAAAGGCGTGGATGGCAAAACCCACGCGCTGGACGACGTGAAAGGCGAACGTGGGCTGCTGGTGATGTTCATCTGCAACC
>DATFYN010000303.1:0-6227 GCA_035315025.1 Myxococcota bacterium
TCACGGCCCGCGGGAACTCGCGCACCTGCAGGAAGAACTGGATGGCGAAGAGCTTCAGCTGCTCGCCGCTCAGCTTGCCGTCGGCGATCGCGAGCCAGAGCGGGTGATTGCCAAAGGTCCGCCGCGCCTCGATGCGTGCGACGAGATCCTGAATGAAAGCCTCGGGTGCCAGAACCTCGCTCATCTCTCACCTCTCATGCCCAGCGTCCGCGCAGATACGCCCCGACGCTCTCTATAACCCCCTGCCCCCCCGGGCATATGCCGGCGAGCATGTGCGGATTGGTGAATGCTCTCGTGTCCGCCTGTCGACAGCCGGCCGTGCTGCGAGAGTCGGCGCACGGCCGGCACGCGAAGTCATCCTAAGCCGACTCTCGAACCCGGAAACGACGTTTCCCAAAACTTGCATATAATGATACACAGATTGCGAGAGGCAGTGTGCAAGGATCTCCCTCTCGCACGGACACGTGTCCCGAACCCCACTGACAAGTACGGGAACCACTTACTGGGCAACGAGCATCGACTAGTGAGTGGAAAGGCAGCGGGGCCATCGTCACCCGGTTGGAGCTCGGGACTTCGTCTTGCGGCGCATGGGCCAGCTGGCCGGCTCGACAATCCGAGGAGCGTCCTCAAAGAACACTTTCTCCAGAGATGGTCTGCAGGATTCTCGATTGGCGATCGAACTTGCCCACTACCGTGCGGAGCTCCACGCGTGGCTCGACGCGAACCACGAGAAGCTCGCGCCCCCGTTTCTCCCGCCCGGAACGCTCGACGACCACATCGCCCAGATGCAACGCGTGAAGTCGATCCTCTTCGACGCGGGCTGGATGCAATTCGGATGGCCGGAGCACGTCGGTGGGCGAGGCGGCTCACCAATGCTGCGGACGGAGCTCGGCGCGGCACTCGCGGAGCGCGACATCACGCATCCGGGACTCTACTCGCTGATCGAGGTGCTCGTGCCAACCCTTATCGAGTTCGCGGCGCCCGAGCTCGCCGCCGAGGTCGTCCCCCGCCTGCTCTCGGATGCTGAGCTCTGGTGCCAGGGCTTCTCCGAACCGCACTCAGGGAGCGACCTCGCGTCCTTGCGGTGCCGCGCGGCGCCCGACGGCGACGCTCGCACCGCCTCGACATGGGTGATCAACGGCCAGAAGGTCTGGACCAGCTTGGCCCAGTACTCCGACCGCTGCGTGCTGCTCACCCGAACGGGACCGGCCGATTCGCGACACCGGGGTGTCACCGCGTTCTTCGTCGACATGGACACGCCGGGGATCACCGTCAGACCGCTCGAGATGATGAACGGAAATCTCGAGTTCGCCGAGGTGTTCTTCGACGATGTCTTGGTCCCCACCGACCGGATGCTCGGCGAGCTGAATGGCGGCTGGTCCGTTGCCATGAGCATCCTCCCGTACGAGCGCTCTTCGTGCTTCTGGCAGCGCATTGCGTACCTCTACAAGCGGCTGCAGCGGCTCGTTGACCTCGCACCGCACGATGACCGTGCTGCAGAGGTTGTGGGCCACGCGTACCTGCAGCTTCACGCGGTCCGCGCCCGGTCACGCGCCACGCAACACCGGCTCGCGGAGACAGGCACGCTCGGACCGGAGACGTCCATCGACAAGCTGCTGGTGGCGACTGCAGAGCAGACGACGTACGACGCCGTTCGCCGGCTTCTCACCGGGATGGTCGAAATGGACGACAGCGCGGCCGGGGAGGTGTGGCGGAGCGAGTACCTGTACTCGCGTGCCGCGACGATCTACGGCGGCACCGCGGAGGTGCAGCGCAACATCATCGCCCGCCGGCTTCTCGGGCTCGGGAGCGACGAATGATCGACCCCGATGAGCGCGCCTTGATGGAGGAGACCGTGCGCTCCGCGATTGAGGGTGCCCTTGCGGCCGACGAAGACGCCGACATCGATGCAGTCCTCGCGCAGCTCGGATGGCGGGAGATGCTCCGCGACGAGCCGGGCGATGCCATCGACATCGTGTTCAACGCGCTCGGCGCTACGAACGCGACAGCGACGGCGCTCGACGACGTGATCCTTTCGGCGCTAGGTCGGGAGCCGCGTGCCGACCTCGCTGTCATGCTCCCGCGCTTCGCTGCTTGGGATCCGCCGGGACAAATCGACGCGGACCACCTTCACGCGGGGAGCCTCGCGACGGCTCGCGCCGCCACCGCCGGCGAGATATTGGTCGTATGCGGCCCGGCGTCAGAGCCATGGACTGTCACGATTCCAATGACAGTTCTGGAGGTTCGTAGGGTGCGTGGGATCGATCCCGATGCCGGCTTTCGCGCGATCCGCGCGCAGGGCAACGCGGCAGGTGCCACGCGTCTCGCCGCCACCGCGTGGCAATCGGCAGTCGCCCTCGCGCGGCGCGCGGTCGCGCACCAGATCGCAGGAGCCACCCGAGCCATACTGGAGCTCGCGTGTACCCACACGAAGGAGCGGGTGCAGTTCGGTCGTCCGATTGCGCGGTTCCAGGCAGTGCGCCACCGACTCGCGGACGCGCTGGTGGCTGTGGAGGCCCTCGAGGCGACCTTAGGTGCAGTCCGGGAGCAACCGAGCCCCGACACCGCGGCACTCGCGAAGGCCATTGCCGGCCGCACAGCCCGCACGGTGGTTGCACACTGTCAGCAGGTGCTCGCCGGCATCGGCTTCACCACGGAGCATCCCTTCCACCGGTACCTCAAGCGGACCATCGCGCTCGAGGGACTCTTCGGCTCCGCCGACGAGATCGTTCTGGATATAGGACGGCAACTGCTCGCCGAACGCCGCGTTCCGACCCTCATCCAGCTGTGAGGTAGAGCAGCAATCCAAACCTTTGCTGGGGAATGCAGGCTGTCGGTGGCTAGCGGTCATAGCCCCGGCGGGGCGGCGGGGCCGCGCCGCCGGACCTGCAGCCTGCCGTCAGAGCCACGAAGGCTCCGGCAGGCGCATCATACAAGCGCCTTCTTCAACAGAATTTCATAGAGGAGAAGCGATCGCTCTCGAGCTTGTGGCGCTCCCGGGGTATCGTTCATACATCCAGCTCCGAGCACTGAGATGGGCATGCTGTTCCAGGTCGGACCGTCGCCTATTCGCGTGCTGATGGACTCGGAGCACCTCCCCCCCTCGGTGCTGGTCCCTCAGGACTCGTGCACGAGTCGCCCGGCGCGCCACGTCGCGCGCACGTAGGCACTGGAGGGCTCCTCCCGCGCGCTGCGCCACGAGCGGTCCAAGAGGCAGAGGTCTGCGGGCTCGCCGAGGGCAACACGGCGGGGTAGCCCTCCTGGATCGCCGAGCGGCCCAAGGAAAAGCGCGAGGGCGCGCTCGGGGGAGAGCCCTTCCCCTTCGCCGATCGCCGCTCCGGCACGGGTGCGGCGGAGGACTGCGGCGCGAATCGCCTGCCAGGGATCCGGCGTTCCGAACGGCGCGTCACTCCCCCCAGCCAGACGCACGCCGGCGTCAAGCCACCCGCGTCCCCGGTAGAGCCAAGGCAGGTCACTGGCTTCCACCTCGCGAAGGTAGTCATCGCCGCGCTCCTCGAGAAAGTGCGGCTGCGTGACCACCAGGGCGCCGGTTTTCGCGACGAGTTCGACGAGCTCTGGCGGCGCGATACTCGCGTGCTCGAGCCGGTCGTCGGTACGGAGGCCTGCCTCTGCGAGGGCGCGTGCTGCGAGGACGAGCTCCGCGCGACCGACGCAATGGATCGCGACGCCACGCTCTTGCGCGTGTGCAAGGACAATCGCCGTGCGGAGCGCCTCGAAGCCCGGGAGCGCACCCTCGTCGAGCACGAGCTTCACCTGAGCGCGGACCACACCGGGGTACGCAGCGGGTGGAAGCTCCGCGCCTCCCATCACTGCGAGTCGCTGCGGCAGCGCGCCCGAAGCAACCCCCGCCTCCAGCAGCGTAAGGGCGCGGGAGTCGGTGTCGGCCGTTGCGTCGGTCACTCCGGTTATCCCGGCGCGGGCGAGAAGCCGTCCGACCCGTGTAAGGTCAGGAGGTGCGGCCGGTGCGAGCTGTGCGCGCAACCACCAGTCGAGGCGGAAGAGGCGGCCTGTGGCGCGGCCTGTCGCGTCTCTTTCCACCCCGGGTGCGTCCGTTCCGTGGTCGAGCCTCAGACGATCGATGGCCCGCGAGTTCAGCATCCAGAGCGCTCCGCTGCGGTGCTGGATGCGGGCGGGTCGGTCGGGGACCAGCATATCCAGTTCAACCCGGTCGAGTACACCGGCGACCGATTCGTGGTATCCGACACCTCGCAGGAATTGCCCCGTCGCGAAGCGAAGTGCAATGGCGAGCGCGGTGCGATCCACGACCGAAGGCGGCCCGCAGGTCACGGACTCAAGCGCAGCAGCCAGGGCGAGAAGATGAATGTGATGATCATGCAGACCCGGAAGTAGGGCACCCCCTTCGGCGTCGATCGTGGCCTCGCCTGCACGCGGAGCGATCCGCTCGGCGATCGCCTTGATCCGCCCTTCGGCGATGCGCACGTCGCGGTCGCGGCCCTCGACCTCAGCACGTCGTATCAGCACCCGATGTGGAACTCCCCCAGGACGGATGCGGTGTCGGCTCCGAGCGGCCGCGCGCGCCCGACGGGGAGCGCTGCACGTGGTGACGCAACGCGGACACGCGCGCCGCCATCGACCACCTCGAAGCCAGAATCCCTGACTTCGACCCGCGCGTCCGGGCCCTTCCCGCCGAGTCCGAGACAGTGGGCGGTTACGTCGCGCAGCGCCAGTTCGAGAAGCGCGCCTTCACCGCTGCGCCAATGAGCCAGTGCGGCTACCGCCGCGTGGATTCCGGCAAGTGGATCCGCGATCGCGTCTCCGCAAAAGAGCGGTGCATCCGGGTCCCCGGTCGCTGTGGCGAGGCCGGAGGCCGCGGCGGCGTCATCGCCATAGGCGGTCCAGTGAGCTTCGGGTTCACGGCGTCCGTAGCCGGTAATGCTCACCCATACGAGCCCTTCGCCCGCAAGCCTCTCTGCGTCGATACCAAGCTGCGCGAAGGCACGCGGGCGGGCGTTTTCGATCACGATGTCCGCATGCTGGAGGAGGCTTTGAAGAGATCCGACACCCCGTGGTGTGTGAAGATCGAGGCAGACGCTTTCCTTTTCGGTGTTTAACGCCTCGTAGAACCCGGCCGACCCATAACGCGCTCCGTCGGGGCGGCCCACACATTCGACCTTCACGACGCGGGCGCCGGCGAGGCCGAGCAGCCGTCCGCACAGCGGCCCCGCCCAGAGTGCGGAGAGGTCGAGTACGAGCGGTTGACAGCGTTTGAGCCGAGCAGCTCGGTTCGCTCCGCGCGCGGTGACGCGAAACCAGGGGGGCGCAACACCACTCGGCGGGCCCGCCGCGGCTACCGCCAGGCCGAGCAAGCGCGCCCGCATGACCACTTCCACCGTGCGCCGCTTCGCGACGTGAGCTGCCACAAGGTCCCAGGGATCGAGCCGCGGTTCTTCATTGCCATCCTGCTCCAGCCACGCCGGAATCAGCGCTCGGTCGTCCGCGCGCGGCAGGCTCACCGCAATCCAACTATCGGCTGCGCGCAGAAGGCGACAGCTGCCCCCGGGCGAGATCGATCCGCGGCGCAGGAGGCCGAGGTATGCTGCTCGCTCACCAAGGAGCGCGGCGCCGTCGAGTGCCGAGGCGAGTTCGCCGCGCTCGAGCGCGAGGCGCGACTTTGGCGCCAGCGCCCGGAGGGCATCGAGCGCCGCCCTCGCACAGGTTGCGAGTGGGGCGGGAGCAACGCGCGGGGCCTCGTCCGCACGCCCGGCCAGAGCCATCGCTCCGGAGCGCGCCCAAGTCCACACCGGGTGCTCGCTGCATCTCGTCGGAGGCTCGCAGCCTTCTGCCGGGAGCGCGTTCAGGAGGGTTTCGGCGTAGTTGCTGGCGAGGTGCATGGTGGTCGCGCCTCCTCTACGCGCATGATACTGCGGCCACCGAGTGTTCGAAGAAGCATGCGGGTTCCTGAACCCGGGGTGTACCCTAGCCCAACTTCCGCAGCTTCGGACGAAGTTGAGTCGGTTTCCGGGCCCCGCGACGCGGCAAGTGCTTGGATTGTCTCGAGTCACGGTTGGAAGCGGCGTGTAGTGCCAACCTCCCCTCTTGATTGAGTGCGGAATTCCTGAGAGAAGTTCGGCGGGGGATGCTTGCTGAGTGGCGCAGCACGCGTGCGCGGATCGGCGAAATGTAGTGCCAACTTTTGAACCTAACTCCGCGAAAAGTCACGAATTCAACCCGACAACTGCGGAAGT
>DATFYN010000304.1:0-2401 GCA_035315025.1 Myxococcota bacterium
CGCCCAAAACCCGCTTCTGCGTCGCCTTCGCTCCGCTGGTGGGCGTTCGCGCTTGCGCCACACGTCTTCCGCACTCGCCGATTGGCCCTTGTCACACCCGAGAGTGACATCCGAGTGGTGGTTCATGAATAATCCGGGTTAAGGATCTCCACGCTTGCAGTTTACCCCGCGCGAGCCCTGCCCCCCAATGAATGCCCATGGTAGACTCGGTTCGTGATCGACTGAGGTCATTCCCAGAGTTTCGGGCATGCTCATGCGTTATCGAGACGCGGAAGCAAGCCCTCCTTTCGGTCCCCTACCGGCCCGTCCATCCGTTCACTTCGCGGCGCGTGCGCGTGGAGAACCGAAGGGCGCAGTCCGGCACATCACACTGCAATGAGGTGCCAGCCGTGAAGGCATGGCCTTTGCGCCCGTCACCTCATGTGGAAGGGAAGACATGGCTCAGTCAGCGATCGTTGCGGTCATCGATTTTGAAGAGCGCTACCGGCAGGAATGCGCATCCGTGATCCATCAGTTGGCAGATTGGTTCGGTATCGAGGCTTCGAATCAAGCGTACATTGCGGCGCTGGGCAGACTCCCCACGTTTCTGGTTCATGACGAGGAGAGGGTCCTCGGGTTCATCGCGCTGGAAGAAACCTCCGTAGAGGCCGTCGAGATTCATGTCATGGCGGTGGCGCCGGACCGCCATCGCAGCGGAATCGGACGGGCCATGGTCTCCCGTGCGGAAGGGTGGATGCGATTCCGGGGACTCCGCATTCTTCATGTAAAGACGCTCGGTCCGAGCCACCCGGACCCGTACTATGCGCGCACACGGGCGTTTTATCAGGCGCTGGGGTTCCGCCCAGTCTTTGAGACCACGGCACTCTGGGGAGCGGAGAACCCGAGTCTTGTCTTGGTGAAGCTCATCGCGGGGGTGACTCGGGGCCCTGGCGCCCACGGGACTAATCCCCCTCGAGAAGCGCCGCGAGCTTCGGGGGGGCGCTGCGGCGCCAAGCATCGGTGATGACGCCGCCGACACGGCTCCAGGGCAGGCGCTTGTCGAGGCGTACGCCAATCCAACCGCTCGGACCCATGTAGGGCGGAACGAAAAAGCGCGCCGCGTCGGCCGCGAGGAGCGCCTCGCGTGCCTCCGGGAACGCGTTGCACCAGATCGCGAGGCGTCCGTCGCCGTGGTGGTCCTCGTGGTACATCACGAAGAGCTTGCCCTTCACGCGGAAGGTGGGCCGGCCCCAGGCAATCTTCTCGCTCGTCTCGGGCAGGGCGAGGCAGAGGGCACGCACCCGCTCGAGCAGCTCGGGATGCTGCGTCGCGTGCAGCGGGTGGGTGCTGACACGCTCCGCGCGCTTCGCCCCCCGATTGAGAGGCGGGCCGAGGGGCCGATGCGGTCGGGGCTTCCTAGACGGCACGCTTCTCCATCCCGGCCCTACGCATGCTGTGCAGTGTATCGCAGGGCGCGTGCACGATCGCTCTCTCGTTCCTCCAAGATGACGTCGATTGCCCCCGACACCAGGTACAACAGCTTATGCTGCCGAGTCTCAATCTCTCAAGGTTGCCTCCTGCCACTCATGCCACGAGCTCACACGATTCGGGGGCGGATCCTCGGTGAATTGCACGGCCGCGATCGTCTCGAGCCCCTCCAAGTAAGCCTTGGCGAGCCGATGGAAGCCGTCCATCAGCCAGCCTTCGCAAGACAAGATGATCGGCCTCTCGAACGTGGCGGCGTGGATGCGACGGGAATGCTCTGCGACCTCTCGGACGGTGAGTCTCCCGAAGTGGTACTCACTGCCGTAGCAAGCGACTTCCTCCAGCGAGTTCAGCTCAGCCAGCGGTTTCTGGAAGACTGGAAGCCGCTTCGCGTGCTCCCAGACTTCTTCGAGGTGCCAGATCCGCGCGGGCTGGCCCTTGCGGGGAGGATTCGAGAAGACGGTGGGCATGGAACTCACTTCCTCCCGCGGCTATCGACGGAGCGGCCGGCTGCCCGTATAAGGCCCGAGTGTCGACCGGCGGACGCCGCCGCGTCAACCAGTAACCGCCGGCCATGCGATGCCGCACTGCAATCAAAGCGGGCGGTCCGCTGCATCGCCCGGATGGATCGCGCTGATCGTTCAGGGTTGCGTGCACGGTGGCCAGAGCCATAGACTTGGCCCAGAAACAGCAAAGACGAGTGACAGGTCAGCCGTTCGCCAGCCTTTCCAAGTCCGAGAGGATCGTCGCACACATCTCGGCGATCCCTGCTCGATGGAACCAGTGCCACAGTTCGAGCGCGTGGTGGAGCGAGTAGACCGCTATGGCTTCCTCCCAGTCCCTCCGGAGATCGCCATAGCCGTCGAACAGACCCGCCCGCTTCGTGGGGTCGCCCCGGGTGGACCAATAGTCGGTACGAGCGAGGTCGAACAAAGGA
>DATFYN010000305.1:0-2162 GCA_035315025.1 Myxococcota bacterium
CCGATGCGGGGGAGTGCGACGTCACGCGTAAGATCCGCCGCCATCTGAGCTTCAGCTACGGCCCGCATCACTGCCTCGGCGCCGCGCCGGCGCGCCTCCAGGCGCGCGTGGTGCTGGAGGAGGTGTTGGCGCGCTGCCCGAACTTCGCCGTGGACGCCGGGGCGGCACGCTACGCGCCCGGGCCCTTTGTGCGGCGCTTCGAGCACCTGCCCTTCCGCTCGAGGGAACTCGGCTAGCGCCGCCCTCACGCCCGCCGACGAGCTTCAGTTCCAGCGAAGCCGGAGCCGGCGCCAAGGAGAACGTCATACCGGACGAGGCAATCATCAAGCTGAACGAGCGCACTGGCGAAAGCGCGTCCTCGCCGCGATCGAGCGGATCGTCAACACCGAGGCCGCGTCCCGCCCCCCCGGGTGCTCATCGTCTCCACGATATGCCCCATGAGGTTGCCTCTCGCATTTTTGACGATTGGCCGACCAGCGGGCCAGGCAGAGGGTTAGTTCTCGCCCTAGCGGTCAGTCCGGCAGCGCAGCGGACTGCTCCGAGCCCTACTCCTCCTTATGACAGTCGGGTTAACACAGCTGCTTTGGGCGTAAAAGCTCGTCGATCCCCTGCCAGAACTCGAAATGTTCGAAATCACTCCGGCGCCCGGTACGAGAGGCCACCCGGACGATCGAGTCATGTGGCCCCCTTGAATGAACCACCGCGTCCGCCTTTCGTTTTGTCCCGGGCGATCCCATTCCAGAGCCTTATTCTGGTGTTTGCGCATGGTGTCGCAGATTGGGAGGAGAGAATCCACAAAGCCGCTCGACCGATCTTCAGCGTGGCTTCGGCGCGCTGCCGCTCCACCGCCCATGCAGCGTGCGCAGGCTCTCTCCCGTTTTGTTCCCCACTCTTCGAACGGACGCGCTTCCTCGTCAAGGATCTCCACGAGCTCAACGATCGATGCCTCGACTCCACTTTGGACCGGTACGCAATCGTCGGCCTGCCGGACTTGAGGAGCTTCCGGAAGGACAGCCGGCGACAACCCCCTCGATCGGTCTAGGGAAGGAGGCCGTCACGGTGTCCTGCGGGCCGAGCTCGTGAGGGCCGTCGCGGGCTCTGCCTTCGATACGAAGGCGATGCGCCGCGGCTTTAGCTCTCAGGTCGCGAGCCGAATCTTCGTCTTCTCTCAAAAGCCGCGGAGCACTCGGTCCGCGTGAACTTGCTTCGCACTCTCGCAAAGAGGGCATCGCGAAGGCTCCTTCTCTCCTGGGCCGCCTGGGCCGAAGCTCGGGGGGGAAACGCGTTCACAGCGTTGCCCCCCCGGGGGCATGTGGATGGAAGCCGGGCTCTGGGTGTGTCACAAAGGCCAGGAGGGCAGGATCTGCGGCCGAGTCGGCGCGCCTTTGCTTTCCGGCCTCAGCCTGGCGCGTGGCTCGGCCCCATGACTCCTCCGGGTCCTTCATGCCGGTCCCGCAACCGGAGAGCTGAGGCGGTGTTGGAGGCAACAGCTGGGCCACTGGAACTCATCAACACCTTCGAGGAGATCGACATGTTCAAGACTTGGGGCAAGGCTCTTCTGATCGCTCTCACGACCGCTCTGGTCGCGGGCGCCGGCAATGCCAACGCAGAGACCCAATGGCAGAAGGCGCATCCGCGTCGGACCGAAGTGAATGCTCGCCTCGCGAACCAGAACAAGAGGATTAAACAGGAAGTGAAAGAGGGTGAGCTCACCAAGCAGCAGGCTGCAAAGCTACACACCGAAGACCACCAGATTCGCCAAGAAGAGCGGGACATGGCCAGCCAGGATGGCGGTCACATTACGAAGTCAGAGCAGAAAGTCCTGAACCAGCAAGAAAACGGCGTCAGCAAGCAGATCGGCCAGTAGTGGCGCCCGGGCTTCGAGCCAGTCCTGCAGCTCCTCCACAGGAGGGTGCGCGCCCGCACCCTCCTGTGTCGCTTCCCTCAATCGCAACTACGACACCGTCCCCGCGCGGTCGACCGCGACCGAGATCTCAGGTGTGAGCCATCGGCGACGGCTCTAGCCCGGATTATTCATGAACCACCACTCGGATGTCACTCTCGGGTGTGACAAGGGCCAATCGGCGAGTGCGGAAGACGTGTGGCGCAAGCGCGAACGCCCACCAGCGGAGCGAAGGCGACGCAGAAGCGGGTTTTGGGCG
>DATFYN010000306.1:0-10677 GCA_035315025.1 Myxococcota bacterium
CGCGAAGCCGAGACCCTCGTGCGAAGCGGCGTGCGCGAGCTCGTCCTTCTCGGGCAAACCGTGAATGCCTACGGTCGCCATGATGCGCGGCGCAAAGGCGCCGAGGAGGCCGGCACGCTTCCCTTCGCGCGCCTTCTCCGAGAGCTTGCAGACCTTCCGGGCGTCTCCCGCATCCGCTACACGAGCCCGCACCCCCTCTTCTTCGACGACGAGCTCATCGCCGCCCATGGCGATCTCTCCGCGCTCTGCCCCCACGTCCATCTGCCCGTGCAAAGCGGCTCCGATGCCGTCTTGCGCGTGATGCGCAGGCGTTACCTTCGCGGCGACTATTTGCGGCTTGTGGAAGGGCTCCGCCGAGCACGGGCGGATCTTGTTCTTACCACCGACCTCATCGTCGGCTTCCCGGGCGAAACAGACCAGGACTTCGGAGACACCCTGGCCCTCGTGCGGGAGGTGGGCTTCGTGGACAGCTTCTCCTTCAAGTACTCGCCGCGGCCCGGCACTCCAGCGGGCGCGCTCGAAGCCACGGAAGGCGTTCCGGAGCCTGTAAAACAGGCCCGCCTGGAGGCCCTCCAAGACCTGCAGAGAAGCCTGACCCTTGCCGCCCATCGCGCCCGCGTGGGGACACGCACCGAGATCCTGCTCGACGGCGAGAGCCGCCGCGGCGGCCAGCGGGCCGGCCGGGACCCCTACCACCGCGTCGTGAACCTCTGGGCGAGGTCTCCCGGGGAGCTTGTCCCGGGGAGCCTCGTTCCCGTTCAGATCGTCGAGGCGACGCCCCACTCCCTCCTCGCAGAGCCTGCTTCACCGCTCCCCGACTGAAGGAACGGCCGCCGCTCGCCGATGGAAGAGAGCGGCGGCGCGGCACCCCCTAGTGGGGACCGGAAGGGCCGTCGCAAGATCGGCCGGTAAGAGCCGGACCGTGCTCGGGAATTGAGTTCCCGAGGGCGAGCGGCCAAGGCGAACGTCGGGGGAGGCATGGCCAAGGCGCGAATCCTCGCCGTCGACGATCAACTCTACTTCCGCTCGTTCATCGAGGATCTCCTCGCCCAGGAGGGCTACGAGGTCGTCACCGCGAGCACGGGAGAGGAAGCGCTCGAGCGCCTTGAGCGCGAGCGCTTCGACGTCGTGGTGACCGACCTCGTGATGCCCGGCATGGACGGGAGCGTCCTTGTGCAGCGCATCAAAGAGCACGTCCCCGACCAAGAAATCGTAGTCGTGACCGGCGTTGGCGACGTGAAAACTGCCGTCGAGGCGATGAAGCTCGGCGCCACCGACTATCAGCTCAAGCCGATCGACCGGGTCTCCCTGTGTCGCTCGCTCGAGGGCCTCTTGCAGCGGCGGAGGCTCCGCGAGGAGCACGCGCGCCTCATGGCGGAGAATCTCGAATACATGGGCGTTCTCTCCCTCTTCGAACGCGCCATGGGTCTTTTCTCCACCCTGGCTCTCGAGCCTTTGTGCGACCGGATCGTCGAGGGCCTGTGCCTCGAGACGCGCGCCCAGGGCGGAGTCTTTTGGGTCTCCCGCGACGACGAGAGCGGCCGGCTGCGCCTGGGCGCCGTGCGGGGTCTCGTTCGCGTCGACGAAGAACCCGAGGAGCTCGTCATAGACGGCCAGCTGGCCGAGCTTCCCGCGCTCGAAGGCGGGGCGGCGCTGGCACCGACGCGCGGGCGAGCGGGCGGCGTCGCCCTCTACGTACCGCTTCGACATGCGGCCCGCATGGTCGGAGTCGTGCGTCTGACCGATCGCCTCGACGGGCGCGAGTTCGGGGACCGCGACCGCGCGGCTGCCCAGAAGTTCGGCGAGTTTGCCGCGCAAGCCGTCGCAAACGCCCTGCGCTTTCGCGCCCTCGAGCGGCGCTCCTTCCGTGACCCTGCGACGCGCGCCTACACCCAGGCCTTTTTTGACGACGTCGCCCGCAACGAGATCCAGAAGGCGAACCGCTTTGGCCGAACCTTTGCGGTGTTGAAACTCGTGATCGACACGGGAGGTCCGCTTCACCGCGGCGCCTCGGAATCCGACCTTGCCCGGCGCCTCGAGGCGGTGGTGAACCAGATCGGACGCTCCCTGCGCTCGACCGATCTCTTGGCAGTCGAAGGGGAGGGTCGCTTCTGCGTGCTTCTGCCGGAGACCGACGCGCTGGGGGCCGCGGTGCTGAAACGCCGGATCCGTGACGGCCTCGAAAATGGGGACGTCTTGCCCCCCCTCTCCGCCGGCGCCCCGGTACGGGCCCTCAGCGCCTCCGCAAGCTTCCCCGCCGACGGTACGCAGCTCGAAGCCCTCTACGGTGTGCTCGACGCACGCATCGACGAGGAGCGGCGTAGCCTCGTTCACACCCTTGAGCTCGAGTCCCAGTCCTTTACCGGCAGCGTGAAGGCGCTGCTCGACCGCCGCATCACGGTGCCCCCTGCGCTGCCCGAGCAGGTCATGCGATTCCTGCTCGACGAGGTGAGCCGGCGCCCCCGCGAGCGGGGTCTTCTTTTCTTGGCGCCCGGCCCGGCCCTCTCGTCGACCTTGCGCGACGGCTTCGAACAGCTGCGGGGGCTCCAGCCGCGCACCGAGGTCGTCCTCGTCGCCGACGGGATGGGGGAGACGCTGGCGGGCGCGCCGCTTACCTGCGTTTCGCCGCGGCGCGCCGGCACACGAGCCGCCTTCGTCGTCTACTACGGCGAGGGCCCAGCCTACGCGATGGTGAGCGACAGCGCCGGGGACGGCGGGCAGGGCGGCGTCTTCCATACTGACGAGCGCGTGCTGGTCGAGCATCTGGCCTTTCAGCTTCAGCGCGACCTCGGCATTCCGGTGACACCATGAAGCGGCGTCGCGCGACCCAGGGGTGTCTCGTTCTCATCGCCGACGGCGATCTTGATCGCGCAAAGCGCATGGAGCAGGCCTGCGTGGCTCGCGGCTACGACGCCCACGTCGTGCGCCACGGCGCGGCCGCTCTCGAGGCGGCGCTGGCGGAGATTCCCGATGTGCTCATCCTGCCCGAGGGACTGCCTCTCATCGACGCGCCCAAACTCGCCGAGATCTTGCGCTCGAACCCGCGCACCCAGGCCGTCCGCCTCGTCGTCCTTGGCGAGCCGGGCCTTGCGGGCTCGGCGTCCTTCGCAGACGAGCTCTTGCCCCCGGCCGCCCCCGCGGAGGAGGTGCTCCAAAGGGTCGACGCGATGCGCGCGCAGCAGGCACGCATCGAGGCCATGGAGCGAAGCGGGGAGGGCGACCGCGAGGTCGAAGGCAAGATCGCGCAGATTCCCCTCCCGGACCTCTTGCAGCTCTTCCACCTGAACCGCAAGACCGGAACGATTGATCTCGAGCGCCGTGACCCCGACGGTCGCGAGGAGAGAGGCCGCCTGTACGTGCAGGACGGCAACGTGGTCCAGGCCTGTGTCGGATCCGTCGAGGGCGAGAAGGCTCTCTACCGACTCCTCGCCTGGAAGGGCGGCTCCTTCGCGTTCACCCAGAACCGGGTGTCGGTGGCCGTGCGCATTCAGACCCCCACCCGGGCGCTCCTCATGGAGGGAATGCGCCAGCTCGACGAGTGGGAGCGCGCCGCCGGGGGGCTCCCGCCGCTTGACGGCCAGGTCTCACTGCGCGTGAAGAGCACGGAGCTTCCGAACATTGTGCACCCGCTCACGCAGGAGGTGCTGCTCCTCCTTGAGATCTACGGCAGGGTGCAGGAAGTTGTCGACCACTGCTCGTATCCCGACTATCAGGTGCTGCGCACGCTGCAAACCCTGGTCGAGCGCGGCATCGTGCAAATCCGCCGCACGCCCTCCGCGACGCCCGCGCATCCGAGCGAAGCCCTCTTTACCGCCGCCCAGGCCCGGCGGCTGCGCGAGTGGATGGATAGCGCCGGCGGCCGGCCCGGGGGCGCGGATGCCAAGCTCCTCCTCCTGGCCTCGGAGCGCGAAGCCATGCGCGCCTTCCTCGGGCTTTTCCGGGGCCTTCCCGGGGCCCAGCTCGACCCCGCCGTGAGCGAGCGCGGCGACCTGTACTCTGACGACGCCCTCCAGCGTGTGGGCCGGATCGCGGTGGACGCACAATGCGGCATCGAGCTTGTCCACGTCCCGGCCGGCCCTGAGCTCGCTCCGCTCTGGCGCCTCGCGGGCCAGCGCGCACTCGGCTCAGTCCTTCTGCTCGAAGCTCCCGTGGCGGAAGCAGCGGGCCGGATTCAGCGCGCCGCGGATGCCCTGCGCTCGCTCCCGCGGGCGCGCACCTTCTACGTCATGCTGCTGCGCAAAGGCGAACGCGCGTTGCCCGAGGAGCTGCGGGAGAACCTCTCTCTCCTCGATGAGGCGTCGCTCTTCCTCGTTCCGCTCGAGAGTGCGAAGGAACCGCGCCTCCTGCTGCGTAGCCTGCTGGCGAGGATTCTGCCGTGAGCGCGGTAGACCTCAAGCGATTCGCGCTGTTCGAAGAGCTCTCGGAGGAGGAGCGCGAAGTTCTGGCGGACGAGGTCGAACGCATCGAGCTCGAGCCCGGAGACGTGCTCTTCCGGGAGCAGGAGGAGGCGAGCGGGCTCGTGCTCGTCTTGGAAGGCCGCGTGCGCCTCGAGAGCAGCCGCGCGGGCGAGCTCGGCAGCGTGGGCCCAGGGACCGCCCTTGGCGCTGTGTCTCTTGTGGCGGTGGGTCCGCGCGAAGCCTCCGCGGTCGCCGATAGCGCGTGCAGCATTTTTCTGCTCCGGCGCAGCACGTTTCGCCGTCTCGCCGCCGACGCACCCCGCGCGGCGTGCCGGCTCGCCGAAGCGATCGCGCGCGACGCCGCCGCGCTCTTGCGGGCAGGTCTTGAGCCCCTCGTGCGGAATGCGGTTGACCGCGCCCAGACCGACCTCTAGACTGCGCGACCATCTCGGCCGTCCCACGAAATCCCGGAGCTTCTTTAGACATCATGACCGATAGCCGCATCCGCGAGGGCCTGACGTTTGACGACGTCCTCCTCGTGCCCGGTGCCTCGGACATCTTGCCCAAGGACGTGGATCTGCGGACGTTCTTGACCCGCGAGATCCCGCTCAACACGCCACTGGTTTCCTCGGCCATGGACACCGTGACCGAGCACCAGACCGCGATCTGCATGGCCCAGAATGGGGGCATCGGCATTTTGCATCGCAATCTCTCGATTGCCGAGCAGGCGTCGGAGGTGGACAAGGTCAAACGCTCCGAGTCCGGCATGATCGTCGATCCCATCACGATGCGCCCCGAGCAGCGGATCTACGAGGCGCTCGAAGTGATGGCGCGCTACCGGATCTCCGGCGTACCGGTGACGCGCGAGGGCAAGGCCGTCGGCATCCTCACCAACCGCGACCTGCGCTTTGTGAAGGACAAGGGCCAGGAAATCTCCAAGGTCATGACGAAGGAGAACCTGGTGACCGTGCCCCCGGGCACGACCCTCGAGCGCGCCAAGGAGCTGCTCCACGAGCATCGCATCGAGAAGCTCCTCGTGGTCGATCACGAGGGGAATCTGCGCGGCTTGATCACGATCAAAGACATCGAGAAAAACGAGCGCTTCCCGAACGCCGCGAAGGACGCGCTCGGCCGTCTGCGTTGCGGCGCAGCCGTCGGCGTGGGCCGCGATCAGCTCGAGCGCGCTGAGGCGCTGATCGAGGCCGGAGTCGACGTCGTCGTCGTGGACACGGCCCACGGGCACGCGGCGAGTGTCCTCGAGATGGTGCGGCAGCTGCGGCGCAGTCACCCGGATCTCGCGATCATCGGCGGCAACGTCGCGACCGGCGAAGGGACCGAGGAGCTCGTCAAGGCCGGCGTCTCCGCGGTGAAAGTAGGCGTTGGCCCCGGCTCGATCTGCACCACGCGCGTCGTGACCGGCGTCGGCGTCCCCCAGTTCACGGCGGTTGCCGACTGCGCCCAGGTGGCAAGCCGCTTCGGAATCCCGGTGATCTCCGATGGCGGCATCAAGTATTCCGGCGACGTCTTGAAGGCGCTGGCCGGCGGCGCCTCGACCGTGATGATCGGCTCTCTTTTCGCAGGCACCGATGAGGCACCCGGCGAAGTCGTTCTCTACCAGGGCCGCTCCTACAAGATCTACCGGGGCATGGGCTCGATCGGTGCCATGAGCAGCGGACGGAGCCGAGACCGCTACTTCCAGGCGGAGGTCGACGACCCCGCCAAACTGGTCCCGGAGGGCATTGAAGGCCGGGTGCCGTACCGCGGCAGCCTCTCCAACAGCGTCTACCAGATGCTCGGGGGCGTACGCTCAGGCATGGGCTACGTGGGTGCCGCCAACCTCTCCGAGCTCAGGGCCAAGGCGCGCTTCGTGAAGATTTCGTCGGCCGGCCTCCAAGAGAGTCACGTGCACGACGTCATCATCACCAAGGAAGCTCCGAACTACTGGATTGAGTAGGCTCGCAGCGTGAAACCTTCGCGGATTCTGATCCTCGATTTTGGCGCGCAGTACACGCAGTTGATTGCACGCCGGATCCGCGAGCAGCGCGTCTACTGCGAGATCCACCCCTACAACATGCCCCTCGAAGCGGTTCGCGCCTTTGACCCCGCGGGCATCGTGCTCTCCGGGGGGCCGGCAAGCGTGCTGGATCCGGGATCGCCCAAGGTCGACCCCGCACTCTTCGAGCTCGGTAGGCCCGTGCTCGGCATTTGTTACGGCCTGCAGCTCCTCGCGAAGCAGCTCGGGGGCCTTGTGGAGAAGGCGGAGCGCAGGGAGTATGGCCGCGCCCTCCTGAAGCTCGAACGCGAGGACCCGCTCTTCGCGGGGCCGACGGGCGGTGCCGAACGCGTGGTTTGGATGAGCCACGGGGACCGCGTGCTCCGACTCCCCCCCGGCTTCACCGTCCTCGCGACGAGCGAGGGCTCTCCCTTTGCGGCGATTCGCCACGTAGATCGGCCGATCTGGGGAATCCAGTTCCATCCCGAGGTCTCCCATACGGAGTCCGGGAGCGAGATCTATGCGAACTTCGTCCACGGAATCTGCGGCTGTCCGCCGGCCTGGACCATGGAAGCCTTCGCAGAAGAGGCGGTCGAACGCATCCGCCGGAAGGTCGGAACCGCACGCGTGGTATGCGCGCTCTCCGGCGGCGTCGACTCCTCCGTCGCCGCCGCCTTGGTGCACCGCGCGATCGGCGACCAGCTGGTGTGCATTTTCGTCGACCACGGTCTGCTGCGCGAGCGCGAGCCCGAAGAGGTCCAGCAGGTTTTTCGCGAGAGCCTCGGCATTCGGCTCATCGCCGTGGACGCGAGCGAGCGATTCCTCGCTGCCCTGCACGGCGTCATCGATCCCGAGCGCAAGCGGCGCATCATCGGGCACCAGTTCATCCAGGTCTTTGAGGAGCAAGCCCGCCAGCTCGGTGACGTCAAGTTTTTGGTCCAAGGCACGCTCTATCCCGATGTCATCGAGAGCGTGTCTGTGCGGGGCCCGTCGGCAACGATCAAGACCCACCACAACGTGGGGGGTCTCCCCGAGGCGATGCAGCTTTCCCTCATCGAACCTCTGCGCGAGCTCTTTAAGGACGAGGTGCGGGAGGTGGGTCGCAAGCTCGGCCTTCCGGCGGCCCTCCTCGGCCGCCACCCCTTCCCGGGCCCGGGGCTCGCGATTCGGGTGATTGGCGAGGTGAGCCCCGAGCGGCTCGCCATCCTCCGTCGTGCGGACGTGATCCTCCTCGAGGAACTCCGACGCTCTGGCGAGTACGATCGAATTTGGCAGGCGTTCGCGGTCTTCCTCCCCCTGCAGAGCGTCGGGGTAATGGGGGACGAGCGGACCTACGAGAATGCCGTAGCGCTGCGCTGCGTGACCTCCGTGGACGGCATGACAGCGGACTGGGCGAGGATCCCGGCCGAGCTCCTGGCGACCATCTCGAGCCGCATCACGAACGAGGTGAAGGGCGTGAACCGGGTGGTGTACGACGTTTCGTCGAAGCCTCCGGCCACCATCGAATGGGAGTAGGTGGTGCCGAACGTCCCTTTCGTCCACCTGCACCTTCATACCCAGTACTCGCTCCTTGACGGAGCCATCAAGCACCGCCCGCTTTTCGAACGCGTGAAGGCCTTGGGCCAGCCGGCGGTGGCCATGACAGACCATGGCAACCTGTTCGGTGCGATCGAGTTCTACGACTCCGCCCGAAGCGCGGGCGTGAAGCCGATCCTGGGGTGCGAAGTGTATGTGGCGGCGGGCTCGCGTTTTGAGAAAGAAAAGCGTGAGAGAGACACGTCGGGCTTTGATGCCATCTCGCACCTCCTGCTGCTCGCGATGGACGAGGTCGGCTATCGCAATCTGGTGTACCTGGTCTCGAAGGGTTACCTCGAGGGCTTCTACTACAAGCCGCGCATCGATCTCGACCTCTTGCGCGAGCGAAACGCAGGACTGATCGCCACGTCGGGTTGCCTTTCTTCGCTGGTCTCGCGCGCTATTCTCGGGGGCCAGCCCGAAACCGCCTGGCGCCTGGTGGAGGAGTTCTCGCGCATCTTCGACGGCCGCTACTACCTCGAGCTCCAGCGCCACGGCATTGCCGGTCAGGACCGCGTGAATGCAGAGCTGCTCAAAATGGCCGTGGATCTGCGCCTCCCGCTCGTCGCCACCAATGACGCGCACTACCTGACGAGCGAGGATCACGAGCCGCACGAGGCGCTGCTCTGCATCGGCACCGCCACGACCCTCGAAGACCCGCAGCGATTTCGCTTCGACGGCCGAGGATTCTACGTGCGCTCGGGCGAAGAGATGGCGGAGCTGTTTCGCGATCACCCCTCGGCCATCGCCGGAACCCTCGAGATCGCGGAACGCTGCAACCTCGAGCTCGAACTCGGCTCCTATCACCTGCCCGAGTTCCAGGTGCCCGCGGGTGAGACGCGCGAGGCTGTGCTCGCGCGCGAGGCCTGGTCGGGTCTTCGCCGACGCCTTGGGCACGCGCCGGACGAGCCCTTCCGGCGGGAGTACGCCGAATATGTGAAACGCATGGAGCACGAGCTCCACGTGATCGGCTCCATGGGCTTTGCCGGGTACTTCCTCATCGTGGCGGACTTCATCGGCTACGCGCGAAGGTGCGGCATTCCCGTGGGTCCCGGGCGCGGCTCGTCTGCGGGTAGCCTCGTCGCCTACGGTCTCGGCATCACCGGGATTGATCCGATTGAGTACGACATCATCTTCGAGCGATTCCTGAATCCCGAGCGCGTTTCCCTGCCCGACATCGATGTCGACTTCTGCATTCGCGGGCGGGATCAAGTGATCAGCTATGTGGCCGCGAAATACGACGGCAAGGGCGATGACGAGAAGCGCGTGGCGCAGATCATCACCTTCGGCAAGCTCCAGGCGCGAGCGGCGATTCGGGATGTGGGACGCGTGCTCGGCCTTTCCTACGGCGATGTCGATCGCGTCGCGAAGCTCGTGCCCGAGACGCTGGGAATCACGCTCGACGAAGCTCTCGAACAGTCCGGAGAGCTGCGCGCACGGGTCGAAGCCGACGGTCAGGTAAAGCGCGTGGTCGAGATCGCCCGCCGGCTCGAGGGCCTGACCCGTCACGCCTCCACCCACGCGGCCGGCGTCGTGATCGGCGATCGCCCGCTGATTGAGCTCGTACCGCTCTATCGCGACCCGAAATCCGGGGCTGCCGTCACCCAGTACGACATGAAGTGCGTGGATCGGATCGGCCTCATCAAGTTCGACTTTCTAGGGCTGAAGACCCTGACCGTCATCGCCGACGCCGAGGAGCGCATCCGCCAGGGCGGATTCCCCCAGTTCTCGATCGAGCAGATCCCCCTCGACGACGCGGCGAGCTACGAACTCCTCTCCCGGGGCGACACCGACGGCGTTTTCCAGGTGGAATCGTCCGGAATGACCGAGCTCGTGGTGAAGCTCAAGCCGCGAAGCTTTAGGGAGATTATTCCCCTCGTCGCGCTCTACAGGCCCGGTCCGCTCGGTTCTGGGATGGTCGATGAATACGTCTCGCGCAAACACGGCCTCACCAAGGTCGAGTATCTCCTGCCGGAGCTCGAAGAGCTTACGGCAGACACGCTCGGCGTGATTGTGTACCAGGACCAGGTCCTGCAGATCGCCAATCAGATCGCCGGCTACAGCCTGGGTGAAGCGGATCTCTTGCGTCGCGCCATGGGCAAGAAGAAGCCCGAGGAAATGGCGAAGCAGCGCGAGCGCTTTGTCTCCGGGTGCAAGAATCGCAACATCGATGAGAAGAAGGCCAACGCGGTCTTCGACCTGATGGCCGAGTTTGCGGAGTACGGCTTCGCAAAATCGCACTCCACCGCCTACGCGCTCATCACGTACCAGACCGCGTACTTGAAGGCGAACCACCCCCGAGAGTTTCTCGCGGCGCTGATGAGCGCCGATACGGGGAACGACGAGAAGCTCGCGCGCTACATCGCCCATGCACGTGAACACAAGATCGATGTCCTTCCCCCTGACGTAAACGAATCCTGCCGGGATTTTACGGTGGTGGCAGGCGGCATCCGCTTCGGCCTCGCGGGTGTCAAGAACGTCGGCGAAGGCGCGATCGAGGCGATCCTCGAAGCCCGTGCGACAGGAGAACGCTTTGGGAGCCTCGTCGATTTTTGCCGGCGTGCGGACGGCCGACGCGTGAACCGGCGCGTGGTCGAGAGCCTGGCGAAGTGCGGAGCCTTCGATGGGCTGCATCCCAACCGGGCCCAAGCGTGGGCGGGGCTGGACGCCGCGCTTGAGGCGGGTGCTGCGGCGCAGCGAGACCGCGAGATC
>DATFYN010000307.1:0-3390 GCA_035315025.1 Myxococcota bacterium
CGCCAATCAGAACGTACTGACGAGCGCCGCCCGCAACCGCGCCCTCGAGCGCATCCTCGGCGTATCGCGATCGGAGGATCACGCCACCGTACGTACCATGGGACCGCAAAACCGCGTCGATTACCGCCTGTTGAGAGCGCAGGGTCCCAAGGCGCTTTCTCGCCTCAGGGTCCGCGCCGTCCAGTATACGCTGATAGAGCGCTGCCTTCTCCACGGCAGATACGAGCCGATCGCCCCATGGATCGTCGATCAGTCGCGGCTGATCGAGACGTGTGTGGGCTGCGCGCATGAGCGCTGCAGTGAGAGCCGTTCGGCTGGGGCCGGCGTCGTTCACTGGCACTTCCCGCCTTTCGATCTGGGGTAAGGAGCTCAACCGGCCCAATAGGATACTAGGTGGCCTTTGAAGCACGGTCCTACCAGACGTGAGCGAGTAGGTCGCCCGCCACGCCACCTCGGGATGGGCTAGGGCGGCGATTCCGAGCGCAACACGCGCATAGAGCCTGCAATTTCCTGCAACCCCCGGTTACCACCACGCATTCCCGACGCCCCGTGCCCTCGAGACCCGGTTTGGTAGGCGAACACGCCCTCGACTCGGCTCCCGGTCGGGACCGCCCCCTCGCGGGTTCCCAAGAATTGCACGAAAAGGCCTTCTCTCCGCTCCCGAACCGACGCTGCAAACGCCGAACGCACCTCCCGGACATGCCTCGCCCGGATAGCCGCACCCATCGCGCAGCACCTTCATGCCGGTGAGCTAAACCCCCGTCGCAGTGGGCTCTCTACCGTATGACGGTATCGAGCGGGGCTAAGCAAATGACTTCCCCGAAGACCATCGGTACCGGATCAAGGACGAAGCAGACCGAGGGAAGGCTTCCGCATGAACGGCACAGCGACGTTCGCCACAAGCTACTTACCCTTGATCGCCCGGGTAGTCTCTCGTGCCGGACCCGGAATACCGTGTGACTCCGAGAAGTACAAGTTCTGGCGAGGGAGAACCTGCTGACCGGTCGCCTTGAAGGTATGCCATTGCGCCTGCGGCGCTTGCGCGGTACGCGCTCTTCGCGCTCCTCGCCTTCCATGGAAGTATCTGAGTTGGTCGGGACCGAGCCGGTGTGCCCTGCCGATGCCGATAACCTGATCCACCTGGAAATGGCTACGATTGCACAGAGCTTTGGGGAACGACGGGTGCCATCACTACGTGGCATGCCCCTCCCCCTCCCCAGCAGCCCCACGCGTGGCGGGCGATCGGCCGGCCGGCAGGGCAAGGAGATATGATGTTCACCGAGGCATCCAAGAAGAGTTACAAAGGAACACGTGGCGGAAAACGAGGCCGAACCGCATTGTCTCACGAGGCAAAAGCGGCGTACGGCGAGATTCGACAGGGCGTCAAACATCTGGAGAAATCGATCGCCGAGATCCGGCGGGGCCTGCGCAAAGCCGAACACAAGATCGAGACCGACGCGCGTGTTCGGGTTCGCGAGCTGCGCAAGGAAGCGCACGCTCAACTTAACCTCTTGAAGTCTCAACAGCGCGCGGCTGCACGTAGCCTCAAGAATCTATCGGCCGCGGCGGGGGAGTCTTGGCGGGAAGTCAAGCAGGCCGCTGACTCCATCCTCGCCGAAGGCCGAGCGACCGCTGGCGCAGTGGCCGAGAGCTTCCGCAGGGCCTTGGGGGGCTGAGTACATTTCGAGAAGAACGAGGGTCGGATTAAGTCACGTGCGCCACACGTAATCGGCAGTGGCGACATCTTGCGCGTGGGGTGAGGCCCGGGGAGGTGATTCCACTGTTGCGTATCGCTCTCCCACTTCCACCGAAGCGAACGGCCTGGAGATCCTCGCGATCCCGGGCAGTTTGTATCTGAAGAGGCGGCGAGACCGGGGCAGCTATTCGAGCCAATCGGGAGTCGGGAGTCCCTTCGAACGCAGAAATTCCGGGTTCCAGAGCTTGGATTGGTAACGCGTACCCGAATCGCAAAGCACGGTGACGATGGTGTGCCGCGGGCCGAGATCGCGCGCGAGCCGGACGGCGCCGGCCACGTTGATGGCGCTCGACCCCCCGAGACACAACCCTTCCTCCTTTAGGAGTTCGAAGAGGAGAGGCAATGCCTCGGCATCGGAGATCTGATAGGCCTCGTCCACGGGCGCACCCTCGATGTTCTTAGTGATCCGCCCCTGACCGATTCCCTCGGTAATCGAGCTCCCTCCCGACTTGAGCTCGCCGTGCTTGAACCAGTGATACATCGCGGCTCCCATGGGATCTGCCGCAGCAATGACCACGTCTGAGCGGCAGCTCTTCAAGTACATCCCCACGCCGGCGAGCGTACCGCCGGTGCCAATCGCGCAAACGAACCCGTCGACGCGTCCCGCGGTCTGCTCCCAGATCTCAGGACCGGTGGACTGGGCATGGCCTTCCCGATTCCCTGTGTTGTCCCATTGGTTGGCGTAGAGGCAGCCTTTGGGCTCCGTCGCTGCCAGCTCCTGCGCGAGCCGCTCGGCCACGCGAACGTAGTTGTTAGGATCCCGGTATGGGACCGCTGGGACCTCGCGGAGCTCGGCCCCACAGAGCCGCAGCATCTCCTTCTTCTCGCGGCTCTGGGTCTCTGGGATCACGATCACGGTGCGGTAGCCGCGAGCGTTCCCGACCAGGGCGAGCCCAATTCCGGTGTTGCCGGCGGTGCCCTCGACGATCACGCCTCCGGGTTGGAGGAGGCCGCGTCTTTCCGCATCCCTGACGATATAGAGCGCCGCGCGGTCCTTAACCGAGCCACCGGGATTCAAGAACTCGGCCTTGCCGAGGATAGTGCAACCGGTCCGCTCGGAGACCTTGCGGAGCTTGATCAGGGGCGTGTGACCAACAGTCCCAACGAATCCGTCGCAAACGCTCACTCGGTGTCGGTCTCCCAACACGGAAGCGTAGTAGGCCTAGCCGCCACCGACCACGTTCCTCCGAACCGCGATTGGGTCTTCCACAGCTAGTCGAACGTGCCGAAACCGTCGTGCGCGCGCTGGCGGCCGGGCGACGTCGCCTTCTGGGACAATCGGACGACCCAGCACCGAGCGATCCACGATTTCGCCGACAGTCCGCGCCGCCACTGACCATCGCGGGCGACCTCCCCTACGGCGTCGATGGGCGGACCAGTAAGGCGCTGTTCGGCGATTCTGTGGCGTACACGCCGGAAGCCGCGTAACCGAGGGCATGATGATGTCTCTCGACCCGATCGCGCAGATGCGCAGCGGCCTAAGGCGTAACCGTTAGCCCGGATTATTCATGAACCACCACTCGGATGTCACTCTCGGGTGTGACAAGGGCCAATCGGCGAGTGCGGAAGACGTGTGGCGCAAGCGCGAACGCCCACCAGCGGAGCGAAGGCGACGCAGAAGCGGGTTTTGGGCG
>DATFYN010000308.1:0-11053 GCA_035315025.1 Myxococcota bacterium
GCGGCGAATCGAGCGTCCACTCGAGCGTATTGGCACGCCATGGATTCCTTTCGGCGCGAGCTCCGCGAACGAGCGAGACGATCAGATTGACGACGAAGGGGATCTGCGACGCGATGAGCCCGATTGCTCCCAGCGTGGCGATCCACTGCAGCCGGTCCGCCTCCGGAGTGCGCAGAGCCGCGAAGAAGTGCGGGTTTGAGATTCGGCGGTGGTGGCCCATGAACCCGAGGCCGAACATCGGCAGGAAGGTCACGTTCATGAAGATGAAAGTGCCCCAGAAGTGAATCTGGCCCAGCCACTCGCTGGTGCGCCGCCCGAACATCTTGGGGAACCAGTAGTAGAAGGCTGCGAAGAAGGCGAAGAAGACAGGGGGGATGAGCGCATAGTGGAAGTGTGCCACCACGAAGTATGTGTCGTGGACGTAGATATCCGTCGCCGGTACACCGTTGTGGATCCCCGTGACGCCACCGAGCAAAAATACCGCGATCATCCCTAGTGCGAAGAGCATGGGTGTCTGGAACGAGATCGAGCCGCGCCAGAGCGTGGCAATGAATGCGAACAGCGTGATCCCGAGCGGCACAGAAATTAGGATGGTGGTGATGCTGAATGGCGTGGCAAGGCGCGGGTCGATGCCGGCGATGAACTGGTGGTGCGCCCACACGAGAAAGGAAAGCACGCCAGTCACGATCGTCGAGTAGACGATCATCCGGTAGCCAAAGATCGGCTTACGAGCGAATACTGGCAGGATCTCGGCCACGGCGCCGAAGCCTGGGAGCAGGATCACGTAAACCTCTGGATGTCCGAAGAACCAGAATAGGTGCTGGAACAGCAGCGGATCACCGCCGCGTGCGGGATCGTAGAAGCCTGTGTTTGCGATGCGGTCGAGCAGTAGCAGAACTGCCCCAGCAATCAGCGGGCCCACCGAGAACAGGAAGATGATGCTCGCCGAGACCTGCATCCAGACCATGAGCGGCATGTCAAACAACCGCATCCCCGGAGCCCGGTTGTTGATCGCCGTCACAATGAAGTTGATGCCGCCCATGAGGAACGCCGCGAACTCGAGCGCAACGGCGAGGATCCACAGCGTGACGCCGAGGTCGACGCCGGAGTTCACGGCACGGTCGGAGAGCGGCGGATAGGAGGTCCAGCCGCCGGCCGCAGCACCGCCCGGCACGAAGAAGGACACGAGCAGCACCACGGTCGAAACGAAGAAGGTCCAGTAAGAGAGCAGGTTGAGGCGCGGGAAGGCCATGTCGTGGGCCCCGATCATGAGCGGGATCAGGAAGTTACCGAGTCCGGCGAGCAGAATCGGCATTGCCACCCAGAAGATCATGATCGTGCCGTGGAGCGTCACCACGGAGTTGTACTGACCTGGGTTGACGGAGCCATAGCCAGGCACCGGGACCCCCGGGTTCGCGAGCTGCATCCGAATTACGTAGGCGAGAAAGCCACCGATCAGCGCCATCGCGAGGCCGGTGAACATGTACTGCTTCCCGATCGTCTTGTGGTCGGTGGAGAATACCCACGTGCGCCAGAAGCTCAGAGCATGCGCTTCCGTTCCGTGATGTGATGCATAGGCCGCGTGGCTCACCTGGTTCCCTACCTTCTCTCAGTTCCGGCGGCAGCAGCGGCCGCCGGCGCCGATTCTGCTTTTTCCTTCAACCACGCGTCGTAGGCCTCCCGGCCTTCCACCACCACCTCCGCCTTCATCATGGTGTGGCCAAAGCCGCAGATTTGGGCGCAGGCCATCTCATACCGGCCCTCACGCGTCGGCTGGAACCAGCCGCGGATCGTGCGGCCCGGAACGGCGTCCTGTTTGAGCCGCATCTCCGGCATCCACAGCGAGTGGATCACGTCCTTGGCTGTTAGCTCGAACTGCACCACGGCACCCACCGGGAGATGGAGCTCGTTCACCACCTCGATGTCATCAGCGGTATCCAGACGGCCATCGGGGCCGGGGAGCCGAAAGCGCCAAGCCCACTGCTCGCCCGTGATGCGCACGGTCTCCTGGGCCGGCGGCAAGGTCTCCTTGATCTTGTGCCAGATTGGCGCGGCCACTGCGTCGATGATGAGGTCGAAGCCGAGGATCAGGGCACACGGCACGAGCACGAACGACATCGCCCGAAGACCACGCGCCGGCTGATAGGTGGCGCGAACGCCAGGGCGACGGCGGTACCGCACCACCAAGAAGAGCAGGACCGCCTCGGCGAGCACGAACCAAATGCCGACAATCCAGGTGATGAAGTGAAGCAACCAGTCAAGGTCCCCAGCGAAGCTCGACGCGCCGACCGGAAGCCAGCTCTCGAGGCTCAATTCGTGATCTCCTCCACGCCCGGCCGGCGATCCGCGGCGAGCCCTCGTCCTCTGGCAACCTGGCTCGCCCTGCCTGCACGGCCCGTTCCAAGCATAAACCTCCCCACCGCGGGTGCTGTCGAACGCATCGCGGTGCCATGCGACAACTCGTCCCATGGCGCGTGCGCGCGGCGCGACCTTTCGTCACAATCCAACTCAACTCGGTGCTAGCGCGCCCCACCCCTACTCGTGCCACGCGGCTCTCAGCCGCGACATGGCGTCGGGGTGCCGGCGAATGAGAAACCAGAACATCCCGCCCGCGGAGAGAAGGTTCGCGAAGGCCACGGCGAAGGCGCCCAGCGCCCCGACGAGATGTGGAACGAGCGTCACTTCGAACCCGAACAGGATGGACTCGAATAGAAGAAATATGAGCAAGAGCACCAATCCGAGCTGAGGGTTCCGCTCGAACTGGTGGAACATCCACGAGACTGCCACACCCGCGATTAGGAACAGGATTCCATGAACCCCGGTGTAGGCCAGCACCATGATCGCGTTCACATCGGGGGTCTGATCCACGTTCTTGCCGAGCAGCAGGGCGCTGCCAAGCAACGATGGCGTGAAGAACGGCTTCCCCCGCGCGAGATCGAGGACAAAGAACCAAAGCGCCACGATTGCCGCGCCGATGATGCCGGCCAGTACCCCGTCCTGCAGCATGCTGGCGTGGCGCACCCCGATCTGCGGCACTCGGTCCGCCTCGGAATCAGGCGCGAAATCGTTCATCTCCTGTCTCCGCGGCCGCATGATTGCACAAGCCGTGCCTCGTCGCGCGCCTGATAACGTTCCGCCGAGCGATGCGCGACCTTCGCGTGGCCTCGCTTCGCGGGAGAAAGGGATAGCCAGTCTGCGCGGAACTCGCGGGACCTGAACTCACGGCAGTTCCTGCGTCAATGCGCCACGAAAATCCCGCGCAACCTCGCGTAGGGAGCCCGTATCGAGGCACGCTTGATGCGCGGATTGAATATCGCCCGGCGCCAGTATCGGTCGGGATATCAATCTCACAATCCGAAGGAGGGGGGCAGGATGGCGGAGAAGCACGAGCAGGAGACGAAGGGGCTTGCCCGCTGGGATCCGTTCGGCGAGCTCGAGGCGTTCACCCGCTGGGATCCATTCCGCGCGCTCGTGGGCCGGGGACGGCTCAGCCGGCTGATGGAGGAGATGTTTGGAGAGCGGCAGTTCGCCCGCGGGGAGCTCGCACCAGCCCTGGACCTCCATGAGACCGATAGCGAGTACGTGGTCACGGTCGAGCTCCCCGGCGTGCGCAAGGAAGATGTCTCCGTCGAGATGACGGAAGGCGTGCTCACTGTGCGCGGGGAGAAGAAATCGGAGCGCGAGGAGAAGAAGGAGCGCAGCCGCTGGGTCGAGCGTTCGTATGGTTCGTTCAGTCGCTCGTTCCCGCTGCCTGCGAACGCGACACCCGACCGCATCGATGCGTCCTACAAGGACGGCATACTCACGCTGCGGATCGGGAAGCGGGAGGAGACCAAGCCCAAGACGATCGCGATTAAGTGAGCTCCAAAAAGGGCCAAGGAGGAATCGGTGAAGGTCGAACAGCTTATGACAAAAGATGTCCGGGCGTGCAGGCCGTCCCATTCCCTGAACTGCGCCGCGCAGATCCTTTGGGAATATGACTGCGGCATCGTGCCGATCGTGGACGAAGAGGGTTTAGACAAAGTAGTTGGGACGTTGACCGACCGCGACATCTGCATGGCCGCGTACACCCAGGGGCGCACCCTGTCCGAGATCCAGGTCGATTCAGCAATGGCGCGCAAGATCTACTCATGCACGCCAGCGGCGACGCTGGAAGACGCGATGCAGAAGATGCAGGAAGCTCAGGCGAGGAGACTCCCCATCGTTGATGAGGCGGGGCACCTTCTCGGGATGATCTCGCTCGCTGACATCGCTCGCGAGGCGAAGGCGCACGCTGGCACCCCGGCACTTGCGCGCATCGGCGAGACGTTCGCGGCCATCATTGGGCCGCGGACTACTCCGGCGTCTCCCCCCAGGTAGCAGCCGGAGTTGGAGCACGGGCGCTCGGGGCCGGCGGCCTCGGGCGCTCGTCACGCTCTTAGGCTCAAGGGTCCTGCGGCGGTGCGTTGCGCGGCGTTCGGGCTCCTGGCCAGCACTCCTGTCGGCCAGCCGGCATTCGTATACGGCAGAGCAGACGGCGCGCAATAGACGCCTCGGCTTGAAGGCCGCCAGCCTGAGCCGAACGGGCCGGACCTCGGTTGCGCCGCTTCCATGGTCAGCCTGCACGCTGAGAGCGCAGCAGCCTGACTCGCGGAACTAGGCAATCCGTGGGACAATGTGGCTCCGGCGTGTGAGGGGGGGACGATTGCGGCCCTGCCCAACCACACGAACAACCGCGGCGGCTCGATCTTCCCGCCCCCCCCACGTCGGTTCGCGCTTCCCAGCGTTCGCAACACCGCGAACAGAATCCTTCAAAGACCGGACGCGCTCGACCGCGCGGAACTTTTCCAACGCCTTCGCGATGTGGTCTGCGTTGCGTTGCTCATGCGTGACCATACTATCATGCAGTCTCCTGCCTGAATCCAGGTCGTCCGCCGTGAACTCATCCCAGCTCCGCTGCAGACCTGATGATCTTGCCCACGATGCCGTACGCCACGGACTCCTCCGCACTCATCCAATGGTCTCGATCGGTGTCTTCCGCAACGCGTTCGAGGGGTTGGCCAGTCTGTTCGGCGATGATTCGATTGATCCGTTCGCGCGTCTTGATGATCTCTTTCGCTTGGATCTGGATGTCGGTGGCGTCGCCGCCGAGCCCACCCGCGGGTTGGTGAATCAAGAATCGCGTGTTCGGTAGCGCGTAGCGGTGTTCACGCTCCGTTGCGAGATAGATGTGGGTTGCGGCGCTTCCCACCCAGCCCGTTCCGACGATTCGGACGATGGGCTTCACGAAGCGAATCATGTCGAAGATGGCGTCGCCCGACTCCACGTGTCCGCCCGGCGAGCAGATGAAGATGGTAATGGGGTCGTCACGCTCGAAGGCCACGGCCAACAGCTTCTCGGCCGTCCGCTGCGCAACATCTTTATTGATCTCGCCAAATATCGTCAGTGTGCGATTCCTCAGCAGCGTCGACTCCAGCAGACTAAGCTGCTTCACGGCTTCGACGGCATCGGTTTCCGGGTCGGCACGGCTCATGGGCGATCAAGCTCCGTAAGTTGGCGACGCGCACTTACGCTAGCCAAGTTCACGACCTCTACGGCGGATCGGGGTGCCCGGCGTCGCGATCGGCGGCGCATTCAAGCGGGCCCGGTTGGCGCCGCGCGCTTCGGGGCCCGGGCTTTACCCCACGAAGCCACCATGAGCATCACCGCGAGCGAGAATGCTGCGGCACAGGTAAACGCGAACAGCGCAAGCCGACCCGTAACGAGCGCAGCCCCTTTCGAGCGACGCTGTGGTTTCATCCTTGAGACGAGCTCCCCGCCTCCGTCTCTCGCCAGCCGGCGCGCCGCTTGTGCTGAGGCACGTCGGAGCTCGGTGCGTCTACTCGTTCTGCGCTGTCCGCCACGGGGCTTGGGCCTCATGATGTGACCTTCGGAACGCGGATCATCCGGCCAGTGTATTCCTGCACCCGCTTGGCCCGCTCGGCCTTCGCGAGCTCCTTCTTCCTCATCGCTTGCCGCCCCGAGTCGGAGGCCCGCCCCGAGACTCGGCGAGCACGATGGCGAGCCGGTCGAGGATCTCCTCACGCGTGAACGGTCGAACGGATTTCGTCGTCTCGAGAAGATGGCGAGCCAGCGAACGCAGCCAGCGCGTCTCCTCGTCGGGCGTCAGAAAGTCGTGCACCTCATCGGCATTCATTGCTGCCATGATCCGCCGCCAGGCCTCTCGCGCGCGTGTCGCTGCGGTTGTGCTGTCGTTCACACTCCGCCCTCCGGGACCGTCCTCACGAGCCGCTGTTTGCGACGGCCCGTTGACGATTCGCTGCCTCACCGGAAGCTCACGTTCTCTTACGTCCCCCGGTGCGAGACTTCGAGTCGTTCCGCGCGCAGGGCTTCTCGCGCGGGACGGCCGGCGCCGTCGAGTCCGCGCCGCGACGTACCCATGGGGGGCACCGACTCGCTCCGCCTGGGCTCCGGCGCCGGCCCCCTGATGCTGCCCTCTCCAGGAACGCCCTCACGAGCGCTGTCGCGAGTGAGCGCTCGTGCAACGCTTCTTCACGCGAAAGTCACAGACGACTCGCGCCCTGCAGTGGACAGTGCAACTGGTCCCGCGTCCTTCCAGAAAGTCCGGGGGGCCGACGGCGCCGCGGACTCAGATTGTCCATGGGTTGCGGCGCCGGCCACGCTCACGCTGCCCCCATTGGCTCGCGCGCAATCTCGTTTAGAAGCTCCCGCACTCCACGCGCGCACTCCCTCTGAATGAGCGCCTCGCGCTCTTCCTCGTTCCAGTAACCGCGCGCCACAAGCGCATCTTAAAGCTCGCCCCCCGACGCATCGCGGTCGAGCTGCTCGAGCACCTCGCCGAAAATGGTCGACCGCTCGATCTCCCGTCGCGCTTGTTTCTCCTCGTCGCTCTTCGTCATCGTCACTTGCTCGTTTCCTTTGTGTGGTGGCGGCCCTTATGACGGCATCGGAATGCGGAACATCCGGCCGCTGAATGCCAGAACTCGCTCGGCGTCCTCGGCGCGGCCGTCACGAAGGAGGAGCGGGATCACCTCCTCGACGGTGAGCTCCGGGTTCACGCGCTGGTACGGGTCAAGAATCGCACCAATCGCGTTGAACTCTTCGGCGTCGGCCTTTGCCTTTGCCTCCGCGCGCCTCTGCTCCGCGAGCTTCTCCGCCCTCATCGTCTCGGCCACGGCGAGCCACCTCCACACAACCACGTCCCTTCCACGCCCACGCGCGGCGGCGACCTCAGTCATAAACGCCTTCCAGGCCTCGGCGCCGAGCACGAGCTTCAGCCGCTCAATAGTGCGATCGCTCACGGCCCCTCTCCTTTCTTTCTTCCTCTAAACGGCGTATCCTTTTCGAAGTTCCGCGTTCTACACGTTCCGCGGAGCGCCGGCGCCGCGCAGGTCGTCGGCGTAGCGCCGAAGCGCATCGCGTCGATAGAGGGCTGCGTAACAGGCTCTCTGGGCATGGTCCTCGTGCGCAATCGGTGCGCCAAAGAGCGCCATCATGCCGTCGCCGGTGTACTGGTTGATCGCGCCTTCAAAGCGGTGGACGCCCTCGGACAGGATCGCGAAAAAGCGATCCATCATGCGGTGCCACTCCTCCAGACCGACCTCTTCCGCGAGTTCCATCGAGCCCTTTACGTCGGCGAAGAGCACGGTGACCTGCTTGTGCTCGCCTTCCAGGGCGCTTCGAGAGTTCAGAATCTTCTCGGCGAGGTGTTGTAGGACAGCGGGGAAGCCGTGGCCTGCGGGGACGGGCGACCCGTGAGCGGCGCCCTGCACTGGTGGCAGAACCTCCCGGTCGGTCGGTTGCCCGTGCCGCAGGCGGGGCAGCGGATTTCCAGAGCGGTGCCACAGGCTTCGCAGAACCGGGAATCGGAGAGGTTCTCGGCTCGACACTTGGGGCAAAGCATCGACGACCTTCGTTTCTATCCCATGACCACGCCACGGCTCCGAAGACGCGGCGGCGTGAGTCGATTCGCTCGGTGATCTCGATCACAGAGGATACGCCTCGTGCGCGCGAAAGCATGCTCGGCTCCGCTTGTTCACCCTCGCGGAGCCCCGGCGCCGTCGAGCTCTTCGAGCGTCCGAGCCTCGCAACTGAGGCGCTCGTGTCGAGCTCCGGCGCCGGCTTCCTTCATGCCTAGCTCCGCAGTGCCTGAGCCGGCGGCCGTCCTCCTCTTCGCTGCTGGCAGTGCCTACGATTGCTTGGCGATTGCGCTCGGACGTCGCGACCTCGAAACACGCGGTTAAGCTCTTACCTGTACCTCCCGCCGACTGTGATCCACTTGGACAATCGCCGGGAACCCCCGCTTCTGGGTGCTGAAACCGCCGAGGACATGGTCCGTCGGATCGACTACGCCGCGGCACCTCCCGCGGTGCGCTGAGCGCACAGCGCGCCGCCGTGGTGACCTCGCCTGTGGCCCCGGTGCTGGCTGCGCCGAGCGCCTTGCGCAGTACGCGGTCTCGCGCGGGTCTGAGCGCTCAGCGCTGAGTCGTCCTGGCGTGCCGAGCTTGTGCTCCTACAGCTGCCCAATGATTATCGATCGCGATGTCGAATCGGCGGAGATCGAAAAGGCCTTTGTAAGCCGCACGTATTTCCTCTCGCCCCCTACGGTCGGAAGTTCAGCGCAGGGAAGATGAATGCGGCATTGTCGTCATAGAGCTCCGCGATCGCATCCGCATCGTTTGCCGTCAGCGCAGCGACGAATGCTTGCAATAGGGCCTTCGGCGACGTCGGACCGCTCGGCATCGTCAGGCTGCTCCCCACCACGCAATCCCGGCGATCGTAGCAGCTAGCAAGAACGGAGCGGGATGCCGAAAGAGGCCGCGGGGCCCCTGCGAGCGCGCAGCGATGATGACGACCACAGCGAACGCTGAGAAGCTCGCAGCAGCAACGCGCGCAGCACCCCGGATTGCATCGGTTGCTCCGATCGTCGCACAGACGAGGAGGACGGTCGCGGACACGGCGAACGCGACCGAGGTGATGTGCCAGGTAGTTCGCAGAAGCCGCCGCGTCGTTGCCTGCCCTCCGAACCTCGTCGAAGGCAGCGTTTGCGGATCGACGCCGGGGAATATCATCCTTTCACCACCGATGGCGTGTACGGCTGCTGCCGACCACCCCAAGATCCCTGCGATCAGCCACATCGCGTTCAAGCTGCACCTCCAGCACTCACGGCGGCGAGCGGACGAATGATGCTCGCGTGGCGTGTATTCCACGCTCGTTCGATCTGTCGCATGAGTGCTGGGTAAACAAGCCAATGCCGGAACGGCTTGATGAGCGCCATGTATCCCTTCCCGAGCCGACCGCGTGGCTTGACGTAGACGGCCATCTGTCCTTGGTAGCGGCCTTCGCCCTGATCGACCCAAGCCAGGTGCATCACGCCGTGCACGGTCTGGTTCGACAGTTCCGCGGCAAATTCGACGTCGGTGCGATAGAGGGGCGCGAAAGGCAGGGAGTCGAAATCCAGATCCGCCGCCGTGTTGCGCAGATCGTCTGGCAGTCGGTCGATCAGTGAGGTTTCGTTCGTACCCGGAATCGGCAGTTTGCCTGCGGCATCATCCCAACCGCTGTCGATCGGGGCCAGAACCCTGCCGAGGCCGAACCAACTGCCGAGGCGATCGCGGACACGCCACAGCACGCGAGTCGCGAGGGACTCCGAATTGGCTGGATCGCCGGAAGCCATCAGCTCGAGCAGCGTTTGGAAGTCCTCGGCGCCACCGTGCACGGGAAGGGCCCAGACATCCTCCAGAGTAAAGTCCGGCGCGATTTCGCGGATACGCCAGGGGCGAGATTCGTGTGCTGCGTTCGGAAGCCTCATGCTGATCCTCGGTCCATGCGACGTCTTATAGATATTAGGCGGCGAGGACACGAGCGGGCGTCGTCTGGGGGCTCACCGAAACCCTTGTTGGCCGGAGGGGGGCCGCCTTCACCGCTTTTCGTAGCGGCCGATTTCGTGTGATTAGAGGTCCTCAGCATAGGCATGCCCTCTCGCTTGAGGTGCGGCTCAGCTCTGAACCCGGCAATGTTGACAGAGCGTACGAAATGTTTTAAACGTTCGCAACGACAGAAAAGAAGGTGTTGCATCGGTGGCGGAGGCGCCTGGGTGATCGGCGTCGTCGTGGTCGGAGCCGGGCTCGCGACGTTGCAGACCTGGATGCAGCGCAGCCGACGCACACACGGCGAGCGTGCGATCCACCGCGCGACGTCCTAGGTGGACCAAAAATGGGGAGGTCAGGGCATGGATCGAACGACAGCGAGCTTCGTGGATGGGATCGGCGCTGCGGCTGCCACCTCGGGAATCCTCACCCAGCAGCAAGGGCGGATCTTCGCGCTCCTGTACCTGCAAGACAGCTCGCTGTCTCTCGAAGAGATCGCCGCGGAGCTCGAGCAGAGCAAGAGCAACGTCTCGCTCAACATCCGCGTGCTCGTCGAGTGGCACCTGGTCCGGCGCAAGCCCGTGGCAGGCTCGCGCAAGGATCACTACGAGGCGGCCAAGGACTTCTTTCGTGCGATGCAGGAGATCTTCGAGCGGCGCTTTCGCTGGACCGTCCGTCAAGTGGTCGCGGCGATCAAGGAGACGAAAGCCGCGGCACCGCGCGCCGGCCTGTCGCGCGACCGCGTCGCGTTCCTCAACGCCCGCCTCGATGCGCTGGCGGCTTTCTTCTCGCTCGTCGATACAGGCATCGGGATGTTCGTCGAAGGAAAGGCCTTCCCTGCCGACCAGCTTCGCAACGTGATCCCGCTCGATTTGACCGGACGAACGACGCGGCGCTGACACTGTCGGTGACACATGGCCACGAGGGTCCGCGGGCGCTATGCCGCGCATCCTCGGCCCCTCGACGGCGAAACGCTCCGCAACGTGGGCCCGCTCGCAGCACCGGCTGGCAAACGGCGCTGAGGTCCGGCGCCGCATACAGGAGGAGAAAACGATGAACCCCGACGGGACCCTTCTACAGAGATTCGTTGAGTACGCGCAGGCCTTCGAGAAGACCTACGTCGACGACGACTGGACACGTCTCGAGCCGTACTTCGCACCCGATGCGGTATACCGCGTGGTCGG
>DATFYN010000309.1:0-2193 GCA_035315025.1 Myxococcota bacterium
CACCTTTTTGACGAGCACCTTAGTGATCTGCTCAATCTGTGGTGCGAGTGGGCTATGAGGATCATACTCCAGTCCCCCAAGCTTCCGACTCTGATCGAACATTGTTGGTGGCGTGTCGTCGGAGTAGGAATCATGGTTGCCCACAACCCCCTCCACAGATCCCGGCGTGCGGAGCTACCGCACCGGGCTCTTGCCTTGGGTGATGACGCCGAGGCGCTGCGAAGGCCAGGGATGGCAGATGTGCGGAATCGGGAGCCAGCGGCGGATGTGACGCCGGAGACGCTGCCACGCGGGGACGCGGCGATTGCCACGTCGGCGCAAGCTGCGTCCCCAGAGCCAGCCGAGCTGGTACCGGAACGCCAGCAACGCAGCACCGTTCCCAGGCACGCCGTAGTAGCGAGCGTGTCCGAGAACGACCGCGCGCAGGTAGGTACCTTGCTCGGGAATCGGCTGCGTGATCCGTCGCCTCAGTTCGGTCTTCACCTCGCTGAGCTTGGCGCGCAGCCGCTTGCCCATCGTCTGCCGCCGCACGGTGAAACGTCCATTCCTCGTCTTGGCACAGATGTGCGTGAAGCCGAGAAAGTCGAACGTCTCAGGCTTCCCCAGACCACGCTCCGCCCGGTGGCTCGCCGCATAGCGGCCGAACTCCAAGAGGCGCGTCTTGTCGGGGTGAAGTTCCAGACCGAACTGCGCGAAGCGCTCGCGCAGCGCGGCCAGGAAGGCGTCGGCATCCCGCTCGTGCTCGAACCCAACGACAAAGTCATCCCCATAGCGCACGACGATCACCTCGCCGCGCCCCGGCTGACGTCTCCAGCGCTGGGTCCACAGGTCGAACACGTAGTGCAGATAAACGTTCGCCAAGAGCGGGCTAATGCTCCCGCCCTGGACGGCGCCCTCCGTACTTCGGGTTCGCTTCCCGTCCTCGAGCACGCCGGCGCCGAGCCACTTCTGGATCAGCCGCACGACGCGCTCATCCGCGATCCGGTGCTCGAGGAACTTCACGATCCACTCGTGCTTCATCGCATCGAAAAAGCTCCGAATGTCCGCGTCGAGCACCCACTTCACCTTCCTCGACCAGATGCCGACGGCGAGCGCATCGAGCGCTTGGTGCGCACTGCGCCCGGGCCGGAACCCGTACGAGAAGCCGAGAAAGTCCGTCTCGTAGAGGGCGTTCAGCACCTCGGCGGTGGCCCGCTGGACGAGCTTGTCCTCCAGCACGGGCACACCGAGCGGCCGCAGCCGCCCGTCCGCTTTGGGGATGAAGGCCCGGCGAGCCGGTCTCGCCCGGTACGCCCCTCGCCGCAGCCGCTCCGAGAGCTCCCGGAGGTTCTCCTCCAGCTGCTCGCCGTAGTGCCGCCACGTCTCGCCGTCGACGCCCGCTGCGGCGTCCCGCTTCAGTGCGAAGTACGCCTCGCGCAGACGATCGATGTCGTAGACGTGATGCAGGAGCGCGGTGAAGCGCTGCTTCCTGTCCTTCCTGGCTACCTCCCGTACCCGCGCGAGCGCGCTGTGCGCACTGACCCGGCGCTGCGTCCGGAGCGCGTTGCGCTCTTGCGGGTTCCCCTTGGCCGGGGCCCTTCCCTCCACCGCCTCCGCCCCCGATCGCTCGGCTTTGTTCGGCAGCTTCTCCGGTACTACGACCCCGTCCGACTTCTCGCGCCCGTGCATCATCGGCGTGCGTCCTTGGACTTCCCGATGCGGCCTGCGGAGACCTTCCCCGCAGACGAGCGCGAGACCTCCCGGCTTCCGCGCGAGGTGATTCGATGCGTGTTCGGGGTCTCTGACCGCGCGGGGTCCGCGTGCGTCTGGCCTTGGCGACGCACCCGGTCTCGCCTTCCGCATTTCTCCACTGCGTCGGCACCCCGGAAGGCCTCGGGCTTGCACCCGAGGGCATGGATTTCACGGCTGAATACCCGACCCGCACCTTCCCCTGTCCACGCTTCGCCCCTGCCCTCACGGGCAACGACGCAGGACTCGGGGACAGTGTGGCTGGCTCTGCCTTCACTGTTCAGGACTTTCACCCTTTCACCTCGCCGGCTTTAACCGGCGCACGGAGAAAACGATGAACCCCGACGGGACCCTTCTACAGAGATTCGTTGAGTACGCGCAGGCCTTCGAGAAGACCTACGTCGACGACGACTGGACACGTCTCGAGCCGTACTTCGCACCCGATGCGGTATACCGCGTGGTCGG